>NZ_JBJKFJ010000009.1:0-257119 GCF_050473265.1 Pseudomonas pichavaramensis | reverse complement strand
ACGCCGGACCTGTGACCAGGATGCTTCGATTCATGGTGCGTACCTTGTTCTTGTTGGTTCGTCTGCTTGCGGGAGGCAGCCCGGCGACGACGAAATCAGCCTACCATAAAGAAATGCCATTTCAATAAAATCCATTTCGTGCTGGACAAACGGCTAACCCTGAGCGTAACCCCTGACGAGCCCGAGCTATTGAAGGGCTGATCGTCGGTAAAAGTGTGCTTGTAGCTGACAGACAGTTGTGCGCTATCGTCTTCGGATGATATTTATGAAATGGAGTTTCATAAAACCCAAAAAACAATCCACACGAGGTATCAATCATGTCCATCGGATTCAGGGTCCTGTCTGCCGGCCGCAAGGTGAGTGCCGAATGGGTCGAGCGCTATCGCTCCGTCCCCGTCGCCTGCGTCAGCGACTCGATGAACCGGATGACCGCCGGCGGCTCGCGCCTGCGCCCGATGCACGGTGGCGGCGTCCTCGCCGGCCCGGCCCTGACGGTCAAGGCCCGTCCGGGTGACAACCTGATGCTGCACTACGCGCTGGACATCGCCGAGCCCGGCGACGTGGTGGTGGTGGACGCCGGCGGCGACCTGAGCAACGCCCTGATCGGCGAAATGATGGTGGCCTACGCGGCCAAGCGCGGCGTAGCCGGCATCGTCATCAACGGCGCCATCCGTGACGCCGGCGCGATCCGCGCCGGTGACTTCCCGATGTTCGCCGCCGGCATCACCCACCGCGGTCCGTACAAGGACGGCCCGGGTGAAATCAACGTACCGATCGCCATCGACGGCATGGTCATCAATCCGGGTGACCTGGTCATCGGCGACGATGACGGTCTGCTGTGCGTGCCCTACGACGAAGTGGCCGGGGTATTCGAACGCGCCGACGCCAAGAACCGTGCGGAAATCGCTCAGCTGGAGCGCATCGCCGCCGGCCAGAACGACCGCAGTTGGGTCATCGAATCCCTGCGTCAGAAAGGCTGCCAGCTGCCCGAATAAGGCCTCCCGCCCCTGTCTGCGCGGCGGGGGCTCCTCTGCCCTGCACTTCTGCTGCAGATACGGCACAATCGGCCATCGCTCCGAACAGGCCGTGCCCTCCCGATGCTGATCGACGAAGAACTCACCCTGAAGAAGCTGGAGGTATTTCTCGCCTTCATGCGCAGCGGCAACCTGGCCCGTGCGGCCAGCGAACTGCAGACCAGCAACGTCAGCGTGCACCGCGCCATCCACTCGCTGGAAAGCGCCTTGCGCTGCCCGCTGTTCAAGCACGAGGGGCGCAACCTGATTCCGCTGGAGAGTGCCTACCGGCTGGAAGAAAAGGCGCAGAAGCTGATTCAGGACGCTCAGGAGATGGTGCGCCTGACCCGCGAGGCCGCCGGCTTCGGTGCCGAGCGCTTCAAGCTCGGTGCGCTCTACTCGCTGACGGTGAAGACCGTGCCGCAACTGATCATGGGCCTGAAGCTGCGCCGTAGCGAGCTGAACATCGACCTGGTGCTCGGCTCCAATGTCGACCTGTTGTACAAGCTGAAGAACATGGAGCTGGACGCCATCCTCATTGCTCTCGACGATGGCAGCGTTGACCCGGATTGCGAACAACTGGCGCTGTTTTCCGACGACATCTTCCTGGCCGCGCCCAACGACTCGCCCTTCGCCGGACAGGCCGAAGTGGATCTTGCCGACCTGCGCAACGATACCTTCATCACCCTCACCCAGGGCTACGCCACCTTCCGCGATGGCGAACGGGTATTCCAGCAGGCCGGGTTCGAGCCGCAGGTGGCGATGCAGGTCAAAGACATCTTCACCCTGCTCAGCATGGTCAGTTCCGGGGTCGGCTACGCACTGCTGCCAGGGCGCGTGGCAGCGGTGTACGAGAATCGGGTGAAGTTGATTCCGCTGCAGGCCAAATACCACCTGCAACAGCATATCGGCGTGGTGTTTCTCAAGGCCAAGGAGCGCGATCCGAATCTACTGGCGTTGCTCGCCGAATGCCGGATGTATAGCCGGCAGGAGTAGAGGCATCGCGAATGAACGTGCCTGTCCAGATGCGGCAAGTGTAGGAGCCGGCTTGCCTGCGATCAGAGCAAAAGCATCGCCCGCAAGCGGGCTTCTACATGGTCGCGGACACGGGCAGTGAAAAAGCCCGCCACAAGGGCGGGCGAAGAGTCAGCCCAGAAGGCCACGCATCAGAAAGTAGAGCAACGATGGGCCGAGCAAACAGCCCAGTGCGGTATAGAAAGCCGCCGTCAGACAGCCATACGGCACCAGCTTCGGATCGGTCGCCGCCAGGCCACCGGCGACACCGCTCGAGGTGCCCATCAGGCCACCGAAGATTACCGCGCTGCGCGGATTGTCCAGGCCGATATAGGGCGCGACAAAGGGCGTGGCGACCATCACCAGGATCGCCTTGATCAACCCGGCGGCAATCGACAGCGCCATCACATCGGAGCTGGCGCCCAGCGCCGCACCGGTCACCGGGCCGACGATGTAGGTCACCGCGCCGGTGCCGATGGTGGTCAGGCTGACCACATCGGTGTAGCCGAACGCCATGGCCACCGCGACACCGGCGACAAAAGACGCCAGCACGCCGACGAACAGCGCCAGCACCCCGGCGAAACCCGCGCGTTTGAGTTCTTCGACACTCACCCCAAAGCCGGTGGCAACGATGGCGAAGTCGCGCAACATGGCGCCACCGAGCAGACCTATCCCGGCGAACAGGGGAATGTCCACCAGGCCTTTCTGCCCACCCGTGTAGACGCCGCCGATATAGGACAGCAGCAGGCCGAGGAGGATGGCGATGGCCGAGCCGTGCAGGCGGCCTTTGGTGAACTTGTCGGAGATCCAGTACGACACCCACATGGTGATGCCGATGATGGCGAAGCCGCTGAGCAGGCTGTAGCTGGTGACTACCTTGAGCAGAGATTCGTACATGGCGATCACCGTGGCGCTTTGGTCAGAGAGGACGTGACATCGGCTTCAGGCTTCTTTTGCCCGACCCGGCTGAGCACCGGCACCAGGGCGAAGCCGGCTACCACGGCAGCAATCCCGGCGATGATCGCCATCGGCCCGCCACTGAGGGCACCGTAGACGTTTTGCTGAGCCGCCATGGCAACCACGATGGGGATGTAGATGGCGCTCCAGAACTCCACGCCCTGCTCCGACTTGCCGACGAACAGGCCGCGTTTTTTCAGGTAACTGCCCAGGAAGATAAGCAGCAGCATGGCGATGCCGACACCGCCGACATTGGCGGGCACGCCGATGAGTTGTCCCAGCAGTGAACCGATGAAGATACCTGCCAGGGTGCAGAACGCCAGAAAGGCGACACCGTAGATGATCATTGTTGTTGTCCTCGTCTTACGTATCGAAGTTGTTGTTCTTGTGCTTCGGTAAACGCTACGGCTCAGCGGTCGAGGCTTACCTCCTGACGCAACATGGCGTCGAGTGTATCCAGACGGGCGCCCTCGAAGGCGACCGCCTGGCCAGGATCGAATACACGCCGGGCCAGCCCGGTCAGCACGGCACCTGGCGGTAGTTCCAGATGCAGACGTACACCGCGCTCGTAAGCAGTGACCAACGTCGCCTGCCAGTCGACGACGCGACTCATGTTGACAGCCAGATCGTCGCGCAATATCTGCGGATCACGGATCAGCCGCGCCGAGCTGCTGCTCAGGTAGCGCACCTGTGGCGCGCGCACCTCGACCCCGGCAAAGGCCGCCGCCAGCTCGGCAGCCGGCGCGGCCAGCAGTTCACAGTGCGACGGCACGCTCATGGCCAGGCGCCTGGCCGCGCCGGCACCGAGTACGCGGGCTCGCCCGGCCAGCGCGGCCATGGCGGCGTCGCTGCCGGCAATCACCAGTTGATTGGCGGCATTGATATTGGCCAGGTACACCGGCCCCTCGGCCTCGCCCAGCAGTTGCTCGACGCTGGTCTGATCCAGCCCGAGGATCGCGGTCATGCCGTAGCCCTCGGGGTAGGCGCGCTGCATCAGCTCGCCACGCAGGGCGACCAGGCGCACGGCGTCGGCAAAGTCCAGCGCCCCGGCCGTCACGGCGGCGGCGTAGGCACCGATGGATAGCCCAGCGACGTAGTCCGGGCGATGGCCACGCTCGTTCAGTAAACGCGCGGAGGCCACGCCGGCAATCAGCAGGCACAGCTGCACCGCGCGGGTGCCCTGCAGCGCCTCGGCCGAGTCGAGCAAGCGCACGTCCTCGCCCAGGGCGGCGCTGGCCTGCTCGATACAGCCCTGCACCACTGCCGCCTGCGGCAAGGCGTGCAGCATGCCGGGCTGCTGCGCGCCCTGACCGGGGAAAGCCCACAGACTGCTCATGCGGCCACCTGCAGGGCGTGCCAGGGATCGCTGACCAGCAGCGGGCCCTGTTGTGTCTTGAGCAGCACGCGCGTGGCGCCGCCGGCCCATTCGCGCAGCGCCACGGCGCCGTGCGGGGTTTCCAGTTGCAGGTCGATACGCCCCGGCGCCGCATCCAGCACGGCACACAGGCTGCGCGCCCAGGCGCGGTCGAGTGCCTGCGGCGCGCGCAGGGTCAGGTCGAGATCGCTCTGCGCATGCGCAGCGGCGATGCCACTGGCCAGCTCGAAGCCGAGGCTGCCGGTGATGCCCCAGCTCAACCCCAGTGCATCCAGCTGCGGCGCCACCTGCGTCAGTGCCCGCAGCGCCGGCCACGGTTGCTCGGCGTGCTGCAGCCAGCCGCGCTGCTGCGCCAGCTGCTGCGGGCTACACAACCGGCTGATCTCACTCAACGGCATCCAGGAGGCGTAGCGCTGTTCACGCGCAACACCGCGCACGCCGACCGCCACCCAGCCGGGCTCGGCCGGCGCCCGCCGCACCACCACCGGCACATGCCCGCCCAAGGCGGCGCGAGCCCAGGCCGGCGCCTCCTGCGGCAGGTGCTCGGGGCGCAGGCCCCAGAGCAGATCATGTGGGCGGGGTGTCAGGTGCATCGCTGCTTCCTCTGTAGGGTGCGCCATGCGCGCCGGGGTATCGAAGAACGCTCTGGTGCGCAAGGCGCACCCTACGGTGACGTGCGCGCCCTGTTCACCACTGCGCGCGCAGCAGTTCGCGCACCTGCGAGGACGCCGCGCGATTGACGGCGCCCAGGCGATTGCGCAGATCGCGCGGGCTGCCGGCGATATCGCTCAGGGCCTGGCTCAGGGCGCTCTCTACCTGCTGCACATCGGCCGCCGTCGGCGCGTCGGCCTGTTGCACGTCGAGTACATCCGCGAGCAGGCCGAGCGAGGCGTAGCTGTCGAGGTCGTAGGCCATCGGCGGCACGTCGGCGGCCAGTGCCTCCAGCTCGTCGACGCTGCGCAGGGTGATCCGCGCGGCTGCGGCCTTGCCCATGGCATGCACCAGCACGCCGCTGTCGCGCAGGGCGAGCAGGCGGTTGGCCTGATAACCGTGGGCGAGGAAGGCGCCGGACATGGCCTTGCCCACCAGCAGGCCGATCACTGCATGCCCGGCCAGACGGGCACGGGCATAGGCGTCCACCGCACCGGCCAGCGCCTGATGAATGCCGTAGGCTTCCTCGCGACGGCCGTAGGCCTGGCTCGGCACGTCGACGATGGCGATCAGGGCGCGCTTGTGCGGGCTGTCGCGGTCGGCCTCAATGGCCTCATCCACCGCCTGCGCCAGGCCCCAGCCTTCGAGCAGGCCGACTTCGCCATTGCGTGCCCGCGGGAAGGGGTTGTTGGCATCGGCGATCACCGTCAGATAGCGCACCGCCTGGCCGGCCAGCTCGCCATCGGCGACCCGCAGCGAGGCCGGTAGACCGGCCAGCGGCTGCGCAGCGCCGGCCAGCGCGTGGAACCAGTTTAGGCCGCGTGGTTGCTGTGCAGTACTCATGCTTGTGCTCCCTGATAAGTGTTGCGCACGGCAGCGGCATCGGCCTGAACCTGAGTGTCGACCGCCTGCAGACGCTGCAGGAACCAGGCGTGGCGACGGCTGCGCTCCTGCTCGGGTTTGCCACAGGCGAACAGCGCCAGCAGCTCTGCACGGATGGCCGCCACATCGTCGCCGACATACCCATCGACCAGACCGCTGGCGTAACGCTGCTCGCCACCGGTGAGGCTCCAGATGAACGGACGGTCACGCGAGTCGTATTCGTCCAGCCCGGCTTCCTGCTCGATCACCTGCGGGCCGTTGAGGCCCAGACGCGCCTCGCGGGTCACCAGCAGGTAGCTGCACAGCCCGGCGGCGATGGACATGCCGCCGAAGCAGCCGACCGGGCCGGCGACCAGACCGATCACCGGCTGGTACTGGCGCAGCTCGACGATCGCCGCCTGAACTTCGGCGATGGCCGCCAGGCCGAGGTTGGCCTCCTGCAGGCGCACGCCGCCGGTTTCCAGCAGCAGCACGCCGCGGGTCGGGATGCCGTTGCGGTTGTCCTCGGCGGCCAGCTCCAGGCTGCCGGCGATCTTCGCGCCGCCCACTTCGCCGAGGCTGCCGCCCTGGAAGGCGCCTTCGATGGCGATCACCAGCGCCGGCTGACCGTCGAGGGTGCCCTTGGCCACCACCACACCGTCATCGGCCTGCGGCACGATGCCCTGCCTGGGCAGCCACGGCGACATCAGCTTGGCGAAGGGGTCGAGCAGCTCGCGGAAGCTGCCGTCGTCGAGCAGGGCGCGGGCACGCTGGCGGGCGCCGAGTTCGGTGAAGCTGCGTTGCGCCAGCAGGCGCGCGATGTTCTGTTCAGCCATGGCTCAGTTCCTCCAGGCCTTGTTCCAGGCGCAGGCGCACCACGCCGGGGGTGGCGCCGAAATCGTGGATGGCGATGTTCAGCGCGGGCAGCTGCTGTTCGCGGAACATGCGTTCGAACAGCTGCTGCCAGCGCGGCGCGCTGCCGTTTACCGAGGTCACCACCTCGATGCTGAGGGTGCCGGCCTGGCCGGGTTCGAGCAGCACTTCGAGGTCACCGGAACCGACGCAGCCAACCTGCGCGCGGCCGCTTGCCGGTTGCCCGGCGGGAAATTGGAAAGACAGGGTTTGCATCTCAGAGACTCCCAAGCGGCGCCGGCAGCCCTTGCTGCAGGCGGTCGAGGAACAGGGTGGCGGCGAGCAGATCGGCAGCGCCGCCTGGCGAGGCGCGCAGCTGCAGCATGTCGCGTTCCAGTTCGCGCAAGTGGCGGCGGCCGTCGAGGCTGGCGCAACCACCCGCGGCGAGCACTGCGCGGGCGCCGCTCTGCATGCGGCTCAGCCCGGCCATGCCGGCGCGGTAGAGCACGCAGGTGTCGGCCAGCTGGGTCATGATCGCCAGCAGCGCGTCGAGGCGGGCGTTCTGCTCCCCGGCCCCGGCCGCCCGGCTGCGCAGCAGCTGCGGCAGGCCCTGCTGGATAACGGCAGGGAAACCCAGCTGCGCTTCTTCACGAGCGCCATGCACGCCATACAGGCGGCACACCTGCGCGCCGTGGCTGTCGCCGGTGGCTGGCGCGGCGCGGTCGTTGAGCAGGGCCAGACGCGCGGCGCGCAGAGCCACCTGCGCCGGTTCCAGCGCGCCGACGTCGAGCGCGGCCGCGCTGCTGAGCAGGCCCAGCGCCCAGATCGCCCCGCGATGGGTGTTGACCCCGCCGGTAACGCGCAGCATCTCCGCTTCGCCGTCGCGGCCGATACGGCCCACGTCTTCACGCAGGTGCTGGTCGATCTCACCGCGCTGCTGCGCCGCCTCGGCCATGGCGCGAAAACTCGGCCACAGACTCAGCGCCGAGGAATGCATCAGGCCCAGGTGCAAGTCGCTGTGCGCGCCGCTGCCACGGCGGTCGACCAGCCCCGGCTTGGGCGACAGGTCGGCCTCGTCGATCAGCGCGTCGACGGCTAAATCGGCCAGCCAGTCGCTGAGCGAGAGCTGCGGCTGAATTGCAGTGAGTGCACTCATCACCAGCTCCTGAATTTGGCGGGCGGGTTGTACAGGCCGCCGGACCAGTCGACCAGTTCGGCGATGCTCTTGGCCGCGAGCAGTTCGCGACTGGCATCGGCGCGGCGGATGCCGAGGTCTTCGGGCAGGGCGATCAGCCCTTCGCGGCGCATGCGCTCGGTGTCTTTCGGGTTATGCCGCAGGCCGATGGCGGTGACCCCGGCCACGGCGGCGATCATCGCCTGGCGTTCTTCCAGGGTGCGCGCCTTGTACAGGTAGGCGATGCCTTCCTCGGTGAGCAGGTGGGTGACGTCGTCGCCGTAGATCATCACCGGCGCCAGCGGCATGCCGGCCTTCTTCGCCACATCGACGGCATCGAGACGCTCGACGAAGGTCGGTTTGCCGCCCTCCTGATAGGTCTCGACCATCTGCACCACCAGCTTCTTGCCGCGTTCGAGCAGAGTCTCCGGGGTGGTCATGTCGAGCCAGGCCGGGGTCGCATGGCGGCGGCCGCGCGGGTCGTGACCCATGTTCGGCGCGCCGCCGAAACCGGCCAGACGGCCACGGGTGACGGTGGAGGAATGGCCGTCGCCGTCCACCTGCAGGGTGGCGCCGATAAACAGGTCGACCGCGTACTGCCCGGCCAGCTGGCACATCATGCGGTTGGAACGCAGCGAACCGTCGCGGCCGGTGAAGAACACGTCCGGGCGCTGGGCGATGTAGTCCTCCATGCCCAGCTCGGTGCCGAAGCAGTGCACGCTCTCGACCCAGCCGGTCTCGATCGCCGGGATCAGCGTCGGGTGCGGGTTGAGCGTCCAGTTGCGGCAGATCTTGCCCTTCAGCCCCAGCGATTCGCCGTAGGTGGGCAGGATCAGCTCGATGGCCGCGGTGTTGAAGCCGATGCCGTGGTTGAGCGACTGCACGTTGTGTTTTTCGTAGATGCCGCGGATCGCCATCATCGCCATCAGCACGTGTACCGGCTTGATGTGGCGCGGGTCACGGGTGAACAGCGGCTCGATGTAGAACGGCTTGTCGGCCACCACCACGAAGTCGACCCACGACGCCGGGATGTCCACGCGCGGCAGCTCATCGACGATCTCGTTGACCTGGAAGATCACGATGCCGTCGCTGAAGGCGGTGGGCTCGACCAGCGCCGGGGTGTCCTCGGTGCTCGGGCCGGTGTAGATGTTGCCGTGGCGGTCGGCCTGGAAGCCGGCGACCAGCGCGACATTGGGGATCAGATCGACCAGCAGGCGCGAGTACAGCTCGATGTAGGTGTGGATGGCGCCGACTTCCATCTGCCCGTCTTCGAGCAGCTGGCCGATGCGCAGGCTCTGCGGGCCGGCGAAGGAGAAGTCGAGCTTGCGGGCGATGCCGCGTTCGAACAGATCGAGGTGCTCGGCGCGGCTGACGCTGGGCATGATCATGTGCAGATCGTGCAGACGCCCCGGATCGACCTGGGCCAGCGAGCGCGAGAGGAAGTCCGCCTGCTTCTGGTTGTTGCCCTCCAGCACCACACGGTCGCAGGGGGCGAGCAGGGCTTCGAGTGCCGCGACGATCTTGTCGCTGGGCAGCACCACACCGTCGGCGAGATGACGCACCTGATCGAGACGCCGCGCTTTTTCCGCGCGACGACGCGACCACTGCGGCGGTGGGGATATTGTTGTTGTCATTGATGACTCCACAGGTTCCGCTGTCGTGGAGCGAACCTTAGGAGCGTGACCTGAGAGTCATCAATCAAGCAGGTGACGCGATCGTTACGCTGAGATTAACGATCGCTCAAGCACGGGACCCGCCGCTGCTTTCCGTGTCGGAGTGCGACACCGTGCTGGCCAATTCCAGGCGGTCACGGCCGCGCTGCTTGGCCTTGTACAGCAATTTGTCCACGGTATTGAGGAAGTCCAGCGGCCGGTCATGCGCACCCGGCACGATGGTGCTGACACCCAGGCTGATGGTGAGCATGGGCGCCACGCTGGAGCGCTCATGGGCGATGCGTTGTCTGCGCACCAGTTGGCGGCAGCGCTCGGCAATATGCCGCGCCGCTGCTTCGTCGGTCTCGGGCAGCACCAGCACGAACTCCTCGCCGCCGAAGCGGCCGACGAAATCCCGCGGTCGGGTCGCCGCCTGGCTGAGCGCCTGGGCCACGTTCTTCAGGCAATCGTCACCCTGAATATGGCCGTAATGGTCGTTGTACTGCTTGAAGTGGTCGATATCGAGCAGGATCAGCGACAGCGGCTGACGGGTACGCTGGGCGTTGGCCCACTCGCTGGCCAGTACCGAATCGAACATGCGCCGGTTGGCCACGCCGGTCAGGCCATCCTTGTAGGAGTACTCCTCCAACTGCTTCTGCAACGTCAGCAGTTGCTCCTCGGTCTTCTTGCGCTCGCTGATGTCGAACATGAAGCCGATCAGCGCCTCCACCTCGCCCTTGTCGTCGCGCACCACGTGCACCACGTCGCGAATCCACACGTAGTCGCCGGCGGCGGTCAGCGCGCGGTAGTCGGCCTCGTGATCGACGCCGTTCTGCGACTGCGAGATACAGAACTCAACGACCTTGTCGCGATCCTCCGGATGCATGCGCGTGGCCCAGTCCTGGGCGCTGACCCAGCTGGCCTGCGACCAGCCGAGCAGACTCTCGATCTGCGGGCCGATGTAGGCGAAGGTCATGGTTTTCCAGTCGATCTTCCAGGGAATCGCCCGGGTGGACTCCAGCAGGGTCTTGTAGACCGCCTGATCAGTTGCTTCGCTCATGCCTGTCACCTCTACCCCTTTTGCCCTCCGTTATAGCGCAAAAGCGGGTCGCCAAGGTGACAGGCTGGCGAAAGGCGATCAGGCTTCCTTGGCCTTCAGACCGGCGTACAGACGGGTCAGCTCGTTGAGCTGGCGGAACAGCGAGTCGGTGCTGACGGTGATCACGGTCGGCACGAAATCCTGTTCGGCGTGCAGGTCGATGCCTTTCAGGGTAAAGCCCCAGTGAGCACGGGCACGACGCTGGGCTGCGGCGATCTCTTCATTGGGCGTGCCAGCACCTTCCAGCTCCTTGAGGATGGTCTCGAAGTCGCTTACCGACTTGTCCAGCTTGGCGTCGAGGTCCGGCACCTGCACATGCCAGCTCTTGGCCATGTAGAGCATGGCGATACGCTGAGTCTGCACACGTGCCCAGCCGCTGCGGTTGACGGTGGCGCCCATTGCGCCGACGTGCTTGGCCAGCAGATCGGTCACGGTCTGAGTCTGCTGCAGCAGTTGCTCGCTGGCCGCCAGCACACGTACCGCTCCAGTCTGGTCCGGCTTGGCCTCGACCTGCTGACGGTAGGTCGCCCAGGTGGCGCCGACCTGCGCCAGCGCAGCCTTGATCTCGGCATTGGGCGCGTATTCCGAGAGCGCCTTGTGGCTGGCGTCGAAACGCTGGATGGTCTCCTGCAGCTGACGCTGGGCCATGTCCACACGCACGTCGGAACCAAGCATCAGGTAATTCTTGGCCATGCGCTGACCGAGCGAGCGCTGCAGGCCAGCCATGTTCATGGCTTCGGAATCGGTGAGTTGCGCCAGGCTGGGCACGCTGACCAGCGCGGTGCAGGCCAGCAGAATGAATGTCAGGTACTTCTTCAACACGTCGGTACTCCAATTCGAGAACAAGGCAATGCACCGCTGGCAGACGCCGGCGGTAACGGGTTGAACCCTTGAATGCGGGGCTTTTTATTGGAATGCGGAAGGGCAGGTATGACGGGCGCGTGACCCGGGCACTGCGAAAAAGGGCGAAATAGTAGCTGGTAAAACGCCATCATTCTGTGCGACCAGTCATGAAGCGGACCAATGGTCGCAATACTTGCTCATCAGCTCGGTTCAGGGTGATAAAAAAGCCGTCAGTCGCCAAGAAACGGGGGAGGACGACTGACGGCTGAGGAGCCTGGATCGCGTGGGGTCAGGACAGCAGGCTGACCACGCTGGAACGACTGATATTGGCCTGCGCCACGACCGTCTGCGTCACCGCCGCATAACTGCTGGGGCCACGGCGCATCAGGTTGAACACTTCACCGGCGAAGTCACGCGCCCACTCGCGCTCATTCTGCTCGGCGTGGCGGGCAAGAAACTCACGGATTTCCTCCTGGCGATGACTGAGCTGTTCGCGCAGTGCGCCAATCCTGTCGAGGGCATCGACCACTTCGTCCAGCGCCCGGCGCAACTCACGCGCACCGTCCAGACGCACCGCATCCGGCAGGCGCAGCAGTTGCTCTTCCTGGCTGGGCAACGCCACCGGAGTCTTGGCCGCCAGCTTGCCCTCGCCCTGCACACGCAGTTCGCCCTTGAGCTGCTGCCATTCGCTTTCCCGCGCGCTGAAACGCAGCGCACCGCCATTGTCGAGTTCAGCACGGATGCCGGCCGGGCCGAGGCCGACGTTGAAGCGGCGCAGCACCTGCTGCTCGCTCAAGCCCTCATCGAGCACCACGGCCAGCGGCTCGGGCAGTTTGCGCCCGGCGCTGAACAGCAGGGTTTCCTTGCCGGCCTGCTGCACGCTGGCGATGGACTCCAGACCCTGCAGGGTAAAACGACTGCGCACCGGTTCGTTGAGGCGCAGCTTGAAGCTGGCGTCCAGGGCCTCGCCAGAACGCTGGCCACGCTCGGCCAGCAGCTTGCGCACCTGCTCCAGCTCACGCCTGAGGGTTTCCCGTTCGCCCGTCTGCGCGCTGCTCAGTTCACGGCTGAGGCTCAACTTGAGCTGCCCCAGACGACCCGCCAGGTCGCCAAGGTAGCTGTCCGCCGACTGCATGGAGGTCAGTTGCTGATTGAGTTGCAGATTGAAACTGGCGCTCTTGCCACGTGTCTGGGATGGCGGCTGCTGCGTAGCCACCGCAGCCTTGCCCGTGCGCAACGCCGTCTGCTCGCCCTGCACCGGGCGACGAGTCTGCGGATCGAGCGCCGTGACGACCGGAAGTTGCTTATCGACCTTGATCACCGGCACCACTCCTTACAGCAGGCTGAACAACGACATCTCGTTGATCTTCAGGTAAGTCTTCTGCGTCGCGCCCAGCGCCAGCTGGTAGTTGTTCAGATCGATGGTGGCACCGGCGTAGTCCAGCTGCGACAGCTCACCCTCGATCTTCTGGTTGACCAGCGAGACGTCCTCGTTGCTGTCGGTAAGCAGGGTCAGCGCGTTCTGCCGCCCGCCCAGATCGGTGATCGAGCCCAAGACCCGGCCGTGGGCATCGTCCAGCGCGCCCAGCGTATCGACGATCTGCTGACGCACAGCCGGATCGGTGGCATCCAGCGCCGGGTCCTGCAGGGTATTGATCAGGCCACGCAGCTCGTTGAGCATGCCTACGCCCGTACCGTACACGCTGGCGGCGGTGACGTTCTCGTCCACCAGTACGCCGTTGGCCACGGCGGCCTGGCGATGCTTGTCGTTGCCGCTCAGGCTGTAGGTCTGGGTCGCCGCGTCGAAGCTCAACGCCTGGGTATCGCTGAGAGTGCCGGAGAACAGGTAGCGGCCTTCTTCATCGCGCACGTTGGCGAAACTGAAGATGGTGTCTTCGATGATCGACAGCTCACCCGCCATGGCGGACAGGTCTTCACTGGTGTTGGAGCCGTTGGCCGCCCACAGCAACAGGTCACGCACATTGAGCATGGCGTCGGAGGTCGACTTGAGGTTGGCCTCCTGGGTCGACAGGCTGCCGGAGACGTTGGCGATGTTCTTGCGAAACTGCTCCAGGCTCGCCTCTTCACGCTCCACCCGCAGCACCCGCACGCTGGCGATGGGGTCATCGGACGGCAGCAGGATGCGCTTGCCGGTGGCCATCTGCTGCATCAGCTTGCCCAACTCGGCGGAACTGGCGTTCATCGAGTTGTGCATCATCGAGGTGATCTGCGAGTTGGTGATGCGCATCATGGCTGAGTCTCTCTGAAACCGCGTCAGAACGCGGAAAGCATGTCGTCGAACAACTGGTTGGCGGTGCTGATCACTTTCATGTTGGCCTGGTAGGCCTGCTGATAGGTCATCAGGTTGACCGCCTCTTCATCCAGGCTCACGGCGCTGACACCGTCGCGCTGGGCCTGGGCCTGCTGGGTCACGGCAGTGGCGGACTTGAGGTCGGCCTGATTCTGCCGGCTGTCGCTGGCAACCTGACCGAGCAGACCGGCATAGGCGTCGTTGAGCGTGACCTGGCTGCCGCCCAGGGTGATGGTCTGGTTCTTCAGGCCGAGCAAGTCGAGCAGGACCTCGTTGTTGCCGCTCTCCCCGGCTGCCGAAGAAAACGCCAGCTGCTCAGCCGTCAGCGGCTCGATGCGCAGCAACGCGGTGGTGCTGGTGGGGTCGTAGGCGAACAGCGGCTGCCCTGCCGCGCCATTGAGGTCGAAACCGCTGGCGAGCACGTCGTTGACCATCTGCGTCAGCTGGCTGGCCATGTCATGCAGGGCATCCTGGTTCGGTCGCAAACTGTTGTACTCGACATCGTAGAGCCCACCGAAGGCGCCGCCGAAACCATCCTGACGCAACGGGAAGCTGGTACCGGCGAAGGCCAGGCTGACTTCCTGTTCGCCCGTTGCGGTCTGCTCGACCTTGAGCTGCCCCGCCGTCGGGCCGGCGACCAGCGGCTGACCGTTGGCCAGGGCGACGCTGAGCGAACCATCCGGGACTTCATGAATACGCAGCTTGGCGAACTGGCTGAGCTGGCCGACCAGGCTTTCGCGATGATCACGCAGCGCGGTGCTGTCACCCTTGACCGACTCGGTCTCGACGATCTTCTTGTTGAGCAGGGCGATGTTTTCCGTCAGGCCATTGATCTCGGTGGCCATGGCCGTGCGCTGTTCCTGCAACGCCTTGATCTGGGCGTCGATATTGCTGTTCAGGCCATTGAAGCGCTGGGCCAGGTTGCCGGCCTCGCTGATGATCTGCTGGCGCAAGGCGATGGAGCCCGGCGTGGCGCTGGCCTCGCTGATCGCGGCGAAGAACTGGTCGAGACCGGCACTGATGCTCGAGCCGCTGCCAGACATCAACGCTTCCAGCGCGGTCAGGTACTGCTGTGAAGCGCCGAAGAAGTTCTCTTCGGTGGTCGCGCGCCACAGTTGCTGGTTGTGGAATTCGTTGGTCATGCGGCGGATGCTGATCACCTCGACGCCGCCACCGACGCTGAGACCGCCCTGCCCGGCCAGCGAGCCGGTAATCGTCTGCAGGCGGCTGAAGCCCGGCGTGTTGACGTTGGCGATGTTCTGCCCGGTGCTGGCCAGGGCGACCTGGCTGGCGCGCACGCCACTGTAGGCGATCTGGTTGAGAATGCTCACGAATCAGGACTCCTGACGCTCGAAGCGCATCGGCTGAGCGAAGGCTGCCAGACGCGGCGCACGGGCAGCGTCGGCAGCGGATTGGGCTGTTACTGAAGACAGGGCGACGGAATCGGCGGCGGACTTAAATTCATCGCGCGCCAACACCTGCTTGCTGGCGACGGCGCCGAGCAGCACACCACTGTCGGCGCTCAGGGCACTGGCCAGTTGCTGGCGGGTTTGAGCGCTGAGCGACGTCTGTTGCGGGGCGTCCGTCACTGGCAGCTCGCGACTGGCCAGATCACCGAGGATCTTGCGCGTGTAATCACGGGTTTCCTGGTAGGGAATACGCTCGATCCAGGCGCCAGTACTGATCTCGCCGCTACGCGGGTCGCCATTGACCTTGAGCCATTCGTCGACCCGCCCGGGGCCGGCGTTGTAGGCCGCCAGCGCCAGCGCCTGATGGCCGTCGTAACGCTGCAGCATCTTGTCCAGATAAGCGCTGCCCAGGCGCTTGTTGTACGCGGCGTCACGGGTCAGTCGCGACTCGCTGAACTCCAGGCCAAGTTCGGCGGCCACCTCACGCGCGGTGTCCGGCATCAGCTGCATCAAGCCACGCGCGCCCTTGGGCGACACGGCATCGACGCGACCGGCGGACTCCTGTTGGATAACGCGATCAACCAGCGCGATGAAACCGGCCGAGCCCTTGTCCCAGACCTTGCCGAGGTTGTCGACACCACGCTGCCAGGTCGAGCGCAGCGGCTCCAGCAGGCTGCTGCCGCTACGTGCCGGCAACTCGGCCGCTTGCGCGGCCAGCGCTGCGCCCTGCAGATCAGGCGCGCCGCCGTTACCCGAGAGCTGCTTGACCAGCATGTCGGCGATGCCGGTCTGCTTGCGCCCGGCCAGGGTCTCGGCCAGCACTTCGTCGTAGAAGTCGCGCATGGTGTCCATCTCGCGGCTGCGCATCGGGTTGCCTTCGGCCAACACGTCGCTGGCCTTGCGCATCTGCTTGAGGATCTGCTGCAGGAACAGCGCCTCGAACTGCTCGGCTGCCGCCTGCAGTTGTTGTTCACGTGCCGTGCCGATGCCATCGGCGCTGCCGCGGTGGCTGTTCATGTGTTGCGCGAGGGAAACGATGCTCATGGTTCAGATCACGATCAGTTCAGCATTGAGGGCGCCGGCCTGTTCCAGCGCCTGGAGGATGCTCATGACGTCATCCGGGGTGGCGCCGAGGCTGTTCACGGTGTTGATGATGCTGTCCAGGCTGGCGCCTTCGGGCCACTTGAACATGGCGTTCTGGTCCTGGCTGACGGCGACGTCAGAACGCGGCACCACAGCGGTCTGACCGCCGGAGAAGGCATTGGGCTGGCTGACCTGCGGGTTCTCGCTGATGGTCACGGTCAGGGTGCCGTGAGCCACCGCCGCCGCCTTGACCCGCACGCCCTGGCCGACCACCACGGTGCCGGTACGGCTGTTGAACACCACCTTCGGCCGCTCGCGCCCCTCTTCGACATCCAGGCCCTCGAGCATGGCCATGAAGCCGATGCGCTGAGTGCTGGTGGCCGGCGCACGGATGGAAATCTTGGTCGAGTCCAGCGCGCTGGCAGTGCCGCTGCCGAAGCGCCCGTTGACTGCCTCGACCACCTTGGCAGCGGTCTGGAAGCTGGGCTGACGCAGATTCAGCATGACGTCGTCGCGGCTGCTGAAGTCGGTGGGGATACTGCGCTCGACGGTCGCGCCATTGGGCACGCGGCCGCTGTTGGCCGAGTTGATCGCCACGCTGGAACCACTCTGCCCGGTGGCATTGAGACCACCGACGACGATGGCGCCCTGGGCCAGGGCGTAGATCTCACCGTCGACGCCGTGCAAAGGCGTCATCAGCAGTTGGCCGCCGCGCAGGCTCTTTGCATCGCCCAACGAGGCGACGGTGACATCGACACTCTGACCCGGGCTGTAGGACGGCGGAATCTCCGCCGTGACGGTGACGGCGGCGACGTTCTTCAGCTTGGGGTCGACGTTCGGCGGCAGGTTGATCCCGAACTGCTTGATCATGTTGGTGACCGACTGGCTGGTGAAGCGCACCTGGTTCTTGTCACCGGTGCCGTCGAGACCGACCACCAGACCATAGCCGATCAGCTGGTTGCCACGGATGCCTTCGATATCCACCAGGTCCATCAGCGGGACGGCCCGGGTCGACAGTGGCCAGGTCAGGAGCAGGGCGACGCAGATGCGATAGAACATGACCAGGCCTCAGAGCGGGAATAGCGGATGGGTGAAGAAACGCGTCAGCCAGCCAGCCGAGTTGCTGTCGTTGAGCACGCCGCGACCGGCGTAGGAGATGCGCGCATTGGCCACGTTCTGCGAGGACACCTGGTTGGCCCGGTCGATGTCGTCGGTGCGCACCAGACCGACCAGGCGGATGTACTCGTCGCCCTGATTCAGGCGCAGGGCCTTTTCGCCCTTGATCAGCAGGGTGCCGTTGGGCAGCACCTGGTGCACAGTCACGGCGATGGAGCCGCGCAGGGTGTTCTGCTGCGAGCTGCGCGCCGAGCCATTGAAGTCTCGCTCGGCTTCCGCGGAGCTTTCTAGGCGGTCGTAGGTCTTGCCCAGCACGGTGGGAACGCCCACGGAAACGCCCGAGCTCTTGCCGAAACTGGTGCCCGCGCTCTTGCTCGACTGGGTCGACTCGTCGAGCACCACGGTGAGGATGTCGCCGACCCGCACCGCGCGCTTGTCGCCGAGCAGCGAGCCGCTGTAGCCGCTGCGAAACAGGCCACCGCCGGTAGTCGGCGGCTGGCTGTAGTCCAGCTCCAGCGGCTGGTACTGGCTGGAGTCCTCGTCGGGGAGCATCTCGTTGAAGCTGGCGCAGCCGCCGAGCAACGACAACAGAACCAGTGGAAGCAGGCGGGTCATGGCGATCACACGGTCTGGTTGAGGAACTGCTGCATGCCGGAGGCGGCGTCGAGCACCTTGGCGTTGGCCTCGTACGCGCGCTGGATGGAGATCATGTTGACCATGGCCTCGACCACCTGCACGTTGGAGCCTTCCAGCACGCCCTGCTTGAGGTTGCCCAGGCCTTCCTCGCCCGGTACGCCTTCCACCGGTTCACCGCTGGCCACGGTCTCGCGGTAGAGGTTGCCGCCAAGCGCTTCGAGGCCACCCGGGTTGGTGAAGTTGACGAGGGTGATCTGGCCCAGCTCCGACGGCAGGGTGTCGCCGGCCAGTACCGCGGTGACGATGCCGTCGCTGCCCACGGTGAAGCGGCTGCTGCCGGCCGGCACTTCGATGGCCGGGGTCAGCGGCAGGCCCTGGGAGTTGACGATCATGCCTTCGGCGTTGAGCTGCAGCTGGCCGTTCTCGGTGTAGTAGATATCGCCGTTGGGCGCCTCCACCTGGAAAAAGCCGGCGCCGATGATCGCCAGATCCATAGGCTGGCCGGTGGTCTGGATGCTGCCTTCGGTGAACACCTTCTGCGTGCCGGCCACGCGCACACCGCTGCCGAGCTGGATGCCGGACGGTACGGTGTTGACCTCATCGGCCTGCGCCCCTGGCTGCAGCTCGATGGCGTAGAACAGGTCCTCGAACACCACGCGGTCGCTCTTGAAGCCGTTGGTGTTGACGTTGGCCAGGTTGTTGGCCACGGCGCTCATGGCCTTGTCCTGAGCGGCCAGACCGGTCTTGCTGACCCAAAGTGCGGAACTCATGTCGTGTCTCCTGTGTAGCCCGGATGCGATCCGGGGATGTGCTCCCGGATTGGATCCGGGCTACGTGTGGTGTGGGCGACCTCTGCCGTTTAAGGGCGAGGTCAGCTGCCGCGGATCATGCGGTTGCCGGCCTCGGAAAGGTCCTCGGCGGCCTTCATCATCTTCACCTGGGTCTCGAACAGGCGATTGAGGCTCATGGTCGCCACCAACTGATCGATGGCGCCGACGTTGCTCGCCTCCAGATAGCCGGGCACCAGCACCGGCGCTTCCATGTCCTCGGCCGGCTGCCCGTCGCTGCGCACCAGCAGGCCGCTGGCGTCCTTGCTCAGGTCGGCGGCGTCGACATCGACCACGCGAATGCGGTCGACCTCGGCGGTGAGGAAGTCGCCACGCGGAATCACCGAAACGGTGCCGTCGCGGCCGATATGCAGGCTGTCGTACTCGGGCAGCACGATCGGCCCGCCCTCGCCCAGCACCGCGCGGCCGTTCAGCGTCAGGCGCAGGTCCGCATCGACCTGCAGCGCGCCGTTGCGGGTGTAGCGCTCGGCGCCGTCGTCGCCCTCGACGGCGAACAGGCCGGCACCCTGAATGGCCACGTCGAGATCGCGGCCGGTGGCCATCAGCTCACCTGGAGCGAGATTGACGCCATTGTTCTTCACCCGCGCCAGGTGCCGGCTGTCGTAGCCGTAGCCTTCCACGGCGACGGCCTGAGCCTGCTCCAGGTCGGCGCGAAAGCCGGGCGTGTTGACGTTGGCCAGGTTGTTGGCGCGCACCGTCAGCGAGCTCATGGTGCGGCTGGCGGCGGTCATTGCGGTGTAACCGAGACGGTCCATGGGTCAGCCTCAGATCGCGCTGAACAGCACTTGGGTGAGTTCCTTGTTGGTGGTCAGCACCTTGGTGTTGGCCTGGTAGTTGCGCTGGCCCTCCATCAGGCCGACCAACTGCTGAGTCAGGTCGACGTTGGAGTTTTCCAGGGAACCGGCGGCCAGTTCGCCGAAGGGTCCTACACCCGGCACACCGATCAGCGCGGCGCCGGACTCGGCGGTTTCCACCCAGGCGGTACCGCTGATGTTCTTCAGCCCGCCGGTGTTGGCGAAGGTAGCCAGCGCCACCTGGCCCTGCAGCATGCGCTGGCCGTTGCTGTAGTTGGCGTAGACCATGCCGTCCTTCTCCACCGACAGACCGGTCTGCTCACCCGCCGCATAGCCGCTGGCGCGGTTGGTGGTAACGACGAAATCGGAGCCGTACTGGCTGGAGTTGCTGTAGTCGATGGCGATCGCCATCGGGTCCACGCCCGGCAGCGGGAAGCCGACGTTGACCGGACCGACCGGTGCGGTGAGCGTGCCGTTGGTGCCGAACGTCAGCGCCTGCGGGCCGCCGACAGCGGTGTTGCCCTGGTAGTAGTAGGCATCCCAGGTGTTGTCGCCGGTTTTGACGAAATACTGGGTCAGGGTGTGCTCCTTGCCCTGGGAGTCGAACACCTTGGTGGTGTAGGTGGAGTTGTAGGTATTGACGTCCGCCGGGTCGAAGGGCGCGGTTGCCGGTACGGTCTGGTTGGAGTCGAGGTTCATGACGAAGTCCAGGGTATCGGTGGCGCGCGCTGGCAGGTTGGCGTTCTGCAGCTGCAGATCGCCCATGGCGCCGACCAGCAGGTTGCCGGCAGCATCCACTGGATAGCCCTGCAGGGTCTGCCCGGCGGCATTGACGATGAAATTGTTCTTGTCGGCGCCGAACACGCCGGCACGGGTGTAGCTCAGGTCACCATTGGTGTCGCGGGTGACGAAGAAGCCACCACCGGAGATGGCCAGATCCAGGCTGCGCCCGGTGGTCACCAGGGAACCGCCCTGGCTGATGCTCTGCGTGGAGCCCAGCACTTCCACACCCATCGCCTGGCTGTCGGCGTAGATGCTGCCGAACTCGGTACGCGAGGACTTGAAGCCGGTGGTGCCGGCGTTGGCGATGTTATGGCTGATGGTGTTGAGCTGTTCGTTGACGGCGCTGAGGCCGGTCATGGCGATGTTGAAACTCATGGCGACAGGACCCTTGAAGGAAACGTAGGAGAGAAGTCAGAGCAGACCGGCGGTCTGCGTCTGGCCGAATTCGGTGATGTTGTAGAAGGGCACGGAGCCGACGCCGACAACGTCCAGCACCGGGCCTTCGGCGCTGACGCGCACCTGGGTGACGCGCCCGGCCACTTCGACCTTGGGGTACTCGCCACTGTCGCTGCTGACCTCGACCTTGTAGCGGCCCGGTGCCAGACCGAGGGCCTGCGGGTCCAGCGCGAAGGGCACCCGTCCCGGCGCCTGGGAGCCGAGGTCGATGTCCTTCTTCACGCCGTTGCTGTCGGTGAGCGTCAGGGTCAGCTTGCCGGCGGCGTGCTCGAGGTTGATCTCACCGTTGATGGCGTCCTCGTCCAACTCCAACTGCTCGGTCGCCACCTTCACTTCCTGGCCAACCAGGCCAGCGGCGGTGAGGGTCTGCAGGTTGTCCAGCAGCACCAGATTGCTCTTACTCAGCGAAGCCATGTTTTCCAGGCTCTTGACCTGACTCATGGCGGCGAACTGGTTGAGGAACTCGGTGCTGTCCACCGGCTTGGTCGGGTCCTGGTTCTGGATCTGCGCGACCATCAGGGTGAGGAAGTTGTTCTCCAGCTGAGTCGCCTCGCTGACGTCGACCGCCTGCTTCACCGCGTCATCGATGCCGTAGACGGGGTTGTTGCGATTGTCGTTGCTGACCGCGCTCATCAGGACTCTCCAAGCTTGAGCAGGCCCTGCTGCATGCTCTTCAGGCGGTTGAGGACTTCGACGCTGGTTTCGAAACTGCGGGTGGCCGACATCATGTCGGTCATCTCCTCGATCTGGTCGATATCGGCGTAGAACACGTAACCCTGGTCATCGGCCAGCGGATTGTCCGGCTCATAGCGGCGCACCGGCTCGCGCCCGGCGCTGACCACATCGAGTACCTGCACATGGGCGCCGCCCATACCCACGCTGCGGGTCAGCTGGTCGTTGTTGTAGACGGCAGCGAACACCGGCTTGCGCGCCTGGTACACGTCCTCGGCACTGGCAGCGGCCGAGTCGGCGTTGGCCAGGTTGCTGGCCACGGTGTTGAGGCGCACGGTCTGCGCGTTCATCGACGAGCCGGCGATGCGGTAGATGGAATCGAAAGCCATGGTCAGCGTCCCTCGATGGCCTGTTTCAGGCCGCGGAATTTCATGCTGAGAAAGGTCAGGCTGGTCTGGAAGTCCATGCTGTTCTTGGAGAACGCGGCCTGTTCCACACTCAGCTCGACGCTGTTGCCGTCCTGCGACGGCTGGGTCGGTACGCGGTACTTGAGTTCGGCGCTGCTGGCGGCGAAACGCTGCTGCGGATCGAGGCGCTGCATCTCGCCAGCGAAATCGATGTCACGCGCCAGAAAGCCCGGCGTGTCTTCGTTCGCCAGGTTGGCGGCAAGGATTTCACTGCGCTGCATGCGCAGTTCGATGGCGCGCGAATGCAGCCCCACCATGTCATCAATCCGTATACTCATTCACCGGTACCCTTCACCCAAGGTTGTGCCCAGGTGCCTTCAGCACAAAGCGTGCCCAACCCCAGATAGAGCCGCATTACATTGATTTATAGGGATTTTTTAAGACACACCGCGCACTTCCTGGCCGCCCTTTTTCCGCATCGGCGTAGCACCATGAGGAAAAGCGGAAAGACCTTTTCCGCCTGTGCGTCACTGCTTTTCCTCCTGGCGCTGGGGCCGCTCGGCGCCAGCGCGGCGACGGACGACGCCGCCGGGCAGATCGATCAGGCCATCGCCGCCCACATGCAGCAACGCCTCGCCGAGGAAGCCCAACGCCAGGCCTGGCACGGTCAGCGGCACAGCCTCGACATCACCCTGCTCGGCAATAGTGAGCAGTTGGCGGCCTGCACCCGGGATCTGCAGCTGAGCGTGGTCAGCGACGACCCCTCGCCGCTGTCACGCCAACGCCTGCAACTGAGCTGCGCGGATACACCCGACTGGACGGTGACGGCCCTGGTCCAGGCCAGTGTGTTCCTGCCGGTGGTCCATGCCGCACGGGTGATCGAACGCGGCCAGACCATCAGCGACGAGCACCTGCAATTGCAGGAAGTGAACATCGGCAAGGCGTCGCGCGGCTTCTACAGCGATTTCGCCGAGGTCGTCGGCCAGGGCGCCAAACGGCGCATCCGTGCCGGCCAGCTGATTGCGCCGAACCTGCTCAGCGCGCCGCTGCTCGTGCGCCGCGGCCAGCAGGTCATCATCGTCGCCAGCCAGGACGGCATTTCCGCCTCGGCCACCGGCGAAGCGCTGGCCAATGGTCGCGAAGGCGAAGTGATCCGCGTGCGCAACCTCGGCAGCCAGAAGGTCATCGAGGCGCAGGTGCTGGAAGAAGGCGTGGTCACCAGCACCTTCAGGTAGTGCTGTCATGTCACATGGGAGGCACTTCAGCGCGAGCGGGTCTGCAGTTCGCGGCTAAAGCCCCTCCCACATCTTGTGGCGGGTCTGACGCTCACGCCCAACCCTCCAGGCGCATGGTGGCGCGTACCAGACGCTGCTCCTCCTGCTCGATCTCCTGCAGGTTGTCGCGAATGCTGTTGATATGGTCGCGCGCCGCGCGCTGAGCCTGCTCCGGCAGGCGCTCGATCACCGCGTGATACAGGCGTGAATGCTGACGGTCGATCTGCCGTTTCTGCGCCGGGCGGTGATAGAGGTTGTTCACCGAGGCGAACACGGTGCTGAGCATCAGGTCGGTCAGCGACTGCAGCGTGTGCACCAGCACCGGGTTGTGCGAGGCCTCGCAGATCGCCAGGTGAAAGGCGTGGTCGAGGCGCGCATGCTCGCGCGGGTCGACCGGATTTTCCTGGGTGTGCGCGGCGAGCATTTCCTCGTAGCGCCGGGTCAGCAGCACGAAGTCAGCATCGGTGCCGCGTAGCGCAGCCAGACGCGCGGACTCGCCCTCCAGCAGGCCGCGGACTTCGAGCAGGTCGTAGAGCGTGCGCGGTTGCGAATTGAACAGGTGCATCAACGGGCTGGCATCACGCTCGCCGCTGAGCTTGGCCACCCGCGAGTCGCGGCCCTGCGCCGTCTCGATGATGCCGCGCCCACGCAGCACCTTGAGCCCTTCACGCAATGCCGAGCGGGAGATGCCCAGCTTCTCGCACAGGCGCCGCTCCGATGGCAGCGGCTGCCCCACCTTGAGCACGCCATCGACGATCAGGCGTTCGATCCGCTCTGCCACCACATCGCTGACCTGCCGCCGCGCAGCACGCTGATCAGTGTCCATTCAGACCTCCACACAACTGGTCGTACCAGTTAACGAAGGGGCGCTGCATGCGCCCTCTTTCCCTCATCAAGACTGCAGAGAATAAGCGCTTTGCTGGAGATGGTGTGAAAGGCTGACGAAAGAAACTGGTCCTACCAGCATAGATCTCTGTGGACTGGAGCGGGCGGCAGGCCTAAACATGCGGCCCATGGTCGCAGCATGACCGCAAATAAAAACAACGTTCACGATTGAGCCTGCCATGAGCATTCTGTACGACGAGCGCGTCGACGGCGCGCTGCCCAAGGTCGATAAAGCCGCCCTGCTGGCGGAGTTGCAGCAGTGCCTGCCCGACCTCGCCATCCTGCATACCCGCGAAGACCTCAAGCCCTACGAGTGCGACGGTCTTTCCGCCTACCGCACCACACCGATGCTGGTGGTGCTGCCCGAACGTATCGAACAGGTGCAGCAGTTGCTGCAGCTGTGCCACGCGCGCAACGTGCCGGTGGTGGCACGCGGCGCCGGCACCGGCCTGTCCGGCGGGGCGATGCCACTGGAACAGGGCATCCTGCTGGTGATGGCGCGCTTCAACCAGATTCTCGAGATAAACCGCGAAGGCCGCTTCGCCCGTGTGCAACCGGGTGTACGCAACCTGGCGATTTCCCAGGCCGCAGCGCCATTCGAGCTGTACTACGCACCGGACCCGTCGTCGCAGATCGCCTGCTCCATCGGCGGCAACGTCGCCGAGAACGCTGGCGGCGTGCACTGCCTGAAATACGGCCTGACCGTGCACAACCTGCTCAAGGTGGAAATCCTCACCGTCGAAGGCGAATTCATGACCCTCGGCAGCGACGCGCTGGATGCCCCCGGCTTCGACTTGCTGGCGCTGTTCACCGGATCCGAGGGCATGCTCGGCATCGTTACCGAGGTAACCGTCAAGCTGCTGCCCAAGCCGCAGGTGGCCAAGGTGCTGCTGGCCGCCTTCGACTCGGTGGAGAAGGCCGGGCGCGCCGTGGGCGACATCATCGCCGCCGGCATCATCCCCGGCGGCTTGGAAATGATGGACAACCTGGCGATCAGAGCGGCGGAGGACTTCATCCACGCCGGCTACCCGGTGGAGGCCGAAGCCATCCTGCTCTGCGAGCTGGACGGTGTGGAAGCCGACGTCGCCGAAGACTGCGAACGCGTGCGCGAAGTGCTGGAGAAAGCCGGCGCCACCGAAGTACGCCTGGCTCGCGATGAAGCCGAGCGCGTGAAGTTCTGGGCCGGACGCAAGAACGCCTTCCCGGCGGTCGGACGCATCTCGCCGGACTACTACTGCATGGATGGCACCATCCCGCGCCGCGAACTGCCCGGCGTGCTGCGCGGCATCGCCGAGCTGTCCGAAGAGTACGGCCTGCGCGTGGCCAACGTATTCCACGCCGGCGACGGCAACATGCACCCGCTGATCCTCTTCGATGCCAACGTACCTGGCGAGCTGGAGCGGGCCGAAGCGGTCGGCGGCAAGATCCTCGAACTGTGCGTCAAGGTCGGCGGCAACATCACCGGCGAGCATGGCGTTGGCCGCGAGAAGATCAACCAGATGTGCGCGCAGTTCAACAGCGACGAAATCACCCTGTTCCACGCCGTGAAGGCCGCGTTCGACCCGGCCGGCTTGCTCAACCCGGGCAAGAACATCCCCACCCTGCACCGCTGCGCCGAGTTCGGCTCCATGCACGTGCACCACGGCCAACTGCCCTTCCCGGAACTGGAGCGCTTCTGATGTCGCATGATTTCGATGCCAGCGCCGCCCTGCTGGAACAGGTCAACCACGCACTCAACAGTGCCACCCCGCTGCGCATTCAGGGCAGCGGCAGCAAGGCCCATCTGGGCCGCGCCACTGCGGGCGAGGTACTCGATACCCGCACCCACCGTGGCATCGTCAGCTATGACCCGACCGAGCTGGTACTGACCGCCCGCGCCGGTACTCCCTTGAGCGAGATCGAGGCGGCGCTGCAGGCCAACAACCAGATGCTGCCGTGCGAGCCACCGCACCTGGGCACTGGCGCCACCCTCGGCGGCATGGTCGCCGCCGGGCTGTCCGGCCCACGCCGGCCGTGGGCCGGATCGGTTCGCGATCAGGTACTCGGCACGCGGGTAATCACCGGTCAGGGCAAACTGCTGCGTTTCGGTGGCGAGGTGATGAAGAACGTCGCCGGTTACGACCTTTCACGCCTGCTGGCCGGCAGTTTCGGTTGCCTCGGCCTGCTCACCGAGGTGTCGCTGAAAGTGCTGCCCAAACCGCGCCAGGTACTCAGCCTGCGCCTGGAAATGAATACCCGCGACGCGCTCAACAGGCTCGCCGAATGGGGCCAGCAGCCGCTGCCGATCAGCGCCGCCAGCCACGATGGAAACGCCCTGCACCTGCGTCTGGAAGGCGGTGAAGGCTCCGTTCTGGCCGCCCGCCAGCGGTTGGGCGGAGAGGAGATCGACAGCGCCTACTGGCAGGAACTACGCGAGCAGCGCCTGCCGTTCTTCGCGGGTACGGGCACCTTGTGGCGCCTGTCGCTGCCGACCAACAGCGGCCTGCTCGAGCTGCCCGGCGAGCAGTTGATCGATTGGGGCGGCGCCCAGCGCTGGCTGAAAACCACGGCCGATGCCGGACTGATCCAGCGCACGCTGGCCGAGCTGGGAGGCCACGCCACCTGCTTCGCCAGCGGTCAGCAGCAACCGTTCCAACCGCTGCCGGCATTGCTGCTGCGTTACCAGCGCCAGCTCAAGAACCAGCTCGACCCCCAGGGCATCTTCAACCCTGGCCGCATGTACGCCGAGGTATAAGACGTGCAGACCAACCTGAGTGAACAAGCCAAGCGCCTGCCGCGCGCCGAAGAAGCCGAACGCATCCTGCGCTCCTGCGTGCACTGCGGCTTCTGCAATGCCACCTGCCCGACCTATCAGTTGCTCGGTGACGAGCTGGATGGCCCGCGTGGGCGCATCTACCTGATCAAACAGATGCTCGAAGGCGGCGAAGTCACCGCCAAGACCCAGGAACACCTGGATCGCTGCCTGACCTGCCGCAACTGCGAAACCACCTGTCCGTCCGGGGTGCAGTACCACAACCTGCTGGATATCGGCCGTGAAGTTGCCGAGCAGCAAGTGCCGCGCCCGCTGAGCCAGCAGTTGCTGCGCCAGGGCCTGCGCAGCGTGGTGCCGCGTCCGGCGCTGTTCAAGGCCCTGACCCAGACGGGCCAGGCGCTGCGCCCGCTGCTGCCGGCGGCACTAAAGGCCAAGCTGCCGCGGGAAATTCGCCCAGCCAAACAACGCCCGAGTGAACGCCATGCACGCCGCGTGCTGATGCTCGAAGGCTGCGTGCAGCCGGGGCTGTCGCCCAACACCAACGCCGCCACCGCGCGCGTGCTGGATCGCCTCGGCATCAGCGTCACGCCGATTCGTGAGGCCGGTTGCTGCGGCGCCGTCGACTACCACCTCAATGCCCAGGAGGCGGGCCTGAACCGCGCCCGGCAGAACATCGACGCCTGGTGGCCGGCCATCGAAGCCGGTGCCGAAGCCATCGTGCAGACCGCCAGCGGCTGTGGCGCCTTCGTCAAGGACTACGGCCACCTGCTCGAGGCCGACCCGGCCTACGCGGACAAGGCCGCACGGGTCAGCGCCCTGGCCAAGGACCTGGTCGAGGTGCTGCAAGACGAAGCGCTGGAGCAGCTGCAGGTGCGCGCCGAACAGCGCCTGGCCTTCCACTGCCCCTGCACCCTGCAGCACGCACAGAAGCTCGGCGGCGCAGTCGAGGGCGTGCTCGGCCGTCTGGGCTTCGGCCTCACCAGCGTGCCGGACGGCCACCTCTGCTGCGGCTCGGCTGGCACCTATTCGCTGACTCAGCCGGAACTTTCCCGGCAGTTGCGCGACAACAAACTCAATGCCCTGGAAAGCGGTAAACCGGACGCCATCGTCACCGCCAACATCGGTTGCCAGACCCACCTCGATGGCGCCGGGCGCACACCGGTACGGCACTGGATCGAGATAGTCGAAGAAGCGATGGGCTGACCATCACAGCAAACATAGCCCGGATGAAATCCGGGAAAACCGACACCCTAAACCCGGCTTGCATCCGGGTTACGAAACCACGAACACGAGGTCCGTCATGCAACACAAAGCCGTACTCAGCCAGAAAGAAGTCAGCCAGATCCTCGCCGCTGCCCGTAACGAAGCGCAGCAACAGGGCTGGGCCGTGGCCATCGCCGTGGTCGACGACGGCGGCCACCCGCTGGCCCTGGAGCGCCTCGATGGCTGTGCACCGATCGGTGCCTACATCGCCACCGAGAAGGCCCGCAGCGCCGCCATCGGCCGCCGCGAAACCAAGGGTTACGAGGACATGGTCAACGGTGGCCGCACGGCCTTCGTCAGCGCCCCGCTGCTGACCTCGCTGGAAGGCGGCGTGCCGGTGCTGGTCGATGGCCAGGTAGTCGGCGCCGTGGGCGTATCCGGGGTCAAGGCCGACCAGGATGCCCAGGTGGCCAAGGCAGGTGTCGCAGCGCTGTAAGAGCCGACGCGGAACCTGTAGGAGCCGCGCCGCGCGGCGAATCGTGAATGAAACGCTGTAACCGCCGTAAGGCTGCAATCTTTCGCCCCGGGGCGGGGCTCCTACGACACATTGATTGACCCGCACCGCCACGGGCGGATGCAGACAGGAGAACAGGAAAATGACCGAACGCGTGCAATGTCAGCGCCTGCAGGTAGCCGCCGAGCTCAAGCAGTTCATCGAACGTGAAGTGCTGCCCGGCAGCGGTATCGAGGCGGCTGCCTTCTGGAGCGGTTTCGACGCCCTGGTGCACGAACTGGCACCGCGCAACCGTGCCCTGCTGGCCGAGCGCGACCGCCTGCAGACCGAACTGGATACCTGGCACCGCGCCAATCCGGGGCCGATTCGCGACATGGCCGCCTACCGCGCCTTCCTCGAGTCCATCGGCTATCTGCTGCCGCAGCCACAGACCGTCAAGGCCAGCACCGCCAACGTCGACAGCGAAATCGCCAGCCAGGCCGGCCCACAGCTGGTGGTGCCGGTGATGAACGCCCGCTACGCGCTGAATGCCGCCAACGCCCGCTGGGGCTCGCTGTATGACGCCCTGTACGGCACCGACGCCATCAGCGAAGAAGGTGGCGCCAGCAAGGGCCCGGGTTACAACGAAGTGCGCGGCGCCAAGGTGATCGCCTTCGCCCGCGCCTTCCTCGATCAGGCCGCGCCCCTGGCCAAGGGCTCGCATGCCGACGCCAGTGCCTACGCGGTGGTCGCCGGCCAGCTGCAGGTAACCCTGAGCAACGGCGAGCAAACCGCCCTGGCCCAGCCAGAGAAGTTCGCCGGCCACCAGGGCGATGCCGGCAAACCGGCAGCCGTGTTGCTGAAGAACAACGGCCTGCATTTCGAGATCCAGATCGACGCCAGCAGCCCCATCGGCCGCACCGATGCAGCCGGCGTGAAAGACGTGCTGATGGAGGCCGCCGTGTCTACCATCATGGACTGCGAAGACTCGATCGCCGCCGTCGATGCCGCCGACAAGGTGGTGGTCTACCGCAACTGGCTGGGCCTGATGAAGGGCGACCTGGCCGAGGAGCTGGATAAAGGCGGCAAGCGCATCACCCGCCGTCTCAATCCGGACCGCGTCTACACCGCTGCCGATGGCGGCGAACTGACCCTGCATGGCCGCTCGCTGCTGTTCATACGTAACGTTGGCCACCTGATGAGCAACCCGGCGATCATCGATGGCGAAGGTTTCGAGATTCCCGAGGGCATCCTCGATGCCGTGGTCACCAGCTTGATCGCCCTGCACGATCTCAAGCGTCGCGGCAATTCACGCACCGGCAGCGTCTACATCGTCAAACCGAAGATGCACGGCCCGGTCGAAGTGGCCTTCGCCAACGAACTGTTCGGCCGTGTCGAGCAACTGCTGGGCATGCCGGCGGGTACCCTGAAAATGGGCATCATGGACGAGGAGCGACGCACCAGCGTCAACCTCAAGGCCTGTATCGAAGCCGCCAGCGCGCGCGTGGCCTTCATCAACACCGGCTTTCTCGACCGCACCGGCGACGAGATGCACACGGCCATGGAAGCCGGCGCCATGCTGCGCAAGGGCGACATGAAGTCCAGTGCCTGGATTCAGGCCTACGAGCGCAACAACGTGCTGGTCGGCCTGGCCTGCGGGCTACGGGGCAAGGCGCAGATCGGCAAGGGCATGTGGGCCATGCCGGACCTGATGGCGGCCATGCTCGAACAGAAGATCGGCCACCCGAAGGCCGGAGCCAATACCGCCTGGGTGCCGTCGCCTACCGCCGCCGTGCTGCACGCGCTGCACTACCACAAGGTCGACGTGCAGGCGGTGCAGACCGAGCTGGAACTGATCGACCTGGCGAGCCAGCGCGACAGCCTGCTGAACGATCTGCTCAGCGTACCGGTCAGCGCCGAGCGCCCGTGGAGCGCCAGTGACATCCAGCAGGAGCTGGACAACAACTGCCAGGGCATCCTCGGTTACGTGGTGCGCTGGGTCGAACAGGGTGTCGGCTGCTCCAAGGTGCCGGATATCCACAACGTCGGCCTGATGGAAGACCGCGCCACCCTGCGCATCTCCGCCCAGCACATCGCCAACTGGCTGCACCACGGCGTGGTCAGCGAAGCCCAGGTACGCGAGACGCTGCAGCGCATGGCGCAGGTGGTTGACGGACAGAACGCCGGTGATTCGGCCTATCGCCCAATGGCCGCCAACTTCGAACAGTCCCATGCCTTCCGCGCCGCCTGCGACCTGGTGTTCAAGGGTCGCGAGCAGCCCAGCGGCTATACCGAGCCGCTGCTGCACGCCTGGCGCCTGCGTTTCAAAGAGGAGGTCTGAGCATCACAGCATAGATGTAGGAGCGGCGACCCGCCGCGAACCTGGGCGGCGTTGACTCGAAACGCTTCGCCCCGGGGCGGGGCTCCTACAGAAGGGAGTTCGCAACATGGACGAACTCCACAAAGCAGTAACAAGCCCTGACGGCTTCTGGCCGTCGGGGCTTTCGAGCATGAGCGCGATGGTGGCTGATCCCCGCCACCGTCGCTGCTCGCGGAGTGGCCGGAGCCGTAGTGCCTGACCACTCCAGATGCGTGGCGCCGGGTATCTCCGGAAAACTGTGGTTCACAAGAAAAAGAAGGAACCAACAAATGAGTCAAACACTGCTGTCCATCCTGGCCTTCGTGCCGCTGGTGCTGGCGGGTGTACTGTTGATCGGCTTTCGCTGGCCGGCCAAGTACGCGATGCCGCTGGTGTTCGTCCTGACCGCCCTGATCGGCCTGCTGGCCTGGGACATGTCCCTCAACCGGGTCATCGCCTCCAGCCTGCAGGGGCTGATCCTCACCGCCTCGATCCTGTGGATCATCTTCGGTGCGATCCTGCTGCTCAACACCCTCAAGCATTCCGGCGGCATTGCCGCGATTCGTCGGGGCTTCTCGAATATCAGCCCTGATCGTCGCGTGCAGGCGGTAATCGTCGCCTGGCTGTTCGGCTGCTTCATCGAAGGGGCGTCCGGTTTCGGCACCCCGGCGGCCGTCGCTGCGCCGCTGCTGGTGGCCCTCGGCTTCCCGGCTCTGGCTGCAGTGGTACTGGGGATGATGGTGCAATCCACACCGGTGTCCTTCGGTGCGGTGGGCACACCGATTCTGGTGGGCGTGGGCGCAGGCCTGGACAGAACCGGTATCACCGAGCAACTGGCGGCTACCGGTAGCGCCTGGGAAACCTTCTTCCACCTGATCTATTCGCGGGTGGCCATCACCCACGGCCTGATCGGTCTGCTGATGCCGCTGATCATGGTCATGATCATGACCCGCTTCTTCGGCAAGAATCAGAGCTGGAAGGAAGGCCTGGCCATCGCGCCGTTCGCCATCTTCACCGCCCTGTGCTTCTCCCTGCCGTACATGGCAGCCGGTGTGTTCCTCGGCCCGGAATTCCCCTCGATGATCGGCGCCCTGGTTGGCCTGGCCATCGTGGTACCGGCCGCCAAGGCCGGCTTCCTGCTGCCGAAGGAGAGCTGGGACTTCGCCGACGCCAAGGACTGGCCGGCCGAGTGGATGGGCAAGATCGAGATGAAGATCGAGGACGTGGCCGGCAAGACGCCGATCTCCGTGCCCATGGCCTGGGCGCCCTATCTGCTGCTGGCGGTGTTCCTGGTGCTGTCGCGGATCTTCCCCGAACTCAAGGCCGCGCTGATGAGCCTGAGCTTCGGCTGGAAGGACATCCTCGGTGAAACCGGTGTATCCGGCACCATCGAGCCGCTGTACCTGCCGGGGGGCATTCTGTGCATGGTGGTCCTGGTGACCTTCTTCCTGCATCGCATGCGCTTCTCCGAGCTGAAGGCGGCCGTGGGCGAGTCGAGCAAGACCCTGCTTGGCGCCGGCTTCGTGCTGATCTTCACCATCCCCATGGTGCGTATCCTGATCAACTCCGGGGTCAATGGTGCCGATCTGGTGTCCATGCCGGTGGCCATGGCGCGACTGGTGGCCGACAGCGTGGGCGGCGTCTACCCGTTCTTCGCCCCGGCCGTGGGTGCCCTGGGCGCGTTCATCGCCGGCTCCAACACTGTATCCAACCTGATGCTGTCGCAGTTCCAGTTCAACGCGGCCGAACTGCTGGGCGTGTCCGGGGCGATGATGGTGGCGCTGCAATCGGTGGGCGCTGCGGCAGGCAACATGATCGCCATTCACAACGTGGTGGCGGCCTCGGCGACCGTAGGCCTGCTCGGGCGTGAAGGCATCACCCTGCGCAAGACCATCCTGCCGACGCTCTACTACCTCGCTGCGGCGGGCGGTATCGCGCTGGTCAGCATGTACATCATGGGAATCAGCGATCCGCTGCTGGCGAGCGGCTAAGCCCTGCGGGCCGTGCCATGCACGTCCCGACTTTGGTTGGCCCCTGGCAGGTGGCGAATGCCGCCTGCCAGCTTGGCGCGTCCCTGCATTTGCGGTAGCGTGCCGACACCGTGAGATTCACCCGAGGTCGATATGAAGAAGTGGCAATGCGTGGTCTGTGGACTGATTTACGACGAGAGCCAGGGCTGGCCGGATGACGGCATCGTCCCCGGCACCCGCTGGGAAGACGTGCCGGAAGACTGGCTGTGCCCCGATTGTGGCGTCGGCAAGATGGACTTCGAGATGATCGAGATCGGCTGATCACGCTGCATTTCAACGAACGGCGACCCTAGGGTCGCCGTTTTTATTGCACGCCCCACAACAGCGCCACGTAGGGTGCGCCGCGCGCACCACGAGGCGCCACTACAACAGCCGGTGCGCACAGCGCACCCTACGCACGGCAGTTCGTGCCATTGCCGCACGTGCAGAAAAAATTCTGCCAACGCCATTTAAGCAGCGCCAAAAGCAGGTCGCCCTTCACTTACAGCAGGCAATCACAGCCAGCTTCATTCCGCGCTCACCGCCCGAAGGATTACGATCATGGCCTTGTCGATTCATACCAACTACTCCTCGCTGATCACCCAGACCAACCTGGGCAAAACCAACAACGCCCTGGGCACCAACCAGCAGCGCCTGGGCACCGGTTTTCGCATCAACTCCGCGGCTGACGACGCTGCCGGCCTGCAGATCGCCACTCGCCTGAACGCGCAGTCGCGCGGCATGGACGTGGCCATCCGCAACACCAGCGATTCCGTCTCCCTGCTGCAGACCGCCGAAGGCGCCTTCAGCGAAATGACCGACATCGTTCAGCGCATGAAGGACCTGGCCACTCAGGCCTCCAACGCCACCAACAGCGGCTCCGACCTGATCGCCCTGCAGAGCGAGTACGACGAACTCGGCAAGGAAATGGCCAACATCGTCAAAAATACCAAGTACGCAGGCGAGAACCTGTTCAGTAGCGGCACCACCACCGACGGCAGCGGCGGCAAGTTCTCCGCAGCCATGAACTTCCAGATCGGCTCCAGCTCCGCCGAAACCCTGGAGCTGAATGTCAGCGCGGACCTGACCGCACTGACCACCGCACTGGGCAACATCTCCGACACGTACACCACTCCAGGCACTCCCGGTGTGGAACTGGCCACCACGCAGGACCCGGACACCGCAGTGAACACCAACGCCAACGCCATGGTCGACACCCTGAGCGGCGCGCTGGACGATATCGGCGCGCTGCGCGCCCAGTTCGGCGCCAACATCAACCGCCTGAACCACACCGCCAACAACCTCAGCAACATGAAGGACAACACCGACATGGCCAAGGGTCGCATCATGGATGCCGACTTCGCCAAGGAAAGCGCAAGCATGAGCAAAAACTCCATGTTGCTGCAGTCCGGTATCTCCATGCTCCGTCAGGCCGGCCAGATGCCGGGCATGGTCATGTCCCTGCTGGGCTGATAACGCGTCATCCAGGCGCAACGGATTGCGCCACCCTCAAACGCCCCGCGATCGCGGGGCGTTTGCGTTAGCGCAGAGAAAAATCGGCGAAAAAGCAGCAAAACCACTTAAGCCTGCCGCCATTACGGTCGCCTTTGATCATTAGCGGGCACAGCACCGTCAGCCTCTCTCATACAAAGGATCACGACCATGGCTCTGTCGATTCATACCAACTACTCCTCACTGATCACCCAGACCAACCTGGGCAAGACCAACAACGCCCTGGGCACCAACCAGCAGCGCCTGGGCACCGGTTTCCGCATAAACTCCGCTGCCGACGACGCTGCCGGCCTGCAGATCGCCACTCGCCTGAACGCGCAATCGCGCGGCATGGACGTGGCCATCCGCAACACCAGCGACGCGGTTTCGCTGCTGCAGACCGGCGAGGGCGCCTTCAGCGAAATGACCGACATCATGCAGCGCATGAAGGACCTGGCCACTCAGGCCGCGAATGACACCAACTCCGCTGACGACCGCACCGCTCTGCAAGCCGAGTATGACGAGCTGAGCGCCGAGATCGGCAACATCATGAGCAACACCAAGTACGCCGGCGAAGCACTGTTCACCGGTGGCAAGTTCGCTGCGGCCATGACCTTCCAGATTGGCTCCAGCAGCGCGGAAACACTGTCGCTCGACCTGTCCACCCAACTGGGCGACGTCACCACTGCCCAGACGGCCATCGGCACCGGCACCCTCGACACCGCCGCCAACGCCGGCACCGCCATGGACGAGCTGGAAACCGCTCTGGACGCGGTTGGCGCAATGCGCGCGGCTTTCGGCGCCAACATCAACCGCCTGAACCACACCGCCAACAACCTCAGCAACATGAAGGACAACACCGACATGGCCAAGGGTCGCATCATGGATGCCGACTTCGCCAAGGAAAGCGCCAACATGAGCAAGAACTCCATGCTGCTGCAGTCCGGAATTTCCATGCTCCGCCAGGCCGGCCAGATGCCGGGCATGGTCATGTCCCTGCTGGGCTGATAGCGCCTCATCCAGGCGCAACGGATTGCGCCACCCCCTCCAACGCCCCGCCATCGCGGGGCGTTTTTCATGGTTTGCAGACCATGCCTCGCACGCACCATCGTCGCTCAACCGTCACCCAATAACGGCATACTGAGGCGGCTTCGACTTCATCTATAGAGTGGCTAGTATTAGATGAAGCCCGGCTTGCTGGTACGTCCGTGCAAGGGCTGACAACTGGCACAAGACTTGCCACAGCATTTTCCTGACGCCAGAATGCCGACCACCCATCGCCCGGATATTTCCAAGGGCACCCGCCCCTCGCCTGAAGGACCGCATGACCTCCAGCTCCGATACGCCGCTCGCCGAGCCGGGAAGCACCATTGCCTGTCTGATCATCAAGACCGGGCGCGATGACTGCTATGCGCATTTCTATCCGGCGCTATATCAACTGACGCTGGTAAAGAGCGGCATCGAAGAGAAGATCGACCTGGGCTATTCCGGCAGCCGCCTGCTCGAACGCCTGCTCCAGGAGCCCGGCGAAGTCGTCTCGCGCGAGGAGCTGATGAGCCATGCCTGGGCCGACCGGGTGGTGGGCCAGGGCAGTCTCAATCAGCAGATCTACACCCTGCGTCAGGTGCTCGGTGACGAGAAGAGTCGCGAGATCATCCAGACCCTGCCGCGTCGCGGCTACCTGCTCAACCCCAACTACCTCGTCTACCCGCCGAGCATCGAGGACATCGGCGAGGTCAGCGAGCCAACCGAGGCGCCGGCGACAGAGCCCCGATTCCTCCACCGGCACGGGCGTCAACGTGCCTTCTGGGTCATCCTGCTTTCCTGTTTCGGCCTGCTGGGCATCGGCCTGTTCACCACGCTGTACGCCATCAGCCAACCTGAGGATCTGCACAGCAGCGAGATGAACCTGGGGCCGCTCAACGTCCGCTACATCGATCAGGACCCACAGCACCTGCAGCAGCTGATCCTGCAGACCCATGGCCTGACCGGCCGGCTGACGGTTCTGGCAAGCGCGCCGGCGCATCTTGTGTTGCGCCTGCGCGGTGGTTTCTATGAGTTGATCTGTCTACAACCAAGCGGTGGCGCACGCTCGCTGATGCTGCATGAAAGCCAGTTGAATCAGGTGGCGGATGCTCAACTGCGCAGGTGCCTGCCATGAGCCAGTGCAAGTCGCTCGGCCTCAGTCGCGGCTGGCTGATGGTGCTGCTGGTCACCGTCCTGGCCATGCTGCTGGGCATGCTGGCCCTGTGGCTCAACTTCACGTCCAGTGCCGAACTCGACGGCCGTTATCGCTCCAGCGGCCAGGTGCAATTGAGCAACGGCCAGGTGCTGGAAATCAGCCACAGCCTGCAGGTCAACGATGGCCGCTTCTATGCGATGACCCGACAGGGCAGCAGCATTCTGGAAACCTCCGGGAAGGTGGAATACGGTTTTCTCGGCAACTACCGTCTGCGCGTCGAAGATGGTCAGGTCACGGGGCTGGCCAGCGAGACCGACGATGAGCTGGTGTTCAACCTGCTCTATGGTCGCCACAAGGGCTCGACCATTCGCCTGACCCGCTTCAATGGCTGCCTGTACGCCCTGGAAACACGCCAGATCTACTGTCCGGCGCGTGGTGCGGCCGACCTCTGAGCCCGCGCTAGCCACCTGGCGCACTCAACTGCGCGCCCTCGGCGCGATACTCCACACGCACCTGGGCGTCACCGAATAGCTCGCGATACAAGCCCTCGGCCTGACTGGTCAGCAGTAACAGCTCGATACGCCGGTTGGCGCCGTTCTCCGGGTCATCGGGCAGCAGCGGCATACCGTCGGCCTGTGCGGTCACCTGCAGCACGGCACTGGTCGGCAGCCCGGCATCGACCAGCACGTTACGCGCCCGCAAGGCACGGTCGCCGGACAGGTTCCAGTTGTTATAGCCGCCGACGATGCCGCGGTAGGGCGTGGCATCGGTATGACCACTGATGATCAGGTGATTGTCGACCTTGGCCAGCACAGCGGCCAGGCGCTTGAGCAGGGTCTCGAAGTGCGCATCGAGACGCGCGCTGCCCCGGGCGAACATGAAGCGCTGCGCATCGTCCTTGATCAGAATGCGCAACCCCTGCGGCACCACCTGCACTTCGATATTGGCCTCGGCATCCAGCTGCAACGCCAGCGCCTCCATCAGTTGCGCCAGCTCCTGCATCTGCACGGAGTCGGCGTAGTGTGGCCGGCGCGCCTCGCCGGGCTGAGCATCACCCAGCTCGGCACCCGGGTCCTCCTGCGGTGTACGCGCCTGGTTGTCGCGGTCCTGGCGCGGGCTGACCTGCACCGGTACACCGTCGAGCTCCAGCGGCGTGGTGCTGGTGCCATCGAAGATGCCAGCGCCGCCGTCCACCAGCGGGTTGTTCAGCATGTCCGCGTTGGCCCGGCTTTGGTCCTGGGTCTGCGGCTGGATGATCCACAGCACCATGAACAGCGCCATCATCGCCATGGTGAAATCGGCAAAAGCGACCTTCCAGGCGCCACCGTGCTCGTCGTGGCCACCTTTCTTGCCACGCCGTTTGATGATGATCTCGTGGCCTTCAGCGCCGCGTTGTTTCATGCGGCATCCCTTTCATCTTCGTAACGGTTGACCCAGACCTCCAGTTGCTTGAACGCCGGTTTGACGTCCTGCTCGATCAGTTTGCGCCCGGCATCCACCGCCAGCAGCGTGGGCTTGCCGGCGACGTGTGCGACCAGCGTGGTGCGCACGCACTCGAGTGCCGACAGCTCGGTCTTGATGCGTTGGCTCATGGCGTTGGACAGCGGCTCCATCACGCAGTAGCACATGAAGATACCGAGGAAGGTACCCACCAGCGCAGCGGCGACGTGGGCACCGATTTCGGCCACCGAACCGCCGATGTTGCCCATGGTGATGATGATGCCCATGATCGCCGCGAGGATGCCGAAACCGGGCATCGCTTCGCCAAGCTTGTGCAGCGAGCGCGAAGGCTGCAGCAGGATGTGCTCCATCGCCTCCAGTTCCTGCTCGAGAAAGCCCTCCAGTTCGTGCGCGCTGATCTTGCCCATGGCCATCAGGCGGAAGTTGTCGGCGATGAAGGCCATCAGGTTCTTCTCCTGACGGATCAGTGGGTACTTGGCGAACAGCTCGCTCTGCTCAGGTTCTTCGATATGCGCATCGAGCACCTTGAGACCACCGACCTCGACCATTTCCAGCAGCTCGTACAGCAGCATCAGCAACTGACGCTGAAACTCCTCGCCACGGCGCTTGTAGACGAACACGCCCTTGATCTGATGGCACATCTCCACCAGCACTTCCTTGGGGTTGCCCACCACCAGTGCGCCGAGACCGGCGCCGACGATGATCACCACTTCGGCCGGCTGCCAGAGCATGGCCAGCTCACCGTGGGCCATGACGTAACCGCCCAGCACACAGCCGACGATGATCAATGCACCTAATAACTTCTGCACCCTAGCCTCTCTCGTTCAGGTAGCGGCTGGCCTTGGCTATCGCCTGCTTGCTCAGCTGGCAGACGCGCGCGTCGCTCAGCTCCAGCACCAGGGCGATTTCCTTGAGGCTCAGCTCATGTTGGTAGTAGAGGGTCAGCACCAGCCGCTCACGCTCGCTGAGCTGGCTCAGCGCCTGGGTCAGCAGGCGCTCCTTGAGCACGCGCTCTTCGACTGCGCTGCCGCCACAGGCAAATCCCTCATGGCCGTTCTGCAGCAGTTCATCGAGACTCTCGATGGCCTCGCAGGCATCCGCCTGGAGGAATTCCTGATAATCCTTGGCACTGATGCCGGTCGCGCGGAGGATTTCCTCCTCCAGTGGCGCGCGACCGAGTTGGCGCGCCAGCTGGCGAATGGCATCGCGCAGCTTGTGCGTCTGCTGACGCACCTGACGCGGCCTCCAGTCCTGACGGCGTAGCTCATCGAGGATCGCACCGCGCACCCGCAAGGCAGCGAAACGGCCGAACTGCTCATCCGGCGTACCGTAGCGACGCAGGCAGTCGAGCAGCCCCATCAAGCCGATCTGCTCCATGTCCTCACGGTCCATGACCTGATTGGCCTGCAGCGCCAGCTGGCTGACGATGCGCTTGACCAGCGGCAGGTACTGCAACAGCCACTTCTGCTCGGCCCCAGGGGCGAACAGCGCGGCTCCGCCCTGGTCGGCGGCGTAGCGGTAGTCGATGGCGCAGTTGGCGTTCATGGGCAGGTCCTGCTCTCTACTGGACGATCAGCTTGCTGACCAGCACGTTGGCGAACGGCATCGCCAGTTTCTTGCTGGCAAAGTCATCGAACAGCGCAGTTTCCAGCTTGCCCTGCAGCTCGGGGATGGGCATGGCACGCAGCTTCTCGAAGGTCATCGCCGACAGATGCGCCACCACCGAATTGCGCACCATGGGGTCGATCTGCTCGAGCTTCTTCGGATCGGTTTCGAGATCAGCCTGCAGCACCAGATCGAGCACGAAATAGTGCTCACGGCTTTCGCCCTGCAAGCTGACGATGATTTTTTCGATGGGGAAGAAACGGTATTCGCCAGTCGCCTCTTCTTCGACAGTGCTGCCAGCGGGGAGGCCGAGTACCGGCTGCCCCGATTGCAGCGAACGCAGTGTGGCGTAGTTGAAGACGGCGCTACCGACCACCACCAGCGTGTTGAAGATGAGCAGCAGGAGGATGACGCGCGGCATTGTCATGATGGATTCTCGATTCACTTGCAGAGAGTTAAACGGTGACCAGCACGTCGCTGGTCGAGTCCGGTTTGCCAGTTGCACTGGCGCCGGTGGTGATGCTAGCTGCCTGTACCGTCTCCTCGGCCAGCCAGGCCTGACGCGGCTGCCCCTGCTGACGGCCGCCCTGGGCATCGGCGGAAACCTGCACGTTGACCTGCACGAAGTTCTGCCCGACCAGTTCCTGCCGCAGACGATCACTGGTTTGCTGCAACAGACGGGCGACATCGGCATTGGCGGCCGAAAGCTGCACGCTGAGGCGTCCGGACTCGTGGCTGAGGAAGATCTCCAGACTGCCCAGCTCCGGCGGATCGAGGCGGATGGTGGCGTTCTGGATACGCTGGTTGATCTGCAGATCCACATGCTCACGCAGGCTGTTGAGCATCTGCTCGCCCCATTGCGCCTGCGGTGCATGCAGCTTGAGGTGGCGCTCTGCGGCTGGCGCGGCGGCCGTTGCCTGAGTTGCGGCAGGGCTGGCAACCCCGACCTTGTCGCCGTCACTGGCAGCGCCCGGCAGACGCTCAAGGGTGGGTATCTCGACGGTGTCCGCTACGTTCGGTTGAGATGCCATCTGTACGGCAACCTCAGTGGCCACCTGCGATACCGGGGGCGCTACCTGGGCTTGCGCGCTCAGTACTGGCGCGACAGCGGAAGTGCCCGTCGTGCTGTGCGGCTGTTTTGGCAACGGCTCGCGCACGGGGGGCTGAGCCTGCACCAGGAGCTCGTCCGGCAGGGCATCGCCTTGCTCGTCATGCTCCAGCTCCTCGGCATCACGATCAGGCTCTTGCGGCTGCGCCTCGCGCGCCTCGATACGCACGGCCTGCTGACCAAGAACACCCGCCAGCCACTGCTCGGCGTCCGCCTCGGTCAGACGGATCTGCGGCGCTGCAGCACTGTCACTGTCGGGAAGCGCAGGCTGCGCAGCCACGAAACCCTGCACGGCCATCTGCAGGTCGAAGACCGCAGAGGTGTCCGTCCCGCTCGGTGCCTGAGCGAAACCTGCCGGCAGGGCATCGGCGCCCTGACCGGCAGGGCTGGCCTGGACGTTCGGATTGATCAGCTGCAGCACGTTCATCTCCCACCTTGAAACAAGTCGACGCGCATATACGCGCTACGCCCTTCGGCATATTCCAGATGCGTCAGCAACAGGCGACGCAGGCGTTCGCACTCCTCGGCGCAGGCGATCCGGGCCTGTCCGTGCAGCCGTTGCAAACGACGCTTGGCCTCGCCCGCCTCGTCGCTGAGCGACGGCAGGCCGGCAAGCAGCTGCAGACAGGCACGAATGCGCTCGTCGATCTCGCCGATCCGCGTCCAGTCGCCCTGCTCCAGCGCCTCGGCCAACTGGCCGTGTAGCTGCTGCAGCGCGCGCACTTCACTTGCGTGCGGCATTCACGCCTTCCCAGCCTTCACGCAGCACGCCGAGCAAACCGACCACCTCGTCCAGCCCCTCCAGGGACAGGCTGACGCTGACGTCGGAGAGCCGGTAGATGCAGTAGTCGTAGAGGCGTGCCAACCCCTGCACCAGCTCGCCGCCGTTCTCGTAGTCGAGTGCACCATTGAGGCCATTGAGAATGTTCAGGCACTTCTCCAGCGACTGGCCCTTCTGCTGATAACGCTTGGCTTCGATATGGCCACGGGCGCGCGCCAGCTCGTCGAGCAGGCCGTCGAACAGCACCAGCACCAGTTCGTAGGGCGAAGCAGCGGCGGCGCGCGCCTCGAGGTCGACGGTGCGATAGCTGTCGTAACTTTCGTTGAGGTTGTAGGCACTCATCAGAACATTCCGTAGGTCTGTTCCATCGCCGCCATGGTCTGCATGAGACCGGTGTACTGACGGAGATAGCGGGCGTAATAGGAGTCGTACTGCTTCTGGATGTTGTCGAACTGCTGATCGACGCGGCGCAGCTGGGTGTTGAGCGTGTCCTTGCGATTGGTCAGCACGCCACCGGCGCTGCTGGTGTAAACCGCCAGGTTCTTGTCCAGGGTCTCGAGCAGGTTGCCCTTGTCGGTGAACAGTTTCTCGAAGCCGTCCGGGTTGGCCGCCACCGCCTTTTCGAAACGGGCGTTGTCGATGGTCAGCTTGCCGGAGCGGTCGGCGACGATGCCGAACTCGGTGAGGCTGGCGCCGCCGAACGAGGTGCGCACCAACTGGTTGAGCATGGTCTCGATGGCGCGCACGCTGGCATCGCCAGCCAGAGGCCCACGGCTACCGCTTTCGCCGCCACTGGCGGTCAGCGAGTCGAAGCTGCTCATCAGGGTATTGAACGCGCTGACGAAGGACTGCGCCTTCTCCTTGGTCGCCTTCTGGTCCTGACCGATTTCGATGGTCAGCGGGGTATCGCCGCTCTGGTGAGCCTTGCTGAACGTCAGGCTGACACCATCGATGATGTTGTCGAAGGTGTTGCTGCTACTGGTCAGCTCGATGCCGGTTTCGCCGCCCAGACGCACGATCGCATCCTTGGCCACGGACAGTTCCTGGCGCCCCGCCACGGCGCTATCGAACGCCGTGTTGCCGCTGCTGCTGAGGCTGATGGCCTGGTCGGCGCCGGTATTCTCGCTGGTCAGCACCAGGTTGACCTGGCCATTGCTGCGCACCAGTGTGGCCTTCACACCGCTGTTGTCGGGCGCGCTGTTGATGGAAGCCGCCAGCTCGTCGAGGGTCGTGACCGAACTCAGATCGATATTGAACGACTCGCTGCCCTGACCCAGGGTCAGACTGCCACTGCCCAGGTCACCATCCTGCAGCCCTTGCAGGGCGAGCTGGCTCTTGCTGGCCAACTGCTGGACGAAGAAGTCGTAACTGCCCGCCACTGCCTTGCTCTCCACGGTAGCCGTGGCATAGCCCTCCTGGCTGTAGCTTGCGCTGTTGACCAGCATGCTGCTGCCGGCGAGCTTGAGGCCACTGGCCGCGCTCTTGAATGCCTTCAGCGCAGTGTCCAGGGACGTCAGGGCATTGAGTTGAGCCTTGTATGCATCCTGGTTGCGATTGGCCTTGGCCAACTGCCCCTGAATCTCATACTGGGCCAGTTGGGTCGCCATGCTTTGTACGTAATCTGAATCGATAGCCATAGTCGGACACCCGTTTTCCTGAGTGATAGCAATAGCGGTGCCAACAAACTAAGCCATTGATATTTAAGGCTTTAAGCTAACCGCCAGGTGAAAGATCCTTTCCGCTCACAGGGCGACGAACGACGAGCGGAAGGCCTGCTTCCGCCTGCGTCGCGCAGAAGGCGGACGTGCTTCTTACACAGGCGACGCAGCAGGGCCCTGGCTTAAGGGAATGGGGAAAGCAGTGCAGTAATGGCCTAGATGCTGCGAGGCGCGGAGTGGCACTGCGGGAGCGGCTGGGCGGCATTCCGCTTCAGCGGTGATATGGCGGATAACGCCGTAACCCCTGATCGCGGATAAATCCGCTCCTACAGAATCGGGGGGGCAGGGAAGACTGCGCTGGATCGTGGGAGAAGCTTTAGCCGCGACCTGAGCAAGCGCAGCTAAAGCCTTGCGACACCTGCCGCTTACTCGCCACCGACGGCGAAGTTGGGCAGGCTGTTGACCGGCTGGCGGAACTTGAAGGGAATGGACTCGACGGCCAGGCCGATATTGCGCTGAACCACGAAATGCAAATGTGGGCCCGTGCTGTTGCCGGTGTTGCCGGAACGCGCCAGCAGGCTGCCGGTTTCCACGCGCTGGCCCTCGCGCACACTGACCGAGCCCTTCATCAGGTGCAGATAGACACCCATGGTGCCGTCGTCATGCAGGATACGCACGAAATTGCCGGCAGGATTGTTGCCGCGCCCGCTCTGCTGATTTTCGGTCTTCACCACCATGCCCGCGCGCGCAGCCACGATTGGCGTGCCTTCGGGCATGGCGATATCCACGGCGTAGCGGCCCTTGGCCGTGAAGTGGCTGTAGGTACCGTTGGCGCCCTGAGTCTGACGGAAAGGACCGCCCCGCCAGGGCAGAGGATAGCGATGGATGCTCGGCTGCAAGCGCGGATCGCCGAGGGCATAGTGAAGTTTCGGCTTGTAGCGCAGGGGCTTGGAGGCGTCCTGCGGGGTCAGCGTGGCCAGGCGAATATTGCTGCGCGGCGGCAGCACCCAGCGAATCGGCTTGTCCGGCGCACCGATGGCGTTCTGTACCTGCTCCAGCTTCAGTTCGATCTCCACGGGCGCGTAAAGATCGTTGCGAATCAGCAGGGTTTCGCCCGCTTCGTGCTTCTTGGTTTCCAGCTTCACCTGGTTGTCCAGGCGCTCGACCATGCGGTCGTTGAACACGAATACCTGCGCGCCAGGCGCCGCCTGGTCGCTATAGGTCACTACGCCGTTCGAGTCGACGTATTTATAAACGGTCAGCGCGGCTGCCTGGCCACAAAGGACCAGCAGACTGCAGAGAATGATCAAACGCCCTAGCATAACGACTCGGATCTTATGGCTTTTTGCTATCCGGATTGAAAAGACTAGCAGCGCAGGATCGTACGTGCGAGCTACCGACCGTCAGGCTGTGAACCGGCTCACCGCCATTGGTCGGCATGGCTCGCCAGATCCCCCGGATTGCATCCGGGCTACAGCCCTCACAAGAACCGCACGCCCTGTGGCCTGGATCCAGCTCGGACAGCCTGGTGAATGCCGCAGGACGGGGCGCTACTTACGGTATCCGTACAGGCTGATACGGGTATCGACTATGCGCCGGGGACAAAATGCTTTTGCGCCGTGCCGCGTGCGATCAGCCGCGACAGGTAGTCGAGCTTCTGCGGGTCGCGATCGACGAACCTGAAGGTCAGTTGCAGCCACTCGCTATCGGGCTTGGGCTCGAACGCCGCAACGGCGTGCAGGTAGCCATTGAGACGGGCCGTTTCCGCCGCCTCGCCCTGCTCCAGATCCAGCACTGCACTTTCCAGCACCTGGGGCAACGCATCGCTGCGTTTGACCACCAGCAGCGCCTCCTTGAGGCTCAGCGCCTTGATCACGCAGGCCATGCTGCCGCTCGGCAAACGCAACTGGCCCTGACCGCGCCCGGCCGGCGCCTTGCTCACGGGCGCGGGGGCCGGTTTGGCGAAGGCTGCAGCCGGTTCCGATGCGGCCGGCGTCGGAGTACTGGGTTTGACCACCTCGGCCTTACCGCCAGTCAGGGCGGCCAAGGAATCGTTGGCAAAGCCACCGCTGCTCAGCATCTTCGGCGGCGCACTGGCGGCAAGGGCTTGTAACTTGCCGGCACGGCTCAACGCCTTCTTCACCTTGGTGACCAGTTGCTCGTTGGAGAACGGCTTGCCGATGTAATCGGAAACACCGGCCTGAATCGCCTGTACCACGTTCTCCTTGTCGCCACGGCTGGTGACCATGATGAAAGGCGTGGTTTTCAGATTATCCTGCTCGCGGCACCAGGTCAGCAGCTCGAGGCCGGACATCTCCGGCATTTCCCAGTCACAGAGAATCAGGTCGACTGTCTGTCGTCCCAGCAGTTGCTGAGCCTTGCGGCCGTTGACCGCTTCCTCGATCTGCACGCCCGGGAAGTGATCACGCAACCCTTTCTTGACCAGATCACGGATAAAGGTCGCGTCATCCACCACCAGCACACTGACTTTGCTCATCGGCCTCTCCTGTACGAATGGCAGTAAGCATAGTCATGGCCAATGGCCTAAGGCCAACGGAAAACGCCCGGCAGCGAACAATTCGCGCAAACGAAACGGCCCGGGAAGTCCCGGGCCGCATGAGCAGAACCGAGATCAGCCCTCGGTTTTGCCCTCGACCTCTTCACGCATACGGGTCAGGCCTATGTGGCGTACATCGGTACCGCGCACCAGGTAAATCACCAGTTCGGCGATGTTGCGCGCATGGTCGCCGATGCGCTCCAGCGAACGCAGCACCCAGATCACGCTGAGCACACGGGAGATCGAGCGCGGGTCTTCCATCATGTAGGTGACCAGCTCACGCAGCGCGGTCTTGTACTCGCGATCGACGGTCTTGTCGTACTGCGCCACGGACAGGGCCAGGTCGGCATCGAAACGGGCGAAGGCGTCCAGCGCCTCCTGCACCATACGGCGCACCTGGTCGCCGATATGACGTACCTCGACATAGCCACGCGGCGACTCGCCCTCTTCGCACAGCTGGATGGCGCGCTTGGCGATCTTGGTCGACTCGTCACCGATGCGCTCCAGATCGATCACCGATTTGGAGATGCTGATGATCAGACGCAGGTCGGACGCCGCCGGCTGGCGACGGGCAAGAATGCGTACGCACTCCTCGTCGATGTTGCGCTCCATCTGATTGATCTGGTCATCGATCTCACGCACCTGCTGGGCCAGGCCGGAGTCGGCCTCGATCAGCGCGGTGACGGCGTCGTTGACCTGTTTTTCCACCAGGCCGCCCATGGCCAGCAGGTGGCTGCGCACCTCTTCCAACTCGGCGTTGAACTGCTGGGAGATATGCTGCGTAAGATTGTCTTTGTTGATCATGTTTCGCTCCGCGAAAGTCCGGGTAGGGTGCGCCGTGCGCACCACAGGGCAGCTGCAAGCGGTGCGCACAGCGCACCCTACGGGGTCAAATCAACCGTAGCGACCGGTGATGTAGTCTTCTGTCTGCTTCTTGGCCGGGTTGGTGAACAGCGTGTCGGTATCACCGAACTCGATCAGCTTGCCCATGTACATGAACGCGGTGTAGTCGGAGACGCGCGCCGCCTGCTGCATGTTGTGGGTCACGATGACGATGGTGTACTTGCTCTTCAGTTCGTAGATCAGCTCTTCGACCTTCAGCGTGGAGATCGGGTCGAGTGCCGAGCAAGGTTCGTCGAGCAACAGCACTTCCGGCTGCACCGCCACGGTACGGGCAATCACCAGACGCTGCTGCTGACCACCGGAGAGGCCCAGTGCCGAGTCATGCAGACGGTCCTTGACCTCGTCCCACAGCGCCGCGCTCTTCAGCGCCCACTCCACCGCTTCGTCGAGCACGCGCTTGCTGTTGATGCCCTGGATGCGCAGGCCATACACCACGTTCTCGTAGATGCTCTTGGGGAAAGGGTTGGGCTTCTGGAACACCATGCCGACACGACGACGCAGCTCGGCGACGTCCTCACCCTTGCGGTAGATGTTGCGGCCGTCGATGTTGATCTCGCCATCGACACGGCAACCGTCGACCAGGTCGTTCATGCGGTTGAAGGTACGCAGCAGGGTCGACTTGCCGCAGCCCGACGGGCCGATGAAGGCGGTCACGCGCTGCTTGGGGATGTCCATCTTGACGTCGAACAGCGCCTGCTTCTGACCGTAGAACAGGTTCAGGCCCGGTACTTCGATGGCCGTGGTTTCGTCGGCCAGGCTCAGGCTCTGCTTGTCGCGGCCAAGGGCGGCCAGATCGATACCGTGGGTATGGGCTTCGTGTTGCATAAACTCACTCCGTTCGTAGCTACAAGCTGCAAGCTGCGCACCGGCGGTGCGCCACTCGTAGCTGCGTTAGTGATCCAGCGCCTTGTACTTCTCGCGCAGGTGGTTACGGATATAGACCGCGGTCAGGTTGAGCAGGGCGATGACGATCACCAGCAGCAACGCGGTTGCATAGACCAGCGGGCGGGCCGCTTCTACGTTGGGGCTCTGGAAGCCGACGTCGTAGATGTGGAAGCCCAGGTGCATGATCTTCTGATCCAGGTGCAGATAAGGGTAGTTGCCGTTCAGCGGCAGGCTCGGCGCCAGCTTGACCACGCCCACCAGCATCAGCGGTGCCACCTCACCGGCGGCGCGTGCCACGGCGAGAATCAGGCCGGTCATCATCGCCGGGCTGGCCATCGGGATGACCACCTTCCACAGCGTTTCGGCCTTGGTCGCACCAAGCGCCAGCGAACCTTCACGCACGGCACGCGGAATACGCGCCAGGCCTTCCTCGGTGGCGACGATGACCACCGGCAGGGTGAGGATCGCCAGGGTCAGCGAGGCCCACATCAGGCCCGGCGTACCGAAGGTCGGCGCCGGTGCGGACTCGGGGAAGAACAGTTGGTCGATGGAGCCGCCCAGCACGTAGACGAAGAAACCGAGACCGAACACGCCGTAGACGATCGAGGGCACGCCAGCCAGGTTGTTCACGGCGATGCGGATCACCCGGGTCAGGGCGCCCTGGTGTGCATATTCGCGCAGGTAGACCGCGGCGATCACACCGAACGGGGTGACGATCACCGCCATCAGCATGACCATCAGCACGGTGCCGAAGATGGCCGGGAAGATGCCGCCCTCGGTGTTGGCCTCACGCGGCTCGGCGCTGACGAACTCCCACACCTTCATGGCGTAGAAGCCGAGCTTGTCGAAGGTGCCCATGGCATTCGGGCGGAAGGCGCGAACGATCTTGCCCAGAGCGATCTCGGTCTGCCGACCATCGCTGGCAGTCAGGGTCACGCTGTCGCGGTTGATCTGCTGGTGCAGCGCCACCATGCGCTCTTCGAGCACCTTGTATTCGGCATTCAGCGCATCGCGACGGGCATCCATGTCGGCCTGGGCGGCGGCGTCGAGCTTGTCCTGCAGCTGCAGCTTGCGCCCTTCCAGACGAATGCGCTCCAGGCCATGGTTGATGCGGCCGATGTCGCTCTTCTCCAGACGCACCAGCTGCGTGTGCAGCTCGTCGACGCGCTCCAGACGCTCGAGCAGTTGCGCCCAGGCGGCATCGCCCTCGGCGACCACCTGGCCGCTTTCCTTGACGTTGATCAGGTTGCCGTAGAAGTTGCCCCACTCGCGGCGCTCCAGCACGGTAATTTCCGCCGGCATGCGCTGGTTGCTCAGCCATTCGCCGACCACCCAGGTGAAGTCCGCGCCGAACAGCTCGCGGTTACCCACCTTGAGCAGCTCGCGGGTCATGAACTCGCCGCCCTCTGCGGTCACCGGCAGGCCGGCAGCGGCCAGGCGTGCGCGCGGCACTTCCTCGACCTGTACCACCTCGCCGAGCATCACCCGAGCTTCCTGGCCCGGAATCTGATAATCGGCCTCGATGATATCCGCCGGCCAGAAGTGACCCAGGCCGCGCGTGGCGATTACCGCCAGCAGGCCAAGGGTCATGATGATGGCAATGGCGACCGCGCCACCGCTCATCCACACGCCCGGGGCGCCGCTCTTGTACCAGGATTTCAGGTTGTTCTGTTTCACGGCATCACACCTTGAATGAAATCATTCTTTACCTCCCCTCTCCCGCTTGCGGGAGAGGGGCCGGGGGAGAGGGCTCGTGATTTCACACAACCCTCTCCCGCCCTGCGGGCACCCTCTCCCATGAATGGGAGAGGAGTATCTTGCTCCCCTCTCCCGCTTGCGGGAGAGGGGCTGGGGGAGAGGGCTTAGGCACGCGCCTGCACCACCCTCTCCCGCCCCTTCGGGGCACCCTCTCCCATGAATGGGCGAGGGTCATCAGTTGGCCTGCTACGCAGGCACTTTTTTACAGGCTCGAATACTTGGTACGCAGACGCTGGCGAATCAGTTCGGCCAGGGTGTTCATCACGAAGGTGAACAACAGCAGTACCAGGGCAGCGAGGAACAGTACGCGGTAGTGGGTACCGCCGACTTCCGACTCGGGCATTTCCACCGCGACGTTGGCCGCCAGGGTGCGCATGCCTTCGAAGATGTTCACGTCCATGATCGGCGTGTTGCCGGTGGCCATCAGCACGATCATGGTTTCACCCACGGCGCGGCCCATGCCGATCATCAGCGCCGAGAAGATGCCCGGGCTAGCCGTCAGGATGACCACGCGGGTCAGGGTCTGCCAGGGCGTGGCGCCCAGCGCCAGCGAGCCGAAGGTCAGGCTCTTGGGCACGCTGAACACGGCGTCTTCGGCGATCGAATAGATGTTCGGGATCACCGCGAAGCCCATCGCCAGGCCGACCACCAGGGCGTTGCGCTGATCGAATGGAATGCCCAGATCGTTGGACAGCCACAGACGCATGTTGCCGCCGAACAGCCAGTTTTCCAGGTGACCGCTGATGGCGATGGAGAACCAGCCCACGGCGATCACCACCGGAATCAGCAGCGCCGCTTCCCAACCATCGGGCACACGGTGACGCACCGACTCAGGCAGCTTGGTCCAGAGGAAACCGAACAGCAGGATGCCCACTGGCGTCAGCAACAACAGGCTGAATATCCCGGGTAGGTGATTTTCCAGGAACGGCGCGAGGAACAGACCGGCGAAGAAGCCGAGGATCACCGTCGGCAGCGCCTCCATCAGCTCGATCACCGGCTTGACCTTGGTGCGCATGCGCGGCGCCATGAAGTAGGCGGTGTAGATCGCGGCGGCCACTGCCAGCGGCGCCGCCAGAAGCATGGCGTAGAAGGCTGCCTTGAGCGTACCGAAGGCCAGCGGCGACAGGCTCAGCTTGGCTTCGAAGTCGGTGTTGGCCGAGGTCGACTGCCAGACGTAGTCCGGTTCCGGATAGCTTTCGTACCAGACCTTGCCCCACAGCGAGCTCCAGGAAATCTCCGGGTGCGGGTTGTCGACCACGAAGCGCTGCAGCTTGCCGTCATCCTCGACCAGCACGCGGGTGGCGCGCGGCGACAGCGCAGCGATAGAAGAGCCTTCGGCCACTTGCTGCTTGAGCAGGGTGCGGTGTGCGGTGCTGTGGAAAATGCCCAGCAAGCCACTGTCATCGAGCGCCATGAAGCCCTTGCGGCGCTCCTCAGGCAGGATCTGAGTGACCGCGCTGCTGCCCAGCTGGAAGCTGCGGATCGACTGGAAGGTGGACTTGCCGTCCTTGTCACGCACCATGAACCACTGCTGAATGCCGCCCTTGGCATCGCCGATCATGATGGAGATGCCGCCGAGCAGGCTGGTGGCGCTGGTAACGCGGTTGGAGGCGTCCTTGAGCAGGTCGTAGCGGCCGTTGAGGGCACGTTTGCGCAGGTCGAAGACGTCGGCGTTGGCGTCGCCATTGAGGACGTAAAGCCATAGCTGGCGTGGATCGAGAATCAGCTGATTGATCGGCTCGCCGATCTGCGGCAGGTTGATGCGCTCTTCGCTGACGCTGACCTCGCCGGTGAACAGGTTTTCTTCACGGCCGAGGCTGATCAGATGCAGCTCGCTGCCGGTGGAGCCGGCCAGCATCAGGGTGCCGCTGTTGAGATTCAGCGCCACATGCTCCAGCGGACGACCTTGCGGGTCGATCTCGATCGGCGTCTCGCCGTAGGGGTATTCGATCTGCGGCGCGATGGTGCGCACGTTGTTTGGGTAGCTGATCTTGTAGTTGTGCTGGATCACCAGCGCCTGACCGTTGCTCAGGCCCAGCGCCACACGGCGGCTACCTGGCTGGTCCTGCGCGACCGAAGCGACGCTGACACCTTCGGGCAGCGGCAGCTGTACACGCTGCAGCGCTTCACCGCTCTTGACCTCGAAGAACTGCACCGCACCGGTGGCATCCAGGCGCATGGCCACCTGATTCTGCTCCTCGACGGCCAGCATCAGGGCAGCCGGAGCGTCAGCCAGCCAGGCTGGCTGCTGCGCCTTGCGCGCATCCAGTTCGGCGCCCTGGAACATCGGCAGCACGACATGCGCCAGGTAGAAGAAGATCAGGGTGATCGCACCCAGTACAGCCAGACCACCGACGGAGACGTACCAGCGCGCCATGCGATCCTTGAGGGCACGCAGGCGACGCTTGCGTTGCAGGGCGGGGGTGTTGAAGTCGATCCCCAGTGGGTTCTGTGAGCGATTCACGGATTCGTTTGCCAAGTCATTCATGCGAGAAGTCTCTGCGCGGGCTCAAGTGCAGCGCATAGGGCTGTCCAGGCTTGTCAATCTAGCGAGCTTGTATGACAGAAAGGTTACAGTCGCCTGACATGACGAAGCCCACCACTCGAAGGGAGTGGCGGGCTCTGCCGACCGTCAGATGAAAATCAGTTGGCCGGCATCGTCAGGCGCTGCGATTACAGGCCCAGTTCCTTCATGGTCTTCTCGACCACTTTGGACGGCAGCGGGATGTAACCATCCTTGACCACCACTTCCTGACCCTGCTTGGACAGCACCAGCTTGACGAACTCGGCGTCCAGCGGGCTCAGCGGCTGGTTCGGCGCCTTGTTCAGGTAGACGTAGAAGAAGCGAGCCAGCGGGTACTTGCCGGACAGCGCGTTGGTTTCGTTGGCTTCTTCAACCTGGCCGTTCTTGTCGACCAGCGGCACAGCGCGGACGCTGGAGGTCTTGTAGCCGATGCCCGAGTAACCGATGGCGTTCAGGGTGCTGGAGATCGACTGCACCACGGAAGCCGAACCCGGCTGCTCGTTGACGTTGGAGCGGAAGTCGCCTTTGCACAGGGCTTCTTCTTTGAAGTAGCCGTAGGTACCGGATACCGAGTTACGACCGAACAGCTGAATCGGCTTGCTCGCCCACTCGCCGGTCAGACCCACGTCGCCCCAGGTTTTCAGGTCTTTGTCTTCGCCGCACAGACGAGTGCTGGAGAAGATCGCGTCAACCTGATGCATGGTCAGCGACTTGACCGGGTTGTCCTTGTGCACGAATACGGCCAGGGCATCGATGGCAACCGGAACGGCGGTCGGCTTATAGCCGTACTTTTCTTCGAAAGCCTGGATTTCGCTGTCCTTCATCGGACGGCTCATCGGGCCCATGTTGGCGGTGCCTTCGGTCAGCGCGGGTGGCGCGGTGGAGGAACCAGCGGCCTGGATCTGGATGTTGACGTTGGGGTAGTTCTTTTTGAACTCTTCGGCCCACAGGGTCATCAGGTTGGCCAGCGAGTCGGAACCGACGCTGGACAGGTTACCCGATACACCGGAAGTCTTTTCATAGGTCGGCAGAGCCGGGTCGACGGCGGCTACAGCAGATACGGCGCTTACGCCAGCGGCGGCGAAAGTCAGGGCCGCCATCAAACGCTTCAGTTTCATGCCTTGCTCCTAGCAGGATAGTGTTGGATGGAACGGGCCCAAGTATCTGCAGGCCACGTGAACACTCTATGAAACGAATGTGACAGTTAAATGAACGCCTGCGACTTTCTCCCTACCCCATGAAAAAGCCCCCGTACGCATGGCGTACAGGGGCTTGGTTCGGTGCGCTGCGCCCTTACTGCATGTCCTGCTTCAACGCACGCATGCGATTGTGACAAGCACGAACCTTGGGCATTTCCACTGCCAACAGTGCACGCACATCATTGTCCGAGCTCTCCAGAGCGTCTTCGAAGGCATGCAGGATGCGGTCTTCGGCCTCTTCCAGCTGGGCCACGTAGGTGGCCTCTTCATCCTTGGCCAAAGTCGCGCGGGTGTCGGCGTATACCTGACGCAGCTTACCCAGCATGGTGCCACCGGAAGCCGGCTCGCTCTGATTGGCCGCGACCTTGACGCTCAGCGCGTCGATCACTTCGGTCTTGGCGCGGACCATGTCACGGAACAGCGCCTGCAGGCGGATGTCCTTGACCTCTTCGTGGGCATGCTCGTAGAAGCGCTTGCCGTCACGGGTGATCTCGATCAGTTCGTTAAGTTGTGCGGTCTTGCTGCTCATGGAATGACTCCTTGGCTATGGGACTTGCGGGTTACTGGCCGCCCATTGCGGCCAGATGGGAAATTCAGCTGCTGATAAGCAGTGCATCGGCATCCACGCCGCGTACACCGCGGATGTTGCGGGCGATCTCGACCGCCAGGCGCTTCTCGGCGCTGCTCAGCACGCTGCCGCGTAGGCTGACCAGACCGTCATCGGTGTTCACCGCAATATTCATCGCGTCCAGATTACGGCTGTAGAGGAAGCTGGCCTTCACCTTGCTGGTGATCCAGCTGTCGCTGATGTTCTCGCGAGCCTCGTCGACGGCGGTCTGCACCTCGCTGCTGTCGCTGTCGGCAGTGCTGACGCTGAGGTGATTGAAGACTTCAGCCACACCATCGGTATTGGCCGCCAGCTGCCCGGCCAACTCCTTGGCCGCCGGCGTTTGCGCATGACCACTGAGGGTAATCTTGCCGGCTTCGCTCTTGACCTGGATATCCAGGCCACGGGTGTTGCTGTTCCACAGCAGCTTGGACTTCACCGTCGCTGCCAGGCTGGCATCCTCCAGTCGCTGCACCAGACCCGGCGGGTTGCCCTCAGCAGTTTCGCCAACGACCTCGATGCGATTGTCCACCGAGTCGATGCCATCTATGCTCATCGCCACCTGCTCGGCCAGGTCCTTCTGCACATCGTTTTCGACCTGGCCGGTGAGCGTGGCCTCACCTTCCTCCACGTCGATGTCGAGCTTGAACGGGTTGAGGTGGCGATTGAGCGCGAAAGCAGTCCAGATCGAGCCTTCCTGGCGGGCAGCGTCCAATTGCGACACCAGCTGACCGTCCTCGGCCTGACTGACCAGGGGCGTCAGGCTCAACATCAGCGCCGTACTCGTCGCTAACAACAAAGGTTTGAACGGGGGCATGAATTCACTCCTGTTCGTGGATCGATACAAGGAACATCGCAAGCTGCGTGCCAGCCGTTAAAACAATATAAATTCGTTAAAATTCAAATACTTAATTGAAATCACGGCATTCTGCTGGCATGCAGGGTGCAGTATCGACTTGTTCAGGCCGTGCAACTTGCACGGTTTTTACCTGACTAAGCTGCATCGACCAGCGACACGGAGCCACTACATGGCAGTTTCAGAGCAACCCAGCGGGCGCATTTTGCTGGTAGACGACGAGGCGGCAATCCTGCGCACCTTCCGCTACTGCCTGGAGGACGAGGGTTACGACGTTGCCGCCGCGAGCAGCACGGCGCAGGCCGAAGCACTGCTGCAACGACAGGTATTCGACCTGTGTTTCCTCGACCTGCGCCTGGGCGAGGACAACGGCCTGGACCTGCTGGCGCAAATGCGTATCCAGGCCCCCTGGATGCGCGTGGTGATCGTCACCGCCCACTCGGCCGTGGACACCGCCGTCGACGCCATTCAGGCCGGCGCCGCCGACTACTTGGTCAAACCCTGCACCCCGGACCAATTGCGCCTGGCGGCTACCAAGCAGCTGGAAGTGCGTACCCTGGCCGCGCGCCTGGAGGCGCTGGAAGGCGAGGTCAAGAAGGCCAAGGATGGTCTCGACTCGCACAGCCCGGCGATGATGGCGATCCTGGAAACTGCACGCCAGGTCGCCGGCACCGACGCCAACATCCTCATTCTCGGCGAGTCCGGTACCGGCAAGGGCGAGCTGGCTCGCGCCATTCATGGCTGGAGCCGCCGCGCCAAGCGCACCAGCGTGACCATCAACTGCCCGTCGCTGACCGCCGAACTCATGGAAAGCGAGCTGTTCGGCCACGCCAAAGGCTCCTTCACCGGCGCCAGCGAAAGCACCCAGGGGCGGGTCAGCCAGGCCGATGGCGGCACCCTGTTCCTCGACGAGATCGGCGATTTCCCGTTGACCCTGCAACCCAAGCTGCTGCGCTTCATCCAGGACAAGGAATACGAACGCGTGGGCGACCCGGTGACCCGGCGCGCCGATGTGCGCATCGTCGCTGCCACCAACCTGGACCTAGACGAGATGGTGCGCGAAGGCAAGTTCCGCGAAGATCTGCTCTACCGCCTCAATGTCATCACCCTCAAACTACCGGCCCTGCGCGAACGCCACGAGGATGTGATGACCCTGGCCGAGCGTTTTCTCGCCCGCTTCGTCAGCGAATATGCCCGCCCCGCCTGCGCCTTCAGCGAGGAAGCACAGGCCGCGCTGCAGGCCTATCACTGGCCGGGCAACATTCGCGAGCTGCGCAACGTCATCGAGCGCGCCAGCATCATCTGTCAGCAGGAGACCGTTGAGGTTGCCCACCTCGGCCTCGGCGGCAATGCCGAAGCCCCGAGCAGCACCATCCGAGTGGGCGCGCCAATGAGCCTCGAGGAGCTGGAGAAGGCGCACATTGCCGCCGTGCTGGCCAGCAGCAACACCCTCGATATGGCGGCCAAGACCCTGGGCATCGACAGCTCGACCCTCTACCGCAAACGCAAGCAATACAACCTCTAACCATGGGATGACCATGAAGCTGCCGATGAAGCTTCGAACCCGCTTGTTCCTGAGCATTTCCGCGCTAATCACTGTGGCCCTGCTTGGCCTGCTGCTGGGGTTGTTCAGTGTCACGCAGATGGCGCGCAGCCAGAGCGAGTTGATCCAACGTGGCTTCAATGCGGTGCAGATGGGACAGAAACTGCGCCAGCACCTCGGTGACGAACTGATCGTGCTGATCGGGCAGAACCCGGACCCGAATGAGCTCGATACAATTCGCCAGGCCTTCCGTGCCTCCCTGGCCGAGGGCCTGGAAGCCAATCTGGGCGAGCGTTACGAACAGGGCCTGGAAAAGGCAATGATGCTCTATGACCAGATGGAGCAGGCAGCCGACAGCGGTATGCGCGCAGGTCAGGCGCCATACAACCTGGTGGCTTATCCTCCCTTCACCGAGGCGTTCCAGCGCCTGCGCAACCACCTGCTGGACGAGCAGGACCATGTCGTCAGCTGGGTCATCGAGGCGGAGAACAAAGCCGGTGAACGCTCGCAACTGATCGCCGGGTTGCTGGTGTTGATGGGCCTGGCGGTACTGGCCATCGGCGTACTCACCGCGCACGGCATCGCCCGTCGCTTCGGTGCGCCCATCGACCTGCTGGCACGTGCCGCCGATCAGATCGGTCGCGGCCAGTACGATGTGGTGCTGCCGGTATCGCCTGTGGTGGAGCTGGCCGTGCTCAGCCGCCGCTTCGGCATGATGACCGAAGCTCTGCGCCAGTATCACTCCAGCAACCTCAACCAGTTGCTCAGCAGCGAGGGGCGCCTGAAGGCCGTGCTCGACAGCATCGACGACGGCCTGATCATTCTTGACGAACAAGGCCGCATTGAGCACGCCAATCCGGTTGCGCTACGCCAGCTGTCCTGGCACACCGAGATCCAGGGACAGGCTATCGGCCCCTTGTTACCCGGCCATGCCGTCGACGAAGCACTACGTCAGGTGCTCGCTGGTGAGACATTGAGCGAGCCCCCGGCCGACCTGCAGATCGAACGTGATGGCGAAACGCGCTTGCTGGCCTGGGCGCTCACACCGGTGCAGGTGCGCGAGGGCGGCAGCGTAGGTGGCGTAATGGTCCTGCGCGATGTCACCAAGCAGCGCGCATTCGAGCGGGTACGCAGTGAATTCATCCTGCGTGCCTCACACGAGTTGCGCACGCCCATTACCGGCATGCACATGGCGTTCAGCCTTCTACGCGAGCGTCTTACCCTGAAACCCGGCGGACGCGAGCAGGACCTGATGCGCACCGTCGATGAAGAGATGCAGCGACTGGTGCGCCTGATCGACGACCTGCTGAATTTCTCACGCTACCAGAATGGCGTGCAGACGCTGCAACGCCAGCCGCACGACCTGGCTGCGCTGCTCCAGCAGACCCTGCAACGCTTCTCAGACGAGGCCACAGAGCGCGAGGTGAGTCTGGATTGCGATGTGCACGAGCCTCTAGCGCATCTCAATGTCGACGCAGCGCAGCTGGAGCGCCTGCTCGACAACCTGATCAGCAACGCGCTGCGCTACAGCAACCCCGGCGACAAAGTGCTCCTGCAGGCACGCCGCCATGGCGAGCAGGTGATCATCAGCGTACAGGACGAGGGAGAAGGCATTCCCTTCGAACAGCAGTCGCGCATCTTCGAGCCATTCGTTCAGGTTGGCCGGCGCAAGGGCGGGGTCGGCTTGGGTCTGGCACTGGCGCGGGAGATCGTCCAGCTGCATGGTGGTCAGCTCAGCGTCCATTCGCGACCCGGCGAAGGCGCCAACTTCTATTTCAGCCTGCCGCTATGACGCAAAACGCTGCCCTCACCGTCTGAGGCCTGCCACATGCCGACGCCCGTTGCGGGCTGAAGACAATGCAAAACGGCCAGTCCCTGCTTCGGAACTGGCCGTTTTGTATAGGCAGCGTTACGCGATCATTACGCTGCCTGGCATGGCTGGAGAAACTCGCATCCTTGCGCGCCCCCTGTTGCCTGGTATCGCCCCGTTCAGCGCAGCACGGGGTCGAATTTGATGCGTCGCCCCAGCAACAGGGCGATCAGAAAGGCAAGGCCAAACAGCGCACCGGCAGCCTTGAGCAGCAAGGTGAAGGTCGTTTCCAGCCCCGGGCTCAGCCACAGCATGGCCAGGCTCAGGACAGTCATGATCAGCAGGACGATGGCACTTTTGGACACGGCAGATCTCCTCGTCGGTCAGAACACCCAGCGCGGGGTGCCAGTGGCGGGGCGCGGCTCACGGTTGGCGGTGGCCGTCTGGCCCTCGTCGGCGATGCGCAACCACTGACCGTCATCCTCAGCGCGGCGAGTGGCTGGCTGGCGCACGCTGCCGGCACCTTGCAAGTGCGCACCAACGCGAGACTCCCAGGCCTGGGAGTTGGAAAGCGTCAGCTCGGCGGTGCGGGCAACGGCGCCCGCCGAACCAGTGAAATCATTGGCGTAAGCCCCGTTGACCAGCAATGCAGCGACGCAAAACAGACTCAGTCGGACGAGGTTCATGACGCTTCTCCATCAGCAGATCAGTCGGGGGCTTACAAGACCGATATTGCAGCGTGCATGCCAGCTCTTACCTCTAAAAATATCTTTATAAATCAATGGCTTATATAAACATCAAAAGGCCGGCTCAATGCACTTTGCAAGATGCATGAATTGCGACACGTGCAAATTGCACGATCAAGCGTTGCGCGGCAGCACGACGCTGAAACATGACCCCTCGCCAGGGCGGCTGTTCAGCTCGATACGCCCGCCATGGGCCTGGACGATCTGCTCGCTGATGAACAGGCCAAGCCCCAGTCCCTGGGCAACGCCACTGTCACTGACCCGCTCGAATTGCTCGAACACGCGTCGCTGATCCTCCTCGGAAATACCCAGCCCCTGATCACGCACCTCGGCGCGAACGACATCGGCCTCTACCGTCACCTGCACAGATACCGGCTTGCCGCCGCCGTAGCGCAGCGCGTTGGTCAGCAGGTTGGCCAGCACCTGCTCGATGCGGAACTCATCCATCATCACCGGCGCGGGACCTTGCACATGCAACTCGATCTGGCTACCGGAGTTGGCAAACTGGGCGGCCATGCTCTCCACCACATTGCCGGCCAACACGCCAAGGTCACCCGGCTGCGGGCGCACCGAGAGCTTGCCGGTACGAATCCGCGAGACGTCGAGCATGTCGTCGATCAAGCGACTGAGGCTGCGGATCTGGCGCTCGTCGCGAGTGACCATTTCGCGCAATTTGTCCGGCGTGAAAGCATCCTCACGGCCCTGCTCGAGGCGCAGCTTGCGCAGCTGCACATCGAGAATCAGACCGTTGAGCGGCGTGCGCAGCTCGTGAGAGGCGATGGACATGAAAACGTCGCGCATCTGCACGGCTTTCTGCAGCTCGCCCTGAGTCTCGCGTAGCGCGGCGAGCAACGCCTCCTGCTCACGCCGCGCCGCCTCGACCACTTCCAGCTGCATGCTCAGCGCCTTACGGTGGCGATACAGTTCCACGAACATCGACACCTTGCTGCGTACCTCGAACGGCGACAACGGCTTGTGCAGGAAGTCCACCGCGCCGCTCTCGTAACCGCGGAAGGCATAGTCCATGTCGCGGCCAACAGCGCTGACGAAGATGATCGGAATGTGTTTGGTCTTCTCCGTACCACGCATCAGCTCGGCCAGTTCGAAGCCGTTCATGCCGGGCATCTTTACGTCGAGGATAGCCAGCGCGAACTCGTGCTCGAGCAACAGCGACAAGGCTTCATCGGCGCTGTTGGCCTCGAACACCGTACGGTCCTCGCTCTGGATCAACGAGCGCAGCGCCAGCAGGTTCTCCGGCAGATCGTCGACGATCAATACCTTGGCTTCAATCTTCTTCAGCATGGCGGGGCATCCAGTTCAGCCAGCAGCACACGCATGGCATCGAGAGTCAGTAAGAAATCCGGCTGTAACAGCGCCAGGGCTGCATTGGGCATAGTCGGCACCTGAGCGTCAGCGGGGTCCTGCACCAGGCTCAGGCCACCGGCATCGTGCACCGCCAGCAGGCCGGCGGCGCCGTCCTCGTTGGCGCCGGTCAGCAGCGCCGCAGCCAGGTGCTCGCCGTAGGCGTCGGCAGCGGATTCGAAGAGGATGTCGATCGAAGGCCGCGAGAAATGCCGCGGTTCTTCGCGACTCAGGGAGAAGCTGCGGTCATTCTCGATCGACAGGTGATAACCGGCTGGCGCCACATAGACCACGCCAGCGCGCAGGTACTCCTTGTCCTCGGCCTCCTTGACCGGCAATTGCAGTCGCCGCGCCAGCAGGTCGGCCAACAGGCTGTCATTGCTGTCCGGCACATGCAGCAGACACACCACCGGCAGGCGGTAGCCCGGCGCAAGCCGCTCCAGCAACAGCAGCAAGGCCTCCACGCCGCCGGCCGAAGCGCCGATCAGCAGCGCCTGCAACGGCGCACGCACCTGCCCTCGCAGGTTGATCCGCGGCGCGCTCATCGCTTGCGGAAGATCCGCTCGGGGCGCGAAACCGCCTCGAACTGCTGAGCGTAGGCGGAGAAATCCAGGCTTTCCTTGCTGCCCAGTCCGAGGAAGCCGCGGTGACAGAGAGACTCGTGGAACAAACCCAGGGCACGATCCTGCAGTTCGCGGTTGAAGTAGATCAGCACGTTGCGGCACGACACCAAGTGCGTTTCGGCAAACACGCTGTCGGTGGCCAGGCTGTGATCGGCGAAGGTCACGTTGTTACGCAGAAATTTGTCGAACAGCACCCGGTCATAGGCCGCCGAGTAGTAGTCGGAGAAGGACTGCTTACCGCCCGAGAGCTGGTAGTTCTGGGTATAAGTACGCAGGTTGTCGAGGGCGAAAATGCCCTGCTCGGCCTTTTCCAGCGAATGCGGGTTGATGTCGGTGGCATAGATCATGGTGCGTTCCAACAGGCCTTCCTCATGTAGCAGGATGGCCAGGGAATACACCTCTTCTCCGGTGCTGCAGCCGGCTACCCAGATCTTCAGCGACGGGTAGGTGTGCAGCAGCGGCACCACCTGCTGACGCAGGGCGAGAAAATAGTCGGGGTCGCGGAACATCTCGCTGACCGGGATGGTGAGGTACTGCAGCAGCTGCATGAAGGCCTGCGGCTCGTGCAGGATGCGCTCCTGCAGCGCCGAGATGGTCGGACATTCCAGCTGCACCTGCGCCTGGCGCACGCGGCGCTTCAGCGAGGCCTTGGAATAGTCGCGAAAGTCGTAGCTGTAGCGCAGGTAGATCGCCTCGATCAGCAGGCGCAGCTCGATTTCGTCTGGCATCACAGACGCTCCAGCTTGGGCATCCACACCCGGATCAGGGAGAACAGACGATCCAGATCGATGGGCTTGGCCAGGTAATCGTTGGCGCCAGCCTCACGGCAGCGCTCCTGATCATCCTTCATCGCCTTGGCCGTCACCGCGATGATCGGCAGGTTCTTCCAGCGCGGCTCCATACGGATCTGCCGGGTGGCCTCGTAGCCGTCCATCTCCGGCATCATCACGTCCATCAGCACCAGGTCGATATCCTCGTGCTCACGCAGCTTGGCCAGCGCCTCGATGCCGTTGCGCGCGACTTCCACCGCAGCGCCCTTCTGCTCGAGTGCGCTGGACAGGGCGAAAATATTGCGCACGTCATCGTCCACCAGCAACAGACGCCGGCCCTCGAACAGCTTGTCGCGGCTGCGCGCGGTCTTGAGCATTTTCTGGTGCTCGCTGGACAGCTCAGCCTCGACCTTGTGCAGGAACAGGGTGACTTCGTCGAGCAAACGCTCCGGCGAGCGCGCGCCCTTGATGATGATCGAACGCGAATACTTGAGCAGTTCGGCTTCCTCGTCGCGGGTCAGGTTGCGCCCGGTGTAGACGATCACCGGCGGGAAGGAGCAGATGTCCTCCTCAGCCATGCGCCGCAGCAACTCGTTGCCCTGCATATCAGGCAATTTGAGGTCGATGATCATGCAGTCGAAGACGGTTTCGCGCAGCTTGTCCAGCGCCTCGCCGGCCAGGGCCACAGCGGTGATTTCAATATCGTCGTCACCGATCAGACGGGCCATGCTGTCGCGCTGCAGCGGGTCGTCCTCGACCAGCAGCACACGTTTGACCTGCTGATTGAGCTTGGCCTCGAGCTTGCCGAACACGTCCTTGAGCTGATCACGGCTGGTCGGTTTCAACGCGTAGCCGACCGCGCCCAGATGCAGGGCCGCTTCACTGTGGTCGTCCACCGACACCACGTGCACGGGAATATGCCGGGTCTGCGCGTCGTCCTTCAGGCGTTGCAGTACGCCGAGACCGGAACCGTCGGGCAGGCGCATGTCGAGCAGGATGGCGTCCGGACGGAATTGCCGCGCCAATTCCAGGCCTTCGTCGGCGCAGTTTGCAACCAGACAGGCATATCCCAGTTCGTGGGCCAGGTCGAAGAGGATGCGCGCGAAGCGCACCTCGTCTTCGACCACCAGCACCCGACGCCCACCCCGCTCGGCCAGGTGCTCGCGATCATCGGCAAAGGATGCTGGCGCTCGCGGCGCCTTGGGTAGAGCAGCCGGCGCATCGCTCACCACCGGCACTGGGGCAGGCAGCGGGGCGAGTTCAAGCGGCTTGGCCTGCACGCCGGTCTCGACCATCTGCTCAGGCAGCAGCAGCGTGAAAGTGCTGCCCTCGCCAGGAGCACTCTCGATACTGATCGAGCCGCCCAGCAGCCCGGCGAGATCACGTGAAATGGACAAGCCCAGGCCAGTGCCGCCATAGCGCCGGTTGGTGGTGCCGTCGGCCTGGCGGAAGGCATCGAAAATCACCTGTTGTTGATCCAGCGCGATGCCGATGCCGCTGTCCCGCACGGCAAATGCCAGCGTCTGCGAGTCGTGCCGTGAAACGCGCAAGGTGACGCCACCGCGCTCGGTGAACTTGAAGGCATTGGACAGCAAGTTGCGCAGAATCTGTTCGGCACGCTGCCGATCGGTGAACAGCACCTGCGGCAACTCGCCCTGCTGTTCGATCTCGAAGCTCAGGCCACGCTGGCCCGCCATGGGCCCGAATACATCGCGCAGGCCTTCGAGCATGCTGCTCAGCGGCGTACGCTCGGGACGGACCTCGAGTTTGCCGGCCTCGACCTTGGCGATGTCGAGAATATCGTTGATCAGGTTGAGCAGATCATTGCCTGCCGAGTAGATCGACTCGGCGAACTTGACCTGCTCGTCGCTGAGGTTGCCGGCCGTGTTCTCTGCCAGCAGCTTGGCCAGGATCAGCGAACTGTTCAATGGCGTGCGCAGCTCATGGCTCATGTTGGCGAGAAACTCTGACTTGTAGCGGCTGGCCCGCTGCAGCTCCTCGGCACGCTCCTCCAGCTGCGCCTGGATGCGCCCCAGCGTGGTGTTGCGCTGATCCAGTTCGTCGCGCTGATCAGCCAGCACCTGAGTCTGCTCGGCAAGCTTCTCGTTGGTCTGCTCCAGCTCGGCCTGCTGCGTCTCCAGATGAGCCTGCGACTCCTTGAGCACACGTGCCTGCTGCTCGAGCTCCTCGTTGGCCGCACGCAGCTCTTCCTGCTGGGTCTGCAGCTCTTCGTTGAGCTGCTGGGTCTCGCCAAGCACTTCCTGCAGACGCTGGCGGTAGCGCGCTGCTTCGAGGGCAGTGCCGACATTGCTGGCGATGGCTTCGAGAAACTCAAGATCGCGGGGCGCCAGTGGACGCATGAAGGCCAGTTCGACTACGCCGTTGATGCGATCCTCAGACTGCAGCGGCAGCAGGGCGACACTGACCGGCTGGCCCTCACCGAGGCTCGATGCGACCTTGATGTAATCGGCCGGCAGCGTGTCCAGATAGACCAGACGACGCCCCTGCGCCGCCTGACCAACCAGGCCTTCGCCACGGTAGAACTGTTCCTTGAGCCCGGCATCAGCACTGAAACCATAGCCGGCAACGCGCTGCAGATTGCCGCTCTTGGCGTCACGCAGGTACAGCGCCGCCACCACGCAACCTAAGTACTCGGCAAGAAATTCCAGCGAGCGGTCAGCCAGTTCCTGTACCCGTGGCTGGCCCAGCATGCGCTCGGCCAACTGAGTCTGCCCGCTTCCCAGCCAGGCACGGTGATTCTGCTCGGCGGCGTAATCCGCCTGCCTGGCCATGGCATGCGCATAAGTCTGCGACAGGTTGAGCAGTTCGCGGCGACCGAACAGCGCGAGCAAGGCGCTGAACAGAACGCTGATCGCCAGATAGGTCCCGGCGCCCCAGGTACTGGTGCTGCTGACATCGGCATTGCGTCGCTGGCGCAGCTCGCGCTCGCTGTTGATGAAGGTGTCCAGCTCGCGGCGCATGCCATCCATGAGGTTCTTGCCGCGACCGCTGCCTACATCGTCCAGAAAGTCGCCGCCATCGCGACGACTGGCGATCACCTGTTCGGCATATTCGTCCCATTGCTGCTGCAGGGCGCGCAGGCGATCGACGCGTTGCGCCTGTGCCTGATTGTCGACCACGACATCGGCGAGTTGCTCGGTCAACGGACCGAACTTGCTGCGCGCGAGCTCATAGGGCGCAAGGTAGTTCTCGTCGCCACTGAGCAGAAAACCGCGCATGCCGGTTTCCATGTCGAGCGTCAGCTTGTAAACCTCGCTGGCCCGGTTGAGCACCTGGTCGGAATGCTCGACCCAACGGATCACGTTGAGCAGGTAGCCGATCAGTACCGCAAAGAAAAGGGCTCCTACCAACCCCAGGCCAAGCGGCAGCCCGACGTTACGATTGAGAATTCGACGAAAACCTGCCTCGTCCATTGCAGACTCATTCGACACTGGGACGTCCATTCGATGATTGTCTCGCTGCTTCTTATATGAAGGGGTGGCCTGTGGCACACTGACCGTACGCAGACTCGGAAGTTTGCCAAACATTTGCGTATTCTGCGCGCCGAACCGAGAGCCTTATGACCGACACCCCCGCCGCCGTACAGACCATTCTGCTGGTCGAGGACGATGATGTCGTTCGCCACCTTACCGCGGAAGTGCTCGAAGAGTTCGGTTATCGTGTGCATGCCCTGCGCGACGGCCCCAGTGCGCTGGACGTGCTGAACAGCGATCAGCCATTCGATCTGCTGATGAGCGACATCGGCCTGCCCGACATGGACGGACGCCAATTGGTCGAGGCCGCACGCCAATTGCGGCCCAACCTGCCGGTACTCTTTGCCAGCGGCTACGACGAGCGCGAGCTGCTCGAGCAGGTGCGCGCACGCGACAGCGGCGCTGCCACCGCCAGCATCGTCAAACCTTACGACTTCAAATTGCTGCTCAGCCGCCTGAACGAACTGCTTGGCAGCCCGCCGCAATAACCGAGCGCATCGCGCCGCAGGCGATTCTGTAATGCCGCAGGCACTGTCGTGCATTGCCGGTCATCAGGCTGATCGATAGCAGTTGCGGTCCGCTCGGCCCGGTTCCAGGCTAGGACGAAAACAACCGAGCACGCCCCCATGCCCAGTCTGAACCCCAGCCGCGCCCAACTGGCAGCGTTCGCCGAGCGGATGCCGGCCGATACACCGATCCTGATGCTCAACCTGCTGCGCTTCAATGCCCTGGCAAACTACCCTGCCGACAGCGACGAAACGCCCTGCAGTGGCCGTGAGGCCTACGCCCGTTACAGCCGGACGGCGCTGACCAAGGTACGGGGTGTCGGTGGAGAGGTGGAACGGCTGGCCAACGCCCATGTTGCGCTGATCGCACCGGATGACGAGCACTGGGACCAGGTGCTGCTGGTGCGCTATCCCTCACCTGCGGCATTCCTGGCCATGCTTGCCGACCCGCAATACCAGGCCGCGACCGTTCACCGCACGGCGGCCTTGGCGGACTCGCGCCTGATCGCTACGACGCCGGCCTGATCATTGTTGCCGCGCGGCGCTCTGCTGGTTGAGCACCAGCAGGCGCGCAGCGGTCTCGGCGTCCGGCTGGCCATCGTAATTGGCCGGGCGGTACTTCATCTGGAACGCGGCAATGACGTTGCGTGTCGCGTCGTCCAGTTCACCATGCTGAGGCACTGTGTAGCCATTGCGCGCCAACTGCTCCTGGAACCATTGCACGCTGGGCAGACTGGCGGCGAACAGCGCTTGCTGCCGCGCCACCTGCGCCTCATCCGGCCAGGGCACCAAGCCCTCGTCGGCCAGGCGCTTCCAGGGGAACAGCGGGCCCGGATCGACCTTGCGCTGAGGGGCCACGTCACTGTGCGCAATGATCGACCCCAGCGGCAGCTGGTGGCGCCGGACGATGTCCTTGAGCAACAGCACCAGCGTGTCGATCTGCTGCGGCGCAAAGGGCTGCCAATAGCGGCCCGCCGCAGTTTCGTAGTAGCCCTGGTTGACCAGCTCGATACCGATAGTCGTGCTGTTCAGCCAGGTGCGCCCCTTCCACTCGCTGACACCGACATGCCAGGCCCTGCGGTTCTCATCCACCAGACGGTACAGGGTCGGCGGCGCGTCGCCGATCAGATAGTGGCTGCTCACCTCTGTCTGCGTCAGCAGCTCGAGCGAGCGTTGCAAATCCGCGGAGGTGTAGTGCAGCACGACGTACTGCACGCGGCTGTTCTGGCCGGTTGCGGTGTAGCTGTCATCGAAGCGCAAGCCAGTGCTGCAACCAGCGAGCAGAACAACAAGGAAAACGAGGCAGAAAGACTTCATGCGTGACCGAATACGCTCTGCAGGTTGTCCAGCAGCATGTCGACGCTGAGCATGATCAACAACATACCCATTAATCGCTCCACGGCCATCAACCCGCGATTACCAAGAAAACGCTGCAGGAACGAAGCCTGCAGGAGAATGAATGCCGTCGCCGCCCAAGCCAGGATCAAGGCGAGATACAACTCCCAGAGTGGCCCGGTATGGGTGTTGCGCAGGGTCATCAACACTGCCAGAGCCGAAGGCCCGGCCACCGCTGGCGTCGCCAATGGCACCAGCATCGGCTCGCCGTCCGGCACGTCACCGAGCAGGCCCTGCGGATTGGGGAAGATCAGACGCATGGCGATGACGAACAAGATGATACCGCCAGCGATTGCCGTTGCCTCGCGCGACAGGCCGAGACTGGTGAGGAATTTGTCACCAAAGGTGAGGAACAACAGCAACAGGCCAAGGGCGAACAGCAGTTCGCGCGCGGCGATCCACAAGCGCCGACGCGGCTCGACATTCTTCAGCGCAGCGATGTAGATGGCGATGTTGCCGAAAGGGTCGGTGACCAAAAAGATCAGCACGGCAATGCTGAAGATGTCCATAGGCGTCTCCGGTGGCTGGTACGCATAGTCTAGGGCCGCGGCCATATTGGCGCGAGATGCCGTCGCACTCGGAGTGAAGGCAAGAGACTCAAATACACGAACGGAGCCTCTCTGGTGCTGCTGATTGAAAACGCACGCACAAATGTATACAAATAAATGGATTTAAAAGCCACTAACTGTATACAGTTAGCCAACAAGAACAACAGCGAGCAGCTTCCATGACCTCCAACGCCCCGCGCCCCGAGGACGAGAACCTCGGTATTGGCTCCAATCTGCTGTATGGCCTGCAACACGTACTGACCATGTATGGCGGCATCGTCGCGGTGCCACTGATCGTCGGTCAGGCAGCAGGCCTGTCTCCTGCCGACATCGGCCTACTGATCGCTGCTTCGCTGTTCGTCGGCGGCGCTGCCACGCTTTTGCAAACGCTTGGTCTGCCATTCTTCGGCTGCCAGTTGCCCCTGGTACAAGGCGTTTCCTTCGCCAGTGTCGCCACCATCGTTGCCATCGTCGGCGCTAACGGAGGCGAGGGCGGTTTACCGGTAGTGTTTGGCGCCGTTATCGGCGCAGCGCTGATTGGTCTGCTGATCACGCCGATCTTTTCCAAGATCACCAAATTCTTTCCACCTCTGGTGACCGGCATCGTGATCACCACCATCGGCCTCACCCTGATGCCGGTGGCCGCTCGCTGGGCCATGGGTGGCAACAGTCAGGCTGCGGACTTCGGCAGCATGGCCAATATCGGCCTGGCTGCTTTCACCCTGGCGACCGTGCTGTTGCTAAGCAAAGTTGGCAGCGCCACCATCTCACGCCTGTCGATCCTGCTGGCCATGGTGATCGGTACCCTGGTGGCTCTGGCATTCGGTATGGCGGACTTCTCCAGAGTCGGCGAAGGCCCGCTAATGGCTTTTCCGGCGCCGCTGCATTTCGGCATGCCGGAATTCCAGCTGGCCGCGATCATCTCGATGCTGATCGTGGTGATGGTGATCCTGGTCGAGACCTCGGCAGATATCCTCGCGGTCGGCGACATCATCGACACCAAGGTCGACTCCCAGCGCCTCGGCAATGGCCTGCGCGCAGACATGATCGCCAGCATCGTCGCGCCGCTGTTCGGCTCGTTCACCCAGAGCGCCTTCGCCCAGAACGTCGGGCTGGTCGCCGTAACCGGCGTGAAGAGCCGCTATGTGGTCGCCACCGGCGGGCTGATTCTGGTCACGCTCGGCTTGCTGCCGATCATGGGCCGAGTGATCGCCGCAGTGCCGACCTCGGTGCTGGGTGGTGCCGGCATCGTGCTGTTCGGCACCGTCGCCGCCAGTGGCATCCGCACCCTGGCCAAGGTCGACTATCGCAACAACATGAATCTGGTGATCGTCGCCACGTCCGTCGGCTTCGGCATGATCCCTATCGCCATGCCCAGCTTCTACCATCATTTCCCCGCCTGGTTCGAAACCATCTTTCACTCGGGCATCAGCTCGGCTGCGGTCATGGCCATCCTGCTCAATCTGCTGTTCAACCACTTCACGGCCGGCAACTCCGATCAACAGTCGGTGTTCGTCGCCGGCACCGAGCGCAGCCTGCGCTACCGGGACATCGCCGCCCTGCACGAGGGCGACCATTTCATCGGTGGCAAGCTGTACGACGCGCAGGGCAATGAGGTACCGCTACAGGACGATGAGCCACGGTCAGCTCCCGCCCGCTCGACAGCGGCAAACAGCAGGAGCAGGGAATCAGTGACGTCCCAGAGCTAGCTGGCTAGGCCTGTGCCACTCTATTGCGCCCCGCACCCTTGGCCCGATACAGGGCCTGATCGGCGCGCTCGAACGTGACCTCGGTCGCCTCGCCGTCACGGAACTCCGCTATACCGGCGGAGCAGGTGATGGTGACCGGCTCCCCCTTGAAGTGGAATGGGCAGGCTTCTATCGCAGTGCGCAGGGTTTCGAGCAACTGCACGCCACCCTCAAGCGGCGTCGCAGGAATCAGCAACACGAACTCCTCGCCGCCAAAGCGGGCAATGAAGTCGGTCTTGCGCAGACGCTTGTGCAGTTCGCCAGCAATGATCTTGAGGACCCGGTCACCCGCCAGGTGGCCATAGCCGTCGTTGATCCGCTTGAAGTGGTCGATATCCAGCACTGCCAACAGCAACTGGCCGCCGTAACGCTGACGCCGGGCCACTTCCAGATCCAGACGCTCGCTCCAGGCCGCACGATTGGGCAGGCCGGTGAGCGGGTCGAGCAAGGACTTCTGCCGCTGTTCCTCGATATGCTCGCGAAACTGCTGCGCCTCGACCTCCATCTCGGCGACACGCTGCATCAGCCCCTGCAACCTTGCCGCCACATCGTCCTCGACACCATCGCGCTGGCGCTGATGGTTACTGACACTTTGCAACAGCCCATCCAGGCGCTGCTCCAGGGCTTGCTTGAGGCTTTCCAGGTCAACCGCTTCCTGCACGCTGTTCTGCAAATCGGCGACCTGCTCGTGCAACTGCTGATTGAAACTGCGCGCACTCTCCACCGAGGCACCATAACCTTCATGCGCCTCGCTCAGCGTTGCGATGAAGGCCGCGAGGCGCTCATTGAGCTGCTTCAGGTAACCGGCGAACTCACGCTGGCCACCATTGTTGACCGCAAGCACCAGCACGGCCAGATCATCCAGGACCGGAACCAGCTCATACCAGTTGAGGTTGCCCTGCAGACGCTGGCGCAGCGCATCACCTTGCGGCAGGTGACTGGCCGGCAACTCGAGCTCGTCCAGCAGGCTGCGCAGGCTGCTGGCGATGTGCGGCGCCACCGCGCTGTAGCCCGGCTCGCTGCTTGGCAACGCGAAAGCACTGTCGCCGGTACTGTTGTCAGGAACCAAGCCCGGTGGCAGAGGCAGACTGTCAAGCGCCGCCGGGGCCTCGACAATCTCGCGACTCGGCGGGGCGTAACTGGCACCCAGGACAACAGGCTGCGGCTCGCTCGGATGCTCAACTGGCGATTGGGGGGTAGCCTCAACTACAGCGGCAGTTGGGGGCGCAGCGGCTGGCACAGGAGGAACAGGAGTACTGTTCGTTACCTCGTCCGAACTGTCACCGCGCGAACCAAACAGGCGTTGCAGCAGGCCCGGCTGCTCCTGCACCGGAGCCTGCCGAACCGCCAGCGCCTGCTCCTGCAGATTGCTCAATTGGCTGAGCAGAGCCGGCAACTGATACTGGTGACTGGCCGCCTCCTGTAGCTGCTTGCCCAGAGACTTCAAAGCCTTGCGTACCTCACGCGGCGGTTCCAGGCCCTGCAGTTGCTCCACCAGGCTGGCCAGGGCAGTCGCGGCTTCTGCGGCGCGCTGTTGGCGGCGCTGCTCGGACTCCAATACGGCTTTTTCCAGGCGTGGGATCAGGCCCCCCAGGGCGCCATCCATGTCGTCACGGCGCAGGATATCGCGCATTTCCTGCATGCACTGGTCGACCGCCTTGTCTGCCCCTTCGGCGGCCAGGCTGCTGCGCACCAGGCCTCGGCGCAGCAGATCCAGGCGGAGCTCCCAGCGGCGCTCGAGCTTTTCCTGCTGCTCCAGGCTCCCCAGGTACTTGTCTTTCCAGCGTTGTGCGTCGTCGCTCATGCGGCTTACTCGGAAGTTGGCCTCTTCAGCATAGGCATTTGCGACGTATTCTGGGCTTGCGGCAATCGGATTTCCACGGCCACAGGCAGATGATCGGATATCGGTTGGGCAAGCACATCGACCCGCCCCAGCTCCAACCCGGAACTGAGCAGGATATGGTCGAGACAACGCTGCGGCCGCCAACTCGGAAACGTCGCCTCGACCTGTGGCGCCAGCAGTCCAAGGTCACGTAGAGGCGAGTTTTCCAGCAGGTCCACCGCATGGGTATTCATGTCGCCCATCAGCACCAGATGACGGAACTCACTGACGCGCTCGCGAATGTAGGCCAACTGCCGAGTGCGGGTGCGCGGCCCAAGCGCCAGATGCATCATCACCACACCGAGCGCATGCTCACCCTCGCCCAGACGCAGGAAAATCGCCCCGCGACCAGGTGGCCCCGGCAGCGGATGATCCTCCAGCAGCGTAGGCCGCAAGCGACTGAGCACGCCATTGCTGTGCTGCGCGAGGCGACCAAGATTGCGGTTGAGCTGTTGGTACCAGTACGGGAAGGCGCCCTGCTGGGCCAGGTACTCGACCTGGTTGATGTAGCCGGAACGCATGCTACCGCCATCGACTTCCTGCAAGGCCACCAGATCGAAATCGGCGAGCAGATCGCCTATGCGCTGCAGATTGCCGGCGCGCCCGGCGTGAGGCAACAGGTGCTGCCAGCCCCGGGTGAGGTAATGATGGTAACGCTGAGTATTGATGCCGACCTGGACGTTGAAACTGAGCAGGCGCAACAGGCCGTCGGCTGGCCAGTCGTCTTGCGGCGAACAATGCGGGTTGACCTGTGGATCGCACAGGCCAACCGCACGTGTCTGTCGCCAGCGGCGCAGCATGTCTTGCGCCTACGGCCGCTTAGAGCGCGGCGCGCTCTTTGGCGATCAGGTAATCGGCGACGCCGAGGGTTTGTTGCGGACCGCCGGCCGAGCCGATGTCGAAGCGATACTTACCACCGACGATCATCACCGGTACGCCAGTGACCTGATAAGCCATGGCCAGCTTCTTGGCTTTTTCCATCTGGCCTTTGACCGCGAAGGAGTTGAAGGTCTTGAGGAAGGCTTCGCGATCCACGCCCTGAGTGGCAACGAAATCGGCGAACTCTTCTGCGGAGGCCAGTTTCTTCTTCTCCTGGTGAATGGCGTTGAACACGGCGTCATGCACCTGATGCTCGACCTTCATGCTTTCCAGGGTAAGGAAGGCCTGACCGTGCACGTTCCAGATACCGCCGAACAGCGCCGGGACACGGACGAAGTTGACATCTCCCGGCAGCTTCTCGATCCAGGGATTGAGGGTCGCCTCGAACTGGTAGCAGTGTGGGCAGCCGTACCAGAACAGCTCGACGACCTCGACCTGACCTGGCTTGGACACCGGCACCGGGCTCTTCAGCTCGACATATTGCTGACCGGCAACGGGGTCAGCATGGGCACTGAGGCCGAACAGGCTGCTGATCGCCAGAGCGGCGCCGAAAATCAGGTTACGCATGGGGGAACTCCTCGACTGGATAAGCGTCGCCCTAGTGGCGATTCGAGACTATGACTCGCTACCGCTGGGCCGGTTCCGCCCATTGTAGCCATGACACATACGAAAAAGGGTGGCCGAAGCCACCCTTTATCTTGCCAAGTGCAACAAGAGCCTGTCAGTGCAGGCCCTGGATGAAGCTGGATACCGCTTCGATATCCTTGTTGCTCAGCTTGGCGGCGATGGCGCGCATGATCATTGCGTCGCCGTCGTTGGTGCGGTTGCCTTCGCGGAAATCGGTCAGTTGCTTGGCCACGTACTGGGCGTGCTGGCCGCCCAGTTTCGGGAAGCTGGCAGCAGCCAGACCAGCGCCATTGGGCGAGTGGCAACCGGTGCAGGCCGGCATACCCTCTTCCAGTTTGCCGCCGCGGAACAGCGCTTCACCGCGCTCGACCAACTTGGGATCGGCAGCGCCGACGCTCATTTTCTGGCTGGAGAAATAAGCGGCGATGTCTTCCAGATCCTGATCGCTGAGATTGTCCAGCATGCCGGTCATTTCAACGACCTGACGGTTGCCGGACTTGATGTCGTGGAGCTGCTTGAGCAAATAACGCTCGCCCTGACCAGCCAGCTTGGGGAAGTTTGGGGCGGGGCTATTGCCATCAGCGCCATGGCAGGCGCCACAGACAGCGACTTTGCCCTGACCGGCTTCGGCATCGCCGGCAGCCTGCGCCACGCCGGTGAGGCCCAGGGTCAACAGCAGACTCACGAGTACTTTGTTCATCAGCTAATCCAACTACGGCTAAGAGAGAAAAGGGTTATCGGTCGGGTTTACTCATTCGCTCATCAATTTGATGACCGCCTGGTAATCCTCGGCCGTGCAGTCCATGCACAGGCCGCGCGGCGGCATGGCATTCAAACCATTGGTGACGCTCTGCACCAGTGTATCCATGCCTTTGGCCAGGCGCGGTTCCCATGCGGCCTTGTCGCCCTTCTTGGGCGCCGTGGGAATCTGGCCGTTGTGGCACACACCACAGGCACGGTCATACACAGCTTGCGGATCCTGAGCAGCATAGCCGTTGACGGACAGCATCATGACGGCAGCTGCAAGCAGCATTTTCTTCATCAGATCAACCTCATCAGGGTGGAGAGCGTTCTGCTTTCTATCGAGCAGAGGTGTAATCACTCCCAGCAATCGGGTTCCTGCGGGTGGGACAAAGCGCACACAAAATCTGCGGCATTATATACTGGCAACGCTGAAACGGAAACGACGCCGCTTGCCGCGCCACCTGGCGTGCAGCAGGTGCGCGGAAATGTCGCAAGTCCTCGAATGCTTGAATGGCTTCGAGGCAACCACCGGATACCCCCATGCTCCCGAAGAACCCCATCACCGGTCTGTGCCAGCAGGCCAGCTTCCTCATCAGTGCCGCCAAGGTCGATCAGTGCCCCGAGGACAGTGGCCTGGAAGTCGCCTTCGCCGGCCGCTCCAATGCGGGCAAGTCGAGCGCACTCAATACCCTCACCCATGCCAGCCTGGCGCGCACGTCGAAGACGCCGGGGCGCACCCAGCTGCTCAACTTCTTCCAGCTCGACGAAGAGCGCCGCCTGGTCGACCTGCCGGGATATGGCTACGCCAAGGTACCGATCCCGCTCAAGCAACACTGGCAGAAGCACCTGGAGGCCTACCTGGGCAGCCGCGAAAGCCTGTGCGGCCTAGTGCTGATGATGGACATCCGCCACCCCCTGACCGAGTTCGACCGCATGATGCTGGACTGGTCGGTGGCCAGTGAAATGCCGCTGCACATCCTCCTGACCAAGGCCGACAAACTGGCCTTCGGCGCGGCGAAGAACGCACTGCTGAAGGTGCGTCAGGAAATTCGCAAACAATGGGGCGAAGGCATCAGCATCCAACTGTTCTCGGCGCCCAAGCGTATGGGTGTGGAGGAAGCACAGATGGTGCTGGCGGGTTGGCTGGATCTGCTGCCGGAAGAGGATGAAGAAGGCGCTGAGGCCTGAAGCCTAGAGTGTGCTGCGGGCACCGCGATCGTAGAGCGTATTCGGTGCGCGCGGCCAAGGTGGTCCCGCGACACCCTACGGAACTGAGGCCGCCATTTTTAACTTGAAGGCACATCAACGAAGCCCTCTCCCGCCCTTCGGGCACCCTCGGCTTTGGCATCCTGCGTCGCCCTACCTCCTGCATCCATACAGTCACCTCACGTAAGCGGGAGAGGGTCATCAGAATGCCGCACGCGGCACTTTTCTACAGGCAAAAAAAACCCCGAGCTTCATATGGGGAGGGAGAAGTTCGGGGTTCAAGGTCTGAACCGCTAGGGCGGGGTTCAGATGTCTGCCAACACTTAACACAACAAAGGAGCATTGAAAGGCTTAACGGCCATTCACGATCTCTGACTGGGCGGCCTCAAGGAAAGTTCATCGCCTTGTTAAAAACCATTTGCCATAAGAAAACGCTTTTTGATTCCCTGAAACCCCAAAGCCAGAGCAGCCGCGGCTTTGCACCGCGGCATCGAGTATCAGTGCGCCTCATCCCAGTTGGCGCCGACGCCCACTTCGACCAGTAGCGGTACATCCAGATCGGCTGCGCCGCCCATCAGCTCCTTGAGCTTGGCACTGACCTCGTCCACCAGGTCCTCGCGTACCTCCAGCACCAGTTCGTCATGTACCTGCATGATGATCCGTGCATCCACGCCGCTCTGCTGCAGCCAGCTGTCCACTTTGATCATCGCGCGCTTGATGATGTCCGCGGCGGTGCCCTGCATGGGCGCGTTGATCGCCGCGCGCTCGGCGCCCTTGCGCATGGCCTGGTTCTGCGCGTGGATTTCCGGCAGGTACAGGCGTCGGCCAAACACGGTTTCCACATAACCCTGCTCGGCAGCCTGTGCGCGCGTACGTTCCATATAACTCAGGACGCCGGGATAGCGGGCGAAGTAGCGGTCGATATAGGCCTGGGCCTCCTTGCGTTCGACGTCGATCTGCTTGGCCAGGCCGAAGGCGCTCATGCCATAGATCAGGCCGAAGTTGATGGCCTTGGCCTTGCGCCGCTGATCGCTGGTGACCTCTTCCAGCGCCACGCCGAACACCTCAGCAGCGGTGGCCTTGTGTACATCCAGATCATGACGGAAGGCATCCAGCAGGCCTTCATCCTTGGCCAGGTGGGCCATGATGCGCAGCTCGATCTGCGAGTAGTCCGCAGCCATCGTCCGGTAGCCCTTGGGTGCCACGAAGGCCTGGCGGATACGCCGGCCTTCGGTGGTGCGAATCGGGATGTTCTGCAGGTTCGGATCACTCGACGACAGACGACCGGTCGCCGCCACTGCTTGGTGATAGCTGGTGTGGATGCGCCCGGTACGCGGGTTGATCTGCTCCGGCAGCCGGTCGGTGTAGGTGCTCTTGAGCTTGCTCAGGCTGCGGTACTGCATCAGCACCTTGGGCAGCTCGAAGTTCTGCTCGGCCAGTTCGGCCAGCACCGCTTCGGCGGTGGAAGGCTGGCCCTTGGCGGTCTTGCTGATCACCGGGTAACCGAGTTTCTCGTAGAGGATCACGCCGAGCTGCTTGGGCGACGCCAGATTGAACGCCTCACCGGCGATCTCGAAGGCCTTGCGCTCCAGTTCCACCAGCTTGTCGCCCAGCTCGACGCTTTGCTGGCCGAGCAGCTTGGCATCGACCAACGCGCCGTTGCGCTCGATACGCGCCAGCACCGGCACCAGCGGAATCTCGATCTCGCGCAGCACCTTGGCCAGTGATGGCACGGCTTCGAGCCGGCCCCACAGTTCCTGATGCAGGCGCAGGGTCACGTCGGCGTCCTCGGCGGCATAGGGCCCGGCCTGCTCCAGCGGGATCTGGTCGAAGGTCAGCTGCTTGGCGCCCTTGCCGGCGATGTCCTCGAAGCGAATGGTGCTGTGATTCAGGTACTTCAGCGCCAGGCTGTCCATATCGTGGCGAGTGGCGGTGGAATCCAGCACATAGGATTCGAGCATGGTGTCGAAGGCCACACCCTGCACGGCGATCGGCGTGCTGGCATTGGCCAGGACATTGATGTCGTACTTGGCGTGCTGGCCGACCTTGGCCTTGGTTGGGTCTTCCAGCAGCGGCTTGAGCGCCTTGAGCACTGCATCACGGTCGAGCTGTTGCGGCACACCCATATAGCTGTGCGCCAGCGGCACGTAGGCCGCCTCACCAGCCTTGACCGCGAAGGACAGGCCAACCAGCTGCGCCTGCTGGGCATCGACGCTGGTGGTTTCGCTGTCGAAGGCGATCAGCTCGGCCTGCTCCAGTTTCTTCAGCCAGGCATCGAATTGCGCCTGCTCAAGCACCAACTGGTAGTCGCCGACGCTAGCTGGCGCTGGCTCGGCAGCTTCCTCAGTGGTTTCGCCAGCAGGCTCGGCGAACAGGTCGCCGGCTGGCGCTGCTGCCTTGGCCGCCAGGCTCTTGTTCTGGCGCAACAGCTCATCCAGCCAGTTCTTGAACTCCAGCAGGCCATACAGCTCGACCAACGCAGCCTGATCCGGCTCGCCCGGGTGCAGATCATCGATGGCGATATTCAGCGGTACGTCGGTCTTGATGGTAGCCAGCTGATAGGACAGGTAGGCCATCTCGCGGTGTTCCTCGAGCTTGGCCGGCAGGCTCTTGGCGCCGCGAATCGGCAGTTCGGGAACCTTGTCGAGGTTGGCGTAGAGCACATCCAGGCCACCACCGATGCCTACCAGCAGGCCGAGGGCGGTTTTCTCGCCGACGCCCGGCACGCCGGGGATGTTGTCCACCTTGTCCCCCATCAGCGCAAGGTAGTCGATGATCAGCTCAGGGCCGACACCGAATTTCTCCTTTACGCCATCAGCGTCGTAGACGCTTCCGGTCATGGTGTTGACCAGCGTAACGTGAGGACAGACCAGCTGTGCCATGTCCTTGTCGCCGGTAGAAATCACCACATCGCGCTTTTCCCCGGCCGCCTGGCGGGCCAGGGTGCCGATCACGTCGTCGGCTTCGACGCCTTCGACGCACAGCAGCGGCAGACCGAGGGCACGCACACTGGCATGCAGCGGCTCGACCTGCACCCGCAGTTCGTCCGGCATGGAAGGGCGGTTGGCCTTGTACTCGGCGAACAACTCATCACGGAATGTGCCGCCTTTGGCGTCGAAGACTACTGCGAACGGGCTGTTCGGGTATTGCTTGCGCAAGCTCTTGAGCATGTTCAACACGCCCTTGACCGCTCCAGTAGGCATGCCTTTGGAAGTGGTCAGCGGCGGCAGGGCGTGAAAGGCGCGGTACAGGTACGAGGAACCGTCGACCAGAACGAGGGGAGCTTGGCTCATGCGTGAGATCAACCTTTTCGGCAGGTGCAGTAACAGACAGTTGAAAAACGTGGGCGAGGCAGCCAGTGCAATGCGCAACGACCAACGGGAGTAACAGCCAAAGGCTGGCCCGAAGGGTGAGCGCCAGCGAATCAAATAGGCGAGGAAGCGGAGTTTACGAGCTGTAAATGAGCATTCCGAGCCTGTTTTTAACGCAGCAATGGCAACGCAGGTAGTTTTTCAGCGGCCTGTTAGAATGGCTGCATCGGTGAATAATAAGGAGCAAGGTTATCATGGGTACATTGAATCGCCTGGTACTGGTCGGTCTGCTGGCTTGCCTTCCGTTCGCTGCTGCTCACGCTGAGGATCCGGTTTCCGGTGATCCCGACGTAACCATCCGCCAGGACGGCGACCGCACCATCCAGGAATACCGGGTCAATGGCTTTCTCTATGCCATCAAGGTCATTCCGAAGAATGGCAAACCCTACTTTCTCGTACGTGCCGACGGCAGCGACGGCAACTTCATCCGTTCGGACGATCCGGACATGTTGATTCCCTCCTGGGAAATTTTTAGCTGGTAAGGCAATTAAGGTCAGATATGTCGGTATTCACCCCTCTGGAGCGTCAAGAGCTCGAAGTTTTCCTGGCGCCCTACGGGCTGGGCCGGCTGAAGGCCTTCGAAGGCATCGCCGCCGGTAGCGAAAACACCAACTACTTCATCAGCCTGGAGCAGGGCGAGTTCGTCCTGACCCTGGTCGAGCGTGGCCCGGTGGACGAAATGCCGTTCTTCATCGAGCTGCTCGACGTGCTCCACGATGCCGGCCTGCCTGTGCCCTACGCCCTGCGTACGCAGGATGATCAGGCGCTGCGTAGCCTGGCCCAGAAGCCGGCGCTGCTACAGCCGAGGCTTTCCGGCAAGCATGTACGCGAAACCAACGCCCATCACTGCCAGGAAGTCGGCAGCCTGCTGGCGCGCATTCATCTGGCCACCCGCGAGGCTCCTATCGAGCGCCGTAGCGACCGCGGTCTGGACTGGATGCTCACCGAGGGTCCAAGCCAGGCATTGAAGCTCGACGACGCGGCAACGCCTCTGCTGCGCGATGCGTTGCAGGAGATCGCCGAACTGAAGGCGCGCATTCTTGCCTTGCCGCGGGCCAATCTGCATGCCGACCTGTTCCGCGACAACGTATTGTTCGACGGCAATCATCTGGCCGGGGTGATCGACTTCTACAACGCCTGCTCTGGGCCGATGCTCTACGATCTGGCCATTACCCTGAACGACTGGTGCTCGCACGAGGATGGCAGCCTCGACGGCGCCCGTGCCCGCGCGCTGTTGGGTGCCTACGCGGCGCTGCGGCCGTTCACGGCTGCCGAGGCCGAGCTGTGGCCGGCCATGCTGCGCGTGGCATGCGTGCGTTTCTGGCTGTCACGGCTGATTGCCGCCGAGTCCTTTGCCGGGCAGGAAGTGCTGATCCATGACCCGGGCGAGTTCCAGCGCCGACTGGCGCAGCGTCAGCGGGTCGATCTGCCGCTGCCGTTCGCACTGTAGTCAGGTCCAGCCCCGTAGGGTGCGCCATGCGCACCAATGCCTTTGAGCACACGCCGGTGCGCGCGGCGCACCCTACAAGCCCAAACTCAGGGCCGTAGCCCGGATGAAATCCGGGAAACTCTGTGCCATGCAGCCCTGAAGGTGGTGGTTCGCAGACGCACCCCAGCCGATCAGCTACCCGAAACCAGTCCAGGCAGTTGCGCCGCCAGCTTGGCGTTGTTGATCGGGGCGCGGATGAAGCCACGCTGGGTCCCGTCAGGACCGATGATCACCAGATTGCCGCTGTGATCGACGGTGTAGTTTTCCTTGCTGGTATCGGCAGGAATGTAGGGAATGCTTACCGAATTGGCGAACTTCTGCAGCGTCTCCTCTTTTCCGGTCAGGCCCTTGAAGCCCGCATCGAAGTAGCCCAGGTATTTACTCAACTGCTCCGGCGTATCGCGGTGCGGGTCGACGCTGACCATCACCACCTGCAATCGCGCACGGGTTTCCTCGGGCAATTGCTCCTGCAGTTGACGCAACTGGGCCAGGGTGGCTGGGCAGATATCCGGGCAGAAGGTGTAGCCGAAGAACAACAGGGACCAATCCCTCTTGAGCTGGTCGACCGCAACCGACTCGCCGTCCTGGTTGGTCAGGGTCAGTGCCGGCAGGCTACGGTGCTGGGGCAACAGCACGATACCGGCATCGAGCAACGCCGCTGGATCACCCTGTCCCTTGTTGCTGAGCACCTTGTTCACGGTGAGCCCCAATACCAGGGCGACGATGGCAACAAGAACGAAAACGGTGGTCTGGGTACGGGTCATGGGGCCTCAGATATTCAACAGCAGGTAGTGATCCGCCAACAAAGCGATGAACAGCAGAAACAGGTACCAGATACTGTACTTGAAGGTGTTTATCGCGGCATGTGGCTTGCTGTCACGGTACAGCACCCAGGCCCAGTGCAGGAAGCGCCCACCGAGAAGCAGCGCGCAGACCAGATAGAGCGGCCCGCTCATGTGGATGGCATAGGGCAGCAGGGTCACGGCAAACATCGCCAGGGTGTAAAGAAGGATATGCACCTTGGTGTAATGCTCGCCATGGGTCACCGGCAACATCGGCACATCGGCCTTGGCGTACTCGGCCTTGCGATGAATGGCCAGTGCCCAGAAGTGCGGCGGCGTCCAGGCGAAGATGATCAGCACCAGCAGTAACGGTTCGGCGCTCAGGTGGCCAGTGACGGCGACCCAGCCCAACAGCGGCGGCGCAGCACCGGCCAGGCCACCAATGACGATGTTCTGTGGCGTGGCGCGCTTGAGGAAGCCGGTATAGATCACCGCATACCCCAGCAGCGAGGCCAGCGTCAGCCAGGCCGCCAGCTGGTTGGTAAAGACCAGCAACAGACTCATGCCGGCAATCGCGAGCAGCAAGGCGAAGCTCAACGCGGCGACCGGCGAAACGCGTCCGGCCGTGACCGGGCGCTTGTGCGTGCGCGCCATGATCGAATCGATGCGCCGATCCACCACGTGGTTGACTGCCGCCGCCGCACCGGCGCACAAACCGATACCGAGGTTGCCGAACAGCAGCACCGTCCACGGCACACCAGCGCGGGTGGCGAGAAACATGCCGACCAGCGAGGTGATGAGCATCAGCATCACCACGCGTGGTTTGGTCAATTCGAGATAGTCGCGCCAGCTTGCGGGAGCCGATCGAGCGCTTAGCACACCAGGCATGGTCTTCTCCTTTAATTGCTATTTGCCGAGGGCAGGCGCCAGCTTGCTGAGCGTCTGCCGGCGGGTGACGGAGCTGCCAACCCGCCCATGAAGATGGGCCGGACTGCGCAGGCGATAGTTGATCAGCACCATGCTCAGCAGCAGCGCAGCGCCGCCGGCGTTATGTGCCACCGCCACCAGCAGCGGCAGATGGAAGATCACGTTGCTGATGCCCAGGCCGACCTGCAGCGCCAGGGCTGCCAGCATCAGCTTGGCCAGACGCGACAGGCCAGCCCGATGCAGGCGCCACGCCAGGACCAGCAACGCCAGGGTGACCAGTAACGCGCCAAGGCGATGGCTCATATGGATGGCGGTGCGTGCATCGCTGTCGAGCTGGCCGCCCAGATAGTTGGGGCCGATGTGCTGGGTGAGATGAAAGCCCTTGCCGAAATCCATCGCCGGCCACCACTCGCCGTGACAGGTCGGCAGGTCGACGCAGGCAACGGCCGCGTAATTGGAACTGACCCAGCCGCCGAGGGTGATCTGCCCGATCACCAGCAACAGACAGGCCGCCGCCAGCACGCGCAAGTTTGTCGGAAGCTGCAGAGGCGCGAAGCGCCCGGACAAACGCAACGTCAGGAGCGTCAGCAGGCTCAGGGTAGCGAAGCCGCCGAGCAGATGGGCGGTGACCACCTGCGGCCAGAGCTGCAAGGTCACCGTCCACATGCCGAACGCGCCCTGCAGGATCACCAACGCCAGAATGGCCAATGGCAGCCTGAGCGGTTGCGCCGGATCTGCACGGCGGCGTACGGCCTGCGCCGCAATGGCCAGCACCACCAGCCCCAGAGAACCGGCGAAATAGCGATGAATCATCTCGTACCAGCCCTTGGCGACCTCAAGCGGCGCTGCGGGGAAGCGAGCCTCGGCGATGGCCTGCTTATGCTCGCTCATCGGCACACCGAGAAACCCATAGCAACCGGGCCAGTCCGGACAACCCAGGCCGGCATGGGTGAGGCGGGTGTAGGCGCCTAGCAGTACCACCACGACGGTCAGCAGGGTGGCGAACAATGCAAGACGATAACCGGGCTTGTGCATATCGACTCCTTGAGCGCGGGCAAGGTGCCCTGTCGTTATGGACAGGGCGGAGCATCAACCGATCAGGGAAATTTTCAGCAGGTAGCGCAAATCATCGAGGATGGCCTTGCCATCACTGCCTGCGGGGTATCGCAACACCAGATTGCCGTGCGGATCGACCAACCAGAGCTGTGCACCGTCGGCAGCCCCGGCCGTTTTGCCGTAGGCCTGAAGATCCAGCTGGTAATGCCCGAGGCGCGGATACTCGCGCCGGAGTCTGGCGTCGTACTCCGCCGCCAGCGGCTCGGCCACTGCCAGTCCATGACTGGCTCTGGCCGTTTCACGGTTGAGGCCGATCTGGATCTGTCGCGCCAGATAGACCAATTGCTGGCAGTCGGCCTCACAGGGCCCTGGAGCCGTCACCAGGATCTGCCACAGTGGCTCCACATCGCCCTGCACGCCGAGATCGGTCAGGGAAGCGCCATCACCGATCAGCACGCCGTGATAGCTGCGCGTCTCCGGCACCCAGAAGCGCCACTTGTACATGGCGCTGGCTAGCAGCATCGGGCCGATGACGATGGCCAATATCAACAACAGCTGAAGACGGCCGCGGCCCTTGCGCGGAGCCTCAGGCATGGCGATGGCTGGGTTCATGACGTCCCTCCCGTGCATTGTGGATTCCGAGGTAGATGAACAGGCCGAGCAAAGCTGCGGCGAGTGCAAACCATTGCACCGCGTAGCCCAGGTGCTTGCTTGGGCTCATGGACACGATCGGCCAGTCGACGCGGTAGCTGGCGACGCCCGGTTCCAGGCGCGTCTCGAAGGGCAACCCGCCACGGCCCAACTCTCGCCAAAGACGCTCGGCCTCGACCTGAGTGATCAGCCGGGGCCAACCTGCGGACTGCGCACCGGATCGCAGCATCAGGCCAGCGGAGGGCGCCACATAGATCCAGGCGCTGAGCTGCAGTACACCGTCGGGGGTGTCGAAGCGTGGGGGAGTACGCCGATCCGGCCAGGGTAGCCAGCCACGATTGAGCAATACCCAGAGGCCGCTGGGCTGGTCATAGAAGGGTTGCAGCAACTCGACACCAGCGTGGCCATCGCGGACGCGGCTATCGAGTAGAAGACTGTGTTCATCGTCGAAGTGCCCGCGCAGCTGGACGCGGCGGTAAGCCAGATCACCCATGGGTTCGAGCTGCTCGAGGCTGACCGGCTCGGCCTGGCGCCGCGCCTCGAAGCTGGCCAGCAGTTGGCGCTTCTCATCGCCGCGCTGTAACTGCCAGAAGCCCAGCCAGACCAGGCCCGGCAGCAGCAGGACGACCAGCACGCTAGGCAGCCAACCGGGGCGGAAGGCGCTCATTGCGTCCAGCCGTTGCGATTGGGGTTGCTGGCTATACTGCATTGCATCACTCGAATCCCCCGGAGTCTCGCATGCTCAAGGCCGCGATCATCCTCATGCTGCTGGCCACGCTCACCAGCCTGTTCAGCGGCCTGTTCTTCCTGGTCAAGGACGAGGGCCATGGTTCCCGTGTGCTCGGCGCGCTGACTGTACGCGTCGGCCTGACCGCCATTACCGTCGCCCTGATCGCCTGGGGCTTCTACTCAGGGCAACTGGTCTCTCACGTCACCTGGTGAGGCGCTGCTAAAGCACGTAAACGAAGATGAACAGGCCGAGCCAGACCACATCGACGAAGTGCCAGTACCAGGATGCTGCCTCGAAACCGAAGTGCTGATCCGCGTTGAAATGCCCACGCACAATGCGCACCAGCATGACGATCAGAATGATGGTGCCGAGCGTGACGTGCGCTCCGTGAAAGCCCGTGAGCATGAAGAAGGTCGCGCCGTAGATACCGGAACCCAAGGTCAGGCCCAGCTCGGTATAGGCTTCGATGTACTCCTCGACCTGAAAGAACAGAAAGGCCAGGCCCAGCACGATGGTCGCAGCCAACCACGCCTTGAGCGGCCCCCGATGGTTCTTCTTCAGTGCGTGGTGGGCGAGCGTCACGGTAACGCTGGAGGAAACCAGCAGAAGGGTATTGACCAGTGGCAGATGCCAGGGATCGATGACCCCGCTGGGTGGCGGAAACAGCTTGGAGTCAGGATTCTGTAGCAAGGGCCAGCTGTATTCGAAACCTTCCCAGAGCATGTTGCTGATGCCCTTGTCGCCCTCCCCGCCGAGCCACGGGCCTGTCCAGGCGCGGATGTAGAACAACGCGCCGAAGAAGGCAGCGAAGAACATCACCTCGGAGAAGATGAACCAGCTCATGCCCCAGCGGAACGAGCGGTCCATCTGCGCGCTGTACAGGCCGCTGCGGCTCTCCCTGATGACGTTGCCGAACCAGCCGAACAGCATCCAGGCCAGAATCAAGCCGCCGACGAAGAAGATCAGCGGCCCGTTGGAACTCTCGCGCTCCGCCGACAGATCATTGAACCAGGTACCCACGCCGAAGAAGCTCACCAGCAGACCGATGCTGGCGACGATCGGCCACTTGCTTTGCGCCGGTACGTAATAGTTTTCGTGACTCGACATTGTTGTTCTCCTTATGGAGTCGCCTGTGCCACTGGCGGTTTGCTCGCGGTGATATCGAACAGGGTGTAGCTCAGGGTCAGGTGTTTCACGTCTGATGGCAGGTCGCGGTCAACGATGAAACGCACCGGCATCTCGATGCGCTCGCCGGGCTGCAGCACCTGCTGGCTGAAGCAGAAACATTCGGTCTTGTGGAAGAAGGCCGCCGCCTTCGAAGGCGAGATACTGGGGATCGCCTGCGCGGTCATCGGGTGATCGCTGGGGTTGTAGGCGACGAACAGCATGTCGCGGGTCTCCCCCGGATGAACCATGAGTTCATCCGCCTTGGGCCCGAACTCCCAGACCATCTCGGCGGAGTTGGTGGCGAGGAACTGCACACGCACCTGGCGCACCTCATCGATCACCTGCTCGCCCTGGTAAGGCCCGGCGGTCTTGCCGTTGATACCGAACACACGGCACATGGCGTCGTAGAAGGGCGGCAGGACGAAGATGCCGAAGCAGAACATCACCACCACCACGATCAGCAGACGGGCAACCAGACGACGCGTCGCGATGACCTCGCTCACGGCGGCTCTCCTACTTCACTTCCGGTGGCGTACTGAAGGTGTGGTAAGGCGCCGGCGAGGGCACCGTCCACTCCAGACCTTCGGCGCCATCCCAGGGCTTGGCCGGAGCCGGCTTGCCGCCACGGATGCACTTGATGACGATGAACAGGAACAGCAACTGGGTGGCCCCGAACAGGAAGGCGCCGATGCTGGAGACCATGTTGAAGTTGGCGAACATCAGGTTGTAGTCGGGGATGCGCCGCGGCATGCCGGCCAGGCCGACGAAGTGCATCGGGAAGAACGCCAGGTTCATGCCGATGAAACTCATCCAGAAATGCAGCTTGGCCAGGGTTTCGTCGTACATGTGCCCGGTCCACTTCGGCAGCCAGTAGTAAGCCGAGGCGAAGATGCCGAAGATCGCCCCCGGCACCAGCACGTAATGGAAGTGAGCGACCACGAAGTAGGTGTCGTGGTACTGGAAGTCCGACGGGGCGATGGCCAGCATCAGCCCGGAGAAACCACCGATGGTGAAGAGGATGACGAAGGCCACCGAGAACAGCATCGGCGTCTCGAAGGTCATCGAGCCCTGCCACATGGTGCTGGCCCAGTTGAACACCTTCACCCCGGTGGGCACGGCAATGAGCATCGTGGCGTACATGAAGAACAGCTCGCCAGTCAGCGGAATGCCGACAGTGAACATGTGGTGCGCCCAGACGATGAACGAGAGGAAGGCGATGGCCGCCGTGGCGTAAACCATCGAGGTGTAACCGAACAGTGGCTTGCGCGCGAACGCCGGGATGATCGAGCTGACCGCACCGAAGGCGGGCAGGATCATGATGTACACCTCGGGATGGCCGAAGAACCAGAACACATGCTGGAACAAGACCGGATCACCACCGCCGGCGGCATTGAAGAAGCTGGTGCCGAAATGGATGTCCATCAGCATCATGGTCACCACGCCGGCCAGCACCGGCATCACCGCGATCAGCAGGAAGGCGGTGATCAGCCAGGTCCAGACGAACAGCGGCATCTTCATCAGGGTCATGCCGGGGGCACGCAGGTTGAGGATGGTGGCGATGACGTTGATCGCCCCCATGATCGAGCTGATGCCCATCAGGTGCACGGCGAAGATGAAGAAGGTGGTGCTCTCCGGCGCGTAGGTGGTCGACAGGGGCGCGTAGAAGGTCCAGCCGAAGTTGGGCCCGCCACCCTCCATGAACAGCGTACTGACCAGCAGGCCGAAGGCCGCCGGCAGCAGCCAGAAGCTGAAGTTGTTCATCCGCGGCAGGGCCATGTCCGGCGCGCCGATCATCAGCGGGATCATCCAGTTGGCCAGGCCGACGAAGGCCGGCATCACCGCGCCGAAGACCATGATCAGGCCATGCATGGTGGTCATCTGGTTGAAGAGCTCCGGCTGCACGATCTGCAGGCCCGGCTGGAACAGCTCGGCGCGGATGACCATGGCCATCGAGCCGCCGAGCAGGAAGGCACAGAAGCTGAACCACAGGTACATCGTGCCGATGTCCTTGTGGTTGGTGGTCAGCACCCAGCGCATCAGACCCTTGGCCGGGCCATGGTGGTGGTCAGTATGACCGTGGTCGATCACTGCACTCATGTCCTTACTCCTGCGCCTTGGAGAAATCGAGAATGTCCTTGGGCGTGACCATGTCACCGACATTGTTGCCCCAGGCATTGCGCTCGTAGGTGATGATGGCGGCCAGGTCGACTGGCGACAGCTGCTTGCCGAAGGCAGCCATGGAGGTACCTGGTTTGCCGTTGTAGACGATGTCGATATGACCTTCGGCAGGCCCGGTGGCGATGGCCGAACCCTTGAGCGCCGGGAACATCGGCGGCAGACCTTCACCGGTGGGCTGGTGACAGGCGGCGCAGGTGGTGTTGTAGGCCTTCTCGCCGCGCGCCATCAGCTCTTCCATGGTCCACTCCTTGCTGGTCAGCTCGCGCTCGGCAGCGGCGGCCTGCTTGCGCTCGGCCAGCCAGACGGCGAAGTCTTCCTTGGACTTGGCCTCGACCACTACGGGCATGAAGCCGTGGTCCTTGCCGCACAGCTCGGTGCACTGGCCGCGATAGATGCCTGGCTCGTCGATACGGGTCCAGGACTCGTTGATGAAACCGGGAATGGCATCCTTCTTCACCGCCAGCGCCGGCACCCACCAGGAATGGATCACGTCGGCAGCGGTGATGAGGAAGCGCACCTTGGTGCCCACCGGCACCACCAGAGGTTCATCGACCTCCAGCAGGTAGTGCTCGCCCTTGTCTTCGCGGTTGTTGATCTGCGCACGCGGCGTAGTCAGGTTGCTGAAGAACTCGACATCCTGGCCCAGGTATTTGTAATGCCACTTCCACTGGTAGCCGGTGACCTGAATGTCCAGCTCGGATTCGGAAGAGTCGTAGATATCGATCAGGGTCTTGGTCGCGGGGATCGCCATGACCACGAGAATGGCCAGCGGCACTACGGTCCAGAGAATCTCGACGGTAGTGCTTTCGTGAAAGTGTGCAGGCTCCTGACCGGTGGAGCGGCGGTGCATGATCATCGACCAGAACATGGCACCGAATACCAGGATGCCGATCACCACACAGATCCAGAAAATGGTCATGTGCAGGTCGAAAACGGAGCGGCTGACCTCGGTGACACCGGGCGCCATGTTGACCGTCCACTGGGCGTGCGCCGAGCCCAATGCCAGCCACAGCAGGAGGCCCATCCAGACTCGTGGATGTCGCATCATTGCGGGTTCCCCTTGATTGTTCTTGTTATCCCGCCGGCTGGAGCCTGCGGCTAAGGGATCGACTGCCGTACGGAGCCGGACGCCAGCACACACTGCTTAAGCGACCACTCCTGACTGCTGGCAACTGCTGTCAAAACCTTTCCGTGCCTGAGCTCGTCCGGTTCCATCAGGTAATGCCTTACGAAATCGAGTATAGACGGCGACTTTCAGCCCGCAACGTACGAGAGAAGCCGCAGGCGACATCACATGCCCAGCGCCTGAGGCCACGGCAAATGCGGGTTGTAGCTTTTCTGATACAGGTAGATATAGCGGACTCGCATAAGTATTAAAAAGTTATGACAATCGCGTCTTAGCCAGGCCAAACGGCCGGCTAAGGTTCACGTCCATGTCCTGAATTAGTAGGAGCAGTCATGAACACCGCCGCCCTTCGCCAACTCATCACCCAGGCTCGCCAGCACGAGGCCGACACCCAGGCACTCGCTCGTCATCTGTCAGCCCAACCGAAACGGCTTCATCCGGCCATTCGTCTGCCCGAAGACAATGCATCGGGTGCGCTGAGCGCGTTCGTCATCGCCTATATCGAAGAGGTACCGGATGTACTCGACGCGGCCGCCGAAGTCGCCCGCGAAGCCGGCATCGAAGCAGCGGTGAAACCGGTACTGAAGATCGCCGAACACTTCTTCCTGCAGCCGCCCGCCTTGATGGAAGGCCACGATGGGCTCGAAGGCCTGCTCGACGAAGCCTACCTGGCGCATCGCCTGGTGGAGGAGGTCAACGACCGCTATATCGCCCATCTCGGTCGGCCATTGATCCCGCTGGATACCACGCGCGCCAACCTGATCGCTCACCAATTGATCGGCGAGCCGTTCGCCAACCAGCTGGACGAAGCCGTGCACCATGCCCTGGCCGGCATGCTCGACGACAGCAGCTTCGATCAGCCCTCGGTGCAGGCGTATCGCGAGCGCCTGGCCGCAGCGGATATCGCTTCCGCCTGGCGGCGCTGGCCCTGCCTGTCGCAACAGCTGGGCGTGGAGCTGATGCTCACTGCGTGATCAGCAACAGGATCAACGACAGGGTCAGCAGCGAACCGAGGGTGGAAAACAGGATCGCCCGTGAAACCAGGCCAGCCTGACGATCATAATACTCGGCGAGCATGAACGGGCCGGTGCCGGTTGGCAGCGCACTGAGCAGCAGCGCGGCATGCGCCCAGAAGGGTGGCAGGTCGAGCAGGACAAAGGCGATGAACCAGGTCACCAATGGCTGCAGCACCAGCTTCAGCGCCACCAGTGGCCACGCACCCTCGCTCGGGCCACTCTGTCGCTGCGCCAGAAACAGCCCCAGCGAAACCAGGGCACAGGGCACCGTCGCGGCCCCGAGCAGGCGCAGGAACTCGTCCAGCGCCTCGGGCAACTGAGCGCCACCCAGGGCCCATGCTGCGCCCAGCAACGGCGAAACGACCAATGGGTTCTTCAGCAATGCGCCGAGCACCTGGATGATCGCCCCTCCCAGCCCTTTGTTGCTTTGCAGCCCCACCTCGATGAACACCACCGCCAGGCCGAACAACACGCAGACCACCATCAGCGACGCGATCAGCGCCGGCGCCATGCCATCGTCACCGAGCACCAATACGCACAGCGGAATGCCGATGTAACCGGTGTTGGCGTATCCGGCACTGAGGCCATCGATACTGGCATCGACCAGGCTGCCGGTCGTTTTCCAGCGATACGCCAGCGTGACCAGGAACACCCCCAACATGCCGCCAGTGAAGGCGAGGAGAAAACCCGGTTGCCAGATATGCGCCCAGTCGGCCTTGGCCGTGAGGCTGAACAGCAATGCCGGCAGGCCAAGCCAGACCACGAAGCGGTTCATCTCCGAAGCGGCGGTTGGACCCAGGCGGTTGGTGCGTCTGCAGATGTAGCCGATCAGGATCAAACCGAAGATCGGCAACAGCACATTGAGAACGGTGGACATCGAACTACGCCAACGAAAGGGGAGGACCGAGACTAGGGGCCTGCGCCGGTCAGGGCAAGCCATTGCCTGTGATTCCGTCTCGCTCGCCGGCGTCTAGCACTGACATGCCGGGAGACCTCGGCGTCGCCACGAGCCGAAGAGCCAGCCCAAAGTCTGCTGCGCGTCGGCCATGCTGCGTTAAAAACAGACTGGAGCGCCAACCTGGGCTAGGCGCCCCGTCAAAAATGCTCATTACAGCTCGTCAAGTCGAGCGCGACTCCGACCGATCCTCGCCTGCTTGATTCGCTGGCGCTCACTCTTCGGGCCAGCCTTTGGCTGTTACTCCCGCTGGTCGTTGCGCCTTGCATGGCTCTAGCTCGCGAGACTTTGAACAGGCTCTACACATGCAAGCGCTGTTGAACGAAATTCTCGATGAAGTCCGTCCGCTGATTGGCCAGGGCAAGGTGGCCGACTACATTCCCGCGCTGGCCAAGGTGGTGCCCGAGCAACTGGGTATCGCCGTGTATGGCAATGACGGCCAGCTGCATGTCGCGGGCGACGCACGTACGCCGTTTTCCATCCAGAGCATCTCCAAGGTCTTCAGCCTGGTACAGGCCATCGGCCACAGCGGCGAAAGCATCTGGCAACGTCTGGGCCATGAACCTTCGGGGCAACCATTCAACTCGCTGGTGCAGCTCGAGTTCGAGCGCGGCAAGCCGCGCAACCCGTTCATCAATGCCGGGGCGCTGGTGATCTGCGACATCAATCAGTCGCGCTACGCCGCACCGGCGCTGTCGATGCGCGACTTCGTCCGGCGTCTGTCGAACAACCCCGAGGTGACGGTGGACAACCATGTCGCCGAATCGGAATACCAGCACCGCGCGCGCAACGCGGCGGCGGCCTACCTGATGCAGTCGTTCGGCAATTTCCACAACGAAGTGGAAGCGGTGCTGCGCAGCTATTTCAGCTGCTGTGCGCTGCGCATGAGTTGTGTCGATCTGGCGCGCGCCTTCGGTTTTCTCGCCAACCAGGGCTTTTGCCAGCACAGCGGCGAGCAGGTGCTGTCGACGCGCCAAAGCAAACAGATCAACGCCATCATGGCCACCAGCGGGCTGTACGACGAAGCGGGCAACTTCGCCTATCGCGTCGGCCTGCCGGGCAAGAGCGGCGTCGGCGGTGGCATCGTTGCGGTGGTACCGGGCCAGTTCAGCGTCTGCGTCTGGTCACCGGAACTCAATAGCGCCGGCAACTCGCTGGCGGGCATGAAAGCACTGGAATTGCTCAGCCAGCGCATTGGCTGGTCGGTATTCTGAGCCGATAGGGTATGGTCGCTACAGGTCGCACCATCGTGCGCCCACCACACCGACCAGGAGTGCTCATGTCGATGCCTGAATACCACATGTTCGCCGGTGCGCCCGCGCCGGTCGCCCCCTTCTCCCATGCCTGCGAAGTCGATGGTTGGGTGTTCGTCACCGGCCAGCTGCCGATCGAACCAGGCGATGAAACCAAGCCGCTGCCAGAAGGCATCGAGGCGCAGACCCACAAGACCTTCGACAACCTGCTGGTGGTGCTCAAGGGCCTCGGCCTGGGTCTGGAGAACGTCGTATCGGCGCGCGCCTTCCTCACCGATTTCTACGGCGATTACGAGCGCTTCAATGCGGTGTATGCCAGCTATTTTCCCGAGGGCAAACGCCCGGCGCGGACCTGCATCGGAACCACCGGTCTGGCCCGCCACGCGCTGGTAGAGATCGATTTCATCGCCAGACGGCCCTGAAACGCAAACGCGCTGCCCAGGCCGGGCAGCGCGTATCAGGCGACGCTAGAGGCCGCAGACGCTGCCATCGCTGCGCGGGTCGGCCGCCCCTTCGAGCACACCGCTCGGGTAGCGCACCAGCGCCCCGGCATGGCCCATGGTGTCGCTGAAGGCTTCATCCAGCACCTCGACCACATGCCCGGCGTCGCGCAGCTGCTCGACCAACGCCTGCGGGAAGCGACTCTCCAGCTTGAGGCTGGTGCTGACATCGCCCCAGGTCCGCCCCAGCAGCCAGCGCGGCGCGGTGACAGCCGCCTGCAGGTCGCTACCCAGACGATAGCGGCTGAACACTGCCGCCTGGGTCTGCGGCTGGCCTTCGCCGCCCATGGTGCCGTAGCTCATCACCCGACCATCGTCGAACAGCGCCAGCGCCGGGTTGAGCGTGTGGAACGGCTTGCGTCCCGGCTCCAGCGCCTGCAAGGCCTGCGGATCGAGGGAGAAACTGATGCCACGGTTCTGCCAGGCCACGCCGCTGGACGGCAGCACCACACCGGAACCGAACTCCCAGTACACGCTCTGGATGAAGCTGACCGCGCGTCCTTCGGCATCGATGCAGCCCATCCAGATGGTGTCGCCCGGTGCACAGGGGCGCGGCCACTCCAACGCCTGCTGCGGGTCGACGGCAGCGGCCAGCGCATCCAGGCTGTCGGGGGCAAGAAAGCCCTGCGGATCGGCCGGCAAACGCTGCGGGTCGGTCACCACGCGGTCGCGGATCATGAACGCCTGCTTGGTCGACTCGACCAGCCCGTGCACATGAGCGAAGCCTTCGGCCTCGCGGATGCCGAGACGCTCGAAGATACCGAGGATCAGCAACGACGCCAGCCCCTGAGTCGGCGGCGGCATGTTGTACAGCGTCGCATCGCCCAGACGCACCTCGAGCGGCGTGACCACCTTGGCCTGATAGGCCTGTAGATCGCTCAGCCGCAGCGGGCTGCCCAGCTGCTCCAGCTCGGCGGCCATGCTGGCGGCCAGCTCGCCACGGTAGAAATCATCCAGACCTTTGTCCGCCAGATGCTGCAGGGTTGCGGCCAGGGCCGGCTGTTTCATCAGGCTGCCCTCGGCCGGCACTTCGCCGCCCGGCAGGAACACTTCGGCGAAGCCCGGTACGTCCTGCAGCTCAGCCAGCTTGGCCTGCGTCAAATGCGCCTGACTGCGGCTGACCACAATGCCATCGCGCGCCTGGCCAATAGCCTCGCCGAGCAGGCTCGACAGGGGCTGGGCTGGGCCCCAGGCGGCAGCGACCTGCAGCGCCCGCGCCCAGCCACCAATGGTACCGGCGACGGTCAGCGCCGCCTTCGGACCACGGCTGGGAATCTGCTCGCAACCTGCATAGAAGTCACGGCTGGCCAACGCCGCGCTGCTGCCACAGGCATCGATGGCGACCGGCGCCTTGCCAGGCTCGTGAATCAGCCAGAAGCCATCACCGCCGATGGCATTCATGTGCGGGTAGACCACGGCGATGCTGGCGGCAGCGGCGACCATCGCCTCGACCGCATTGCCGCCGGCCTTGAGCACGTCGCGCCCGGCCTGTGCAGCCAGGTGATGGGGCGCAACGAACAGGCCGCGCGTCGCATGGGTACTTTTCAGCATGTTGAATCCTCGAAAAATCCGCTTTTCAAATGACGCGTCCAGGCGTCACCAACCAATGACCTTGGGCAGCCAGGTGGCCAGGGTCGGGAAGAAGAACACCAGCGCTACCGCCAGAATCTGCAGGCCCACGAATGGCAGGGCACCGACGTAGATGTCCCGCGTGGTGACCCCAGGTGGCGCGACGCCCTTGAGAAAGAACAGCGCCCAGCCGAACGGCGGTGTCAGGAACGACATCTGCAGGTTCAGCGCCACCAGAATCGCCAGCCACACCATGTCGGTGCCATAGCCCATGAACACCGGCAGGAACATCGGCAAAGCGATGTAGGAGATCTCGATCCACTCGAGGAAGAAACCCAGAACCAGCAGCAGCACCATGAGGAACAGGATCGCCCCCAACTCGCCGCCCGGCAGCAGGCCGAACAGGTCATGCACCAGGTTCTCGCCGCCCAGACCGCGGAAGGCCAGGGAGAACGGCTGCGAACAGAGCAGGATGAGGAAGATCATCGCGCTGATGCTCAGCGTGCCGTGCAGGGTCTGCTTCAGGGTTTCCCGGTTCAGGCGCCGCGCGCAGGCGGCGATGATTAGCGCTCCCAGGGCACCCACGGACGCTGCCTCGGTCGGCGCGGCCAGACCGCCGATGATCGAACCCAGCACACATATCACCAGCAGCAGCGGTGGCACCACCGAGCGGGCGATCTTGCCGAGCAGTTCCTTGCGGCTGATCAGCGCGCGCTCTTCGGCCGGAATCGCCGGCACCCAGTGCGGCCGCAGCCAGCCCAGCAACAGCATGTAGGCGATGTACACGCCGGCCAGCATCAGGCTGGGTACGAAAGCCGCGGCGAAGATCGAACCGACCGACAGACCGAGGATGTCAGCCAGCAAAATCAGCACCAGGCTCGGTGGAATGATCTGCCCCAGCGTGCCGGAGGCGCAGATCGTGCCGCAGGCCACGCTGGGCTTGTAACCTCGCCGCAGCAGCACCGGCAGGGTCAGCAGGCCGATGGTCACCACTGTAGCGCCGACAATGCCGGTGGAGGCGCCGAGCAACACGCCGACCAACACAATGGCCAGGCCCATGCCGCCGTTCAGGCCGCCCATGGCCTGGCCGATGGTCTCGAGCATGTCCTCGGCGACTCTGGACTTCTCCAGCATCACGCCCATGAAGGTGAACAAGGGAATCGCCAGCAGGGTGTAGTTGCTGACCACACCGAACATGCGTGCAGGCAACAGGCTGAACAGCATAGGGCCGAAACCGATCAAACCGGCGGCGAAGCCGGAAACGGCCAGGGAGATGGCAACCGGCACACCGATCATCATCATCGAAAAGAAGGCGAACACCATCAGGATCGCCAGCCACTCATTGGGACTCACTACAGGACTTCCTCGACGCGGGGATGGGGAGCGAACAGGGCCTGCAAGGCCCGCAGGCTGTCGGCGACGCCCTGCAGACCGAACATCGCGAAGCCCAGCGGCAGGAAGGCCTTCACCAGAAAGCGATGCGGCAGCCCGCCCGGGTCCGGTGAACCCTCACCCATGTGGTAGGACTGCAACATGTAGCGCCAGCAAACCCAGGCCAGAAAACAGCCCAGCAGGCAGGTAGCCAGCGCGCTGAACAGATCGACCGCCGCGCGCAGGCGAGGCTGAAAGCGCTCGTAGAGAAAATCCACGCGAACATCGGCGCGATGCTTGAGCACGTAGGAAATCCCCAGCATGGCGATGGGCGAGATGAGGAACCATTCCAGCTCCTGCAAGGCCACCGGGCTTATGGAAAAGCCATAGCGGATCAGCACGTTGGCCGAAACCAGCAGGACCAGCACCAGCACGCATGCGCGTGCCAGGCTGCCCAGCATTTCAACCAACTGCTCGATGCGGTTGATCACGACGTGCATCGTTTCAGACTCCCAGATCCAGGAAGCCTTTCTCGCCAGTCGAGGACCAGGACGTGTACTTCTTGCGGAAGGCCATGAAGTGGTCGTACACCTTGCGGGTCGCCGGATCACTGGCCGCCATGCTCGACAGGGTGTCGTTGGTCACTTCACGCAGACGGGTGACGATTTCCGTCGGCAGCGGACGGGCGATTACTCCCTCGTTGCTGACCAGATCGTCCAGCGCATCGGCGTTGACCGCATCGGACCAGGACAGGCTCTCGTTGTTGCAGGCCTGGGCACAGATGCGCACGATGGCCTGCAGGTCGGCCGGCAGACTGTCCCAGGCCTTCTTGTTGATGATCAGCTCGGTGACGTTGGTCGGCTCGTGCCAGCCGGTGGTGTAGTAGTTCTTGGCTGCCTTGTGCAGGCCCATGCGGCGGTCCTGATAAGGGCCGACGAATTCGGCGGCATCGATCACGCCACGCTCCAGCGCCGGGAAGATCTCGCCGCCCGGCAGCAGGCGTACGGCCACGCCCAGCTCGCTGTAGACCTTGCCGGCCAGACCGGCGATGCGCATCTTCAGGCCCTTGAGGCTGTCGACATTCTCCAGCGGCTGACGGAACCAGCCGGTCATCTGCGTGCCGGTGTTGCCCATCGGCATCGGCACCAGGCCGTGCGGCTCGTAGAGTTCTTCCCAGAGCTTGAGGCCACCACCGTTATAGATCCAGGCGTTCATGCCCTGGGTGTTCATACCGAACGGTACGGCGGTGAAGAACTGCGCGGCGGGAATCTTGCCGGCCCAGAAGAAGGCGTTGGCGGCGTTCATTTCCACCATGCCGCTGGACACCGCATCGAAGCCTTCCAGCGCCGGAATCAGTTCACCGGCAGCGAAGTGCTGAATCTTCAGGCGCCCGCCGGACATCTCCTCGACGCGCTTGCAGAAATCGGTCGGGCTACCCGGCCCCTGTACATAGAAAGGCGAACCGGGCGCGTAGGCATTGGTCATCTTCCAGTTGAAGGTCTTGCTGCTGTCGGCTTTGACGATGCTCGAGGCACCGAGCGCCAGACCTGCACCAGCGGCGACAGCACCAGTACCGAGGAATTTACGGCGGTTGAGGCTCATGGGACGTTCTCCTGTACGCAATGGCTCCAATCGGCAACGTGGCCTATCGGATGTAAAGTCTTGGAGAACCCCTAGAGCAACTGACATGCCAGCCAGAAGAAAAACATAACCACATGATTTTTATAGATTTATTTATGAATTACGATTTTTTGCAGGCACTCGAACCGCACAAAAAACAAGCACTGCACGGCTGAGCGGGTCGACGAAACGTCAAAACGGCAGGCCGATTCGATACATTTGTCATCCCTGCGTTGACATATGCATCCAATCGGTCGGCTCGACTTCTCCCCCACTGTCGAATGTCTGCTTTGCACTGCGAGAGTGCGCGGGCGCTTTTTTAAGGCGCACACATGCCTTGCAATGAGGCGAAGCGCCCCTGCAGCGAACCTTTAAAGACGAGCGCCGCCTCGACGGTGCTTGACCCGCGTCATCAGGGCCTTGCAGTCGACCGTGAGGATTTCCGGATGATTGAAGATGTGCTGCCGAACGAAAGCGTCGAAGGTCTCGTAGCTGTCGGTCAGGGTGTGAATGTGCAGGCTTTTCAGATCGCTCATGATGTACAGGCTGACCACCTCGACGGTCGCCGAAAGCCGCTCGGCGACATCCTCGATGGCGTGAGGCGCAACAGTCAGGTCGACGAAGGTGGAAATGCCCTTGCCCAGCTTCTCGGGGTTGACCACGGCGGTGAACTTCTCGATCACGCCGCTATCGACCAACGCCTGCACGCGGGTACGGGCATGGGCCCGCGAGATATTCAACTGGCGCGCGATATCGGCGAAGGAGGTCCGCGAATCCTTGATCAGGATGTTGAGCAGGGCATTGTCGAGCTTGTTCATGGCGGCAGGCCTATGCAAAGGAAAGCCTGCGGGATGCGCGATGCATGCCAACCTGCCCCGACGCATCGGGGCAGGTACGCCTCACAGCAACTTGCGGTACTGCACGAAGCCCGAGCGCTCACCAATGCGCTCGTAGAGCAGCTTGGCCTGGCTGTTGCTCTCGTGCGTCAGCCAGTGCACCCGTGAGCAGCCAGCCGCACGCGCCTGCTCGTAGACGTGCTGGATGAGCTTGCGCCCGACCCCGGCACTACGCTGACCACGGGCGACGAACAGATCCTGCAGGTAGCAATAGTCACCCAGCGTCCAGGTCGAGCGGTGGATGACCCAATGCACCAGGCCGATGGCCTGTTCACCCTGCCAGGCCAGCGCCGCACCCATGGGCTCGGCGGGGTCGAGAAAACGCTGCCAGGTGGCAGCACTGGCTTCAGCCGGGATCTCGGTCATGTAGAAGCGTTGGTAGCCCTGCCACAAGGGCAGCCAGGCTTCATGGTCGGCAGCAATTACAGGGCGAATTTCGACGCTCATCTTCCTTCCTCTGCTGGGTAGGTGGATCAGTCGTTCATCTCACCACAGAGATCGCGTGCCAGCCAGTGCTCGACCTCACTCTGCGGCAGACCGGCACCGAGCAGCGCGAACAGCTTGCCCAACGCGGCTTCACGGGTCATACCGCCGCAGGACACCAGGCCGACTTCGGCCAGGCGACTGCCTGCGGCGTATACGCCGAACTGCACATGGCCCTGCACGCACTGGCTGATCGCTGCCAGCACCACACCACGCTCATGCGCCTCACGCAGCACGCTCATCAGCTCGGCATCGCCGGCAGGGCCAGTACCGCTGCCGTAGCACTCCAGCAACAGGCCCTGCACGCCACTCGCCAGCAGGGCGCGCAAGTGACTGGCCTTTATCGCCGGATGCAGCGGCAGTACCGCGACATCGACCGCGCGCCGTACCTGCCGGTAGTCGATCCGCGCACTGACACCTGCAGGCTCCGCCTGACGCTGGCGCGGCAGCACCTGGAAGGCATCGAAAGCATCGCTGCGCAGCTTCGAGCAACGCGCGCCATGCAGCAGCTGGCCATTGAAGTACAGGTGCACCCCTGGCTTCACCCCGCGATGCAACGCACGCATGGCGCCGAACAGGTTGGGCCAGGCATCACCCCCCTCGACGCCGGCCGGCTGCATGGCGCCAGTCAACACCACCGGCACACTGAGCCCCAGCAACAGGAAGCTCAGGGCTGCGGCGCTATAGGCCAGGGTATCGGTGCCATGCAGCACCAGCACCGCATCGTGGCCGTCCGCCTTGACGCTCTCGACGATCAGCTCGCGCAACGCCAGCCACTGGGCGGGATTCATGTTGGCGCTGTCGATCAGCGGCAGCAGCTCGCGAAACTGCCAGTGCGGCAGCTCGCGACCATCCTCGAGCGCCTGCTGCTCGCGCATACGCGCCTCGAAACCGGAGGCCGGGGCCAGGCCATCCTTGCTCATCTGCATGCCGATGGTGCCGCCTGTGTACAGCACCAGCAGTTTTTCCGGGGTAGCCATGGGCTCTCCTTACAAATCACGGGCAGCAACTGCCCGGAAGACGTATCCGACGTTCGATGGGGTCAGCAAAGATGGCAGACCCAAAAAAGGGGGCCAAGCCCCCTTTCATTTCAGCTCGAATCAGCGCTGATGGGCGTGCTCAGCATCTTGCGCCGGGCTTGCGGCCGCGCTTGGCTGGCTGCTCCATACAGCCGGGTCGAGGTCCAGGTCGGCGAACTGCTTGGCATCGAACACCGGAGACTCTACACCCGCCTTGATCTGGCTGTCGTAGTCGCGCATCAGGCGCAGGCCGACCTTGAACAGCAGCGCCAGGGCGATCAGGTTGCAGATCGCCAGCAGCCCCATGGTCACGTCGGCGAAGGCGAACACGGTGCCCAGGTCCTGCACCGAACCCCACAGCACCAGCACTACTACCAGCGCACGGTAGACCATCACCGGAGCGCGCTTCTGGCTGAAGAAGCCCAGAGCGTTCTCACCGAGGTAGTAGTTGTAGATCAGCGTGGTGAAGACGAACAGCAGCAGGGCGATGCTGATGAACACGCGGCCCCACTCACCGACCACGGCCGCCACGGCGCCCTGGGTCAGCACCACGCCGGCCTCTTCCATGCCCGGCTGATAGACACCGGACAGCAGGATGATCAGTGCGGTGCAGCTGCACAGGATCAGGGTGTCGATGAATACGCTCAGCGACTGCACGATGCCCTGTGCGGCCGGATGCTTGACCTCGGCGACAGCAGCCACGTTCGGCGCACTGCCCAGGCCCGCTTCGTTGGAGAACAGGCCGCGCTTGACGCCCATGATGATGGCGGCGCCGATACCACCGGCGAAGGCCGGCTCCAGACCGAACGCGCTGTTGAAGATCAGGGCGAAGGTGGCCGGCACCTCGGAGATGTTCATGCCGATCACCAGCAGCGCCATGGCGATGTAGGAAAACGCCATGACCGGCACCAGCACGTCGGCGAACTGGGCGATGCGCTTGATGCCGCCGAAAATGATCAGACCGATCACCACGGTCAGTACCAGACCACTGACCAGCGTCGGCACGCCGAAGGTGTCATGCAGCGAGCTGGCCACGGTGAACGACTGCACGGCATTGAAGCCGAAACCGAAGGTCACCAGCAGCAGGATCGATACGACGATGCCCAGCCAACGCTGGCCGAGACCGTGCTGAATATAGAACGCCGGACCACCACGATAACCGCCATCGGCCTCACGACGCTTGTACAGCTGCGCCAGCGAGCACTCGAAGAAGCTGGTGGCCATACCCACGAGGGCCACGACCCACATCCAGAAGATGGCGCCCGGGCCACCGAGCATGATCGCCACCGACACACCGGCGATGTTGCCGGCGCCCACGCGCCCGGCTACCGACAGCATCAGGGCCTGGAACGAACTGAGCTGACCCGGCTGACGCTGCAGCGCTTCGCTGAAAATGCGGAACATGCCGCCGAAGTAGCGGAACTGAACGAAGCGTGAGGCGATGGTGAAGTACAGGCCGAGACCGATCAGCATCACGATCAGCAGCTTGCTCCAGATGAGGTCATTGAGAAGATCGAGCATGGAAGGCTTTCTCTCTTGTTGTTCTGATGGGGAATGCGCCCGCCGGGCGAATGGCGCAATGGTTGGTCAAGGCGCCGTACGGAACAATTTCGCAGGTCGCGGCAAACTGACGCGAGTTGATGCTAAAATCGCATCATTCGCGTCAGCTGGAGCGGCCATATGTCCGAATTCCTCGGTAACAACCTGAAACTACTCTGCAGCCATTACCGCTCGATCGCCGAGGTATGCCGCCAGCTGTCGATCAACCGCGCCCAGTTCAATCGCTACCTGGCCGGACAGAGCCGGCCCACCGCCCACAACCTCAAGCGCATCTGCGACTTCTTCGGCGTCGAACCCTTCGAGCTGGCCATGCCGAGCGAGCAGTTCGCCCGTCTGATCGGCGCGCGCAGCGGCGATACACCCACGAACGCTGCCAGTGACCCGCTGCTGGAGTTGTTCGCGCCGCTGCGCCGCCAGGCCAGCCCGATGGACCGCTACTGCGGCTATTACTTCGAGTATTCCAACTGCATGTCGGTGCCCGGCCATGTGCTGCTGTCGCTGGTGCACCTGCGCGAGGAGCGCGGCAACTACCTGTTCGAACGACAGGAACGCCAGGAGCGGCAGGAACAGACACGTGGCGGCAGCGAAGACTGGGTGCGCTGCCGCTATCTGGGTACAGCGCTGTTCCTGCAGGACCGCCTGTTCCTGGTGGACTACGAGTCGCTCACCGGCAACGAGATGAGCCAGACCATTCTCATCCCCAGTTTCAAGAGCCGCATCATCCGCCTCAACGGCATCAAGACCGGTGTTTCCAGTGGTGACCGGCGCACCCCGGCCTGCACCCGCGTGGTCTGGCAGTACCTGGGGCACGAGATCAACCGGGTCAACGCCTATCGCCAGTTGATGCTCTACGCGCCGGACGACCCGCGCATCGACGACGATATCCGCCAGCGCCTCAACAGCGGGCGTTTGCGTGATGGTCTGTTCGAGATGGAGTGAAGCGCCGGCCTATTCGCGCAGCGCCTGCAGGCGCTGCCGCTGCTGGCCCTGATCATCGAAGTTATCCGCCGCCAGCCAGCGCTGGAACGCCTCGCGGCAACCTGGCCACTCGCTGTCGATGATGGCGAACCAGGCCGTGTCGCGATTGCGCCCCTTGCGCACCATATGCTGGCGAAACAGCCCCTCGCGGGTGAAACCGAAGCGTTCGGCAGCGCGCTGTGAGCGGGCATTGGCGGCATCGCACTTCCACTCCAGGCGCCGATAGCCGAGGTCGTCGAAGGCGTGGCGGGCCAGCAGATAGACCGCTTCGCTCGCTCCCGCCGTGCGCTGTATCGGCGCGCCAAAGGCAATGTGGCCGATCTCGATGCAGCCATCGGCAGCGGTGATGCGCAGGTAGCTGAACAGCCCCAGAGCCTGCTCGCTGGTCAGGTCGATCACGGCATAGAACAGCGGGTCGCGACTGGCGGCGTTAGCGCCGAGCCAGGCATCGAAGCTGGCGCGCTCGGTGAACGGACCGTAGGGCAGGTAGTCCCAGAGCGCCGGGTCAGGCCCCTGCAGGGCGCGCCACAGATCATCGCCGTGACGCGCCACATCGAGCGCCTCGAGGCGTACGAAACGGCCAGACAACATGCGCTGGTCTGGCTCAGGACAGGGTTGCCAGTGAGTGAGGTCGGTGGTCATCAGAAAAGCTTCCTGTACTGGATGAAGCCGGAGCGGTCGCCGATACGGTCGTAGAGCATGCGCCCACGGTAGTTGGTTTCCTGGGTCAGCCAGTGCACACGACTGGCACCGGCTGCACGCGCCTCGGCATAGACATGCTCGATCAGCGCCCGGCCAATGCCGGCGCCGCGAATCTGTTCGGCAACATAGAGATCCTGCAGGTAACAGTAGTCGCCGCGGGTCCAGCAACTGCGGTGGTAGATGAAGTGCACCAGGCCGACCGCCTCGCCATCCTGCCAGGCCAGCGCGGCGTGCATCGGCTCGGCTGCATCGAGAAAACGCTGCCAGGTCAGGGCGCAGGTCTCGGCGTCGACCTCACTCTGGTAGAAGCGCAGATAGGCCTGCCACAGCGGCAGCCAGGCCGCATGGTCGTCGGCGGTTACAGGGCGAATATCGAGCATTGGGCACTCCTTGTGTCTCAGTCGGTTGGGTTCATCTGCTGGGCCAGCTCGCGGTCACTCGCACGGCCCGACTCTGCCAGGCCTGCGCGCACGCCGGCCTGGTCGGCAGCCGAACGATTCTGGCTGAGCTTCCACTTGCCCTCGATGCGGCGGATCGGCAGGGCGAAGCCGACGATGGCGCGCAGCATGGCGTCGATATATTCACGCGGCGCATCGCTGACCGCCCAGGGCTGCGCGCGGCCCTGCTCGTGTCGCTCGCTGAGTCGGCTGACCAGCTGCAGCAGACGCGCGGGCTCGTCGAACACCTCGGCCTGGCCCCAGGCATGCACGGCGATGTAGTTCCAGGTCGGCACCACCTTGCCGTGCTCGGCCTTGGCCGGGTACCAGCCGGGATGCACGTAGCCATCCGCGCCACTGAACACCACCAACGCCTCGCTGCCTGCGGCGAGGTCGCGCCAGTGCAGATTGGCGCGGGCGAAGTGGCCGTAGAGCGTGCCGAACTCGCCTTCGTCTGCCGCCAGCAACAAGGGCAGGTGGCTGGCCTGCAGGCCCTGCTCGCCGGCACTGCTGAGCAGGGCCAGGCCGCTGGCGTGAATCTGCGCATGCAGGGTCGCAAGGTCGTCCTGGCGGAAAACGCTGGGGCAGTACATGGGGCAATCGCCTCTGGTGTGATGAGGCCATACTAGGCAGGATATTGGCCCCCTGTAAGATCCATTAAGTGTCAGTTTCATAGAGCCAATCAGCCAATATGAAGACATCCGTGCCGCTATCGTTCGACCTCTCGGGCATCCAGCTGCAGGCCGGTAAGGGCCTGGCGCGCCAGCTCTACCAGGCATTGCGCGAGCGCATCCTCGATGGGCGCCTGGCCAGCGGCACGCGCCTACCGGCTAGCCGTGAGCTGGCCGCGTTACTGGGTATCTCACGCAACACCGTGACGCGCGCGCTGGACCAACTGTATGCCGAAGGCTACGTGGCCGGACGAGTCGGCGATGGCACCTACGTGGCCGAACTCAAGACGCAGCGCACGGTGCCCACGCAAGCACCCCACGAGATGCCCTCCAGCCCGGCGCTGCAGCGTCTGCACACGCATCATCTGGCGTTGCCGCCGGGCGGCGCGCCGCGCGCCTTTCGTATTGGCGTGCCGGCGTTCGATCTGTTTCCCTTCGACATCTGGGCGCGCCTGCACGCGCGCTTCTGGCGCAAGCCCTCGCTGGCGCGTCTGGGTTACGGCGACCCGGCCGGCGACCTGGAGCTGCGCCAGCTGATCGCCGCCTACCTGCGCAACGGCCGCGGCCTGGACTGCGACCCTCAGCAGATCGTCATCACCTGTGGTTCACAGCAGGCCATCAGCCTCTGTGCCCAGTTGCTGGTGCAGCCGGGTGACCGGGTCGCAGTGGAAAATCCCGGCTACCGCGCAGCTGGCCACGCCTTCGCCCTGGCCGGCGCACAGCTGCAGGGCGTGCCGGTGGATGATGACGGCCTGCAGATCGACGCGCTGCAACGTATCGACGACTGCCGGCTGGTCTACCTGACCCCTTCGCACCAGTACCCCACAGGGGTCACGCTGTCGCTCGGGCGGCGCCTGCAGTTGCTGGAGTGGGCCAAGCGCGAGGACAGCTGGATCATCGAGGACGACTACGACGGCGAGTACCGCTACAGCGGCACGCCGCTGGCACCGCTGGCGGCGCTGGACCGGCAGCAGCGGGTGATCTACGTCGGCACCTTCGGCAAGCTGGCCTTCCCCGCCCTGCGCCTGGGCTACATGGTGCTGCCCACGGCCTTGGCCGAACCATTCGCCCGCTGTCGCGCGCTGGAGATGCGCCACTCCGAGGTCGGCAGCCAGGCGGTGATGGCCGAGTTCATCGCCGCCGGGCACTTTCAGCGCCATGTCCGGCGCATGCGCCAGGCCGCACGGTCGCGGCGCGATGCGCTGCTGCAGGCCTGGCCGCAGAAGGTTGCCGGCTGCGCAGCGCTGCCGCCGGTGAACGCCGGGCTGCACCTGTGCGTACGAGTCGACAGCCTGGCGCGCGAGCGCGAGTTGCTTCACGCGGCGCACGGGGCCGGGGTGGAGATGAATGGCCTGAGCAGCTACTGGCTGGAAAACAGCCAGGAGCCCGAAGATGCCCGCGCCGGGCTGGTGCTGGGCTTCGCTGCCGTGCCCGAGGCGCAGATCGTCGAGGCCGTGGCACGTCTCAGACAGGCCTGGCGGCTGTAGAGAACGCGGCCAACGACCACTGTTCCGCAGGATTTATTCACGATCAGGAGTTGCAGCGCTATTCGTGCGTATCGCGGCTGCAGCCCCTGCCACAAAATGCGCAGGCAAAAAAAGGGATGGCCTAGGCCATCCCGAGTGGTGAGGCTGGTGAAGGCCTCCTATGAAACAGGTCGATCAGGCACTGGCGAGCGGTACCAGGCGCGGAGCGATCATGTTCTCGGGACGCAGGATGTCGGCCAGGGTGGCCTCGTCCAGCAGTTGCTCCTCGCGCACCAGTTCCAGCACACCGCGGCCGCTTTCCAGCGCGACCTTGGCGATACGGGTGGCATTCTCGTAGCCGATGTAGGGGTTGAGCGCGGTGATCAGGCCGATGGAGTTCTCCATCAGTGCGCGGCAATGTGCCTCGTTGGCGGTGATGCCGTCGATGCACAGCTCACGCAGCATATCCATGGCGCGGGTCAGCAGGCGGATCGAGTCGAAGATCTTGTAGGCGATCAGCGGCTCCATGACGTTCAGCTGCAGTTGGCCGCCTTCGGCCGCCATGGTCAGCGCCAGATCGTTGCCGATCACTTCGAAGGCCACCTGGTTGACCGCCTCCGGGATGACCGGGTTGACCTTGCCCGGCATGATCGAGCTACCCGGCTGACGCGGCGGCAGGTTGATCTCGTTGATGCCGGTACGCGGGCCGCTGGAGAGCAGGCGCAGGTCGTTGCAGATCTTCGACAGCTTCACCGCGGTGCGCTTGAGCATGCCGGAGAACAGCACGAAGGCGCCCATGTCGCTGGTGGCCTCGATCAGGTCGGCCGCCGGCTTGACCGGGTGACCGCTGATCACACCCAGACGCTTGACCGCCAGGGCCTGGTATTTCGGGTCGGCATTGATGCCGGTACCAATCGCCGTACCACCCAGGTTGACCTCGGTGAGCAGGGTCGGCGCCAGCAGTTTCAGGTGCTGCAGGTCTTCACCGAGGGTGGTGGCGAAGGCATGGAATTCCTGGCCGAGGGTCATCGGCACCGCGTCCTGCAGCTGGGTGCGGCCCATCTTCAGCACGTGGCCGAACTCCAGGCCCTTGGCCGCGAACGACTGGATCAGCTTGTCCAGCGCGCCGAGCAGGCTGTCATGGCCGAGCAGCAGGCCGAGGCGAATGGCGGTCGGGTAGGCGTCGTTGGTCGACTGCGCCATGTTCACGTCGTTGTTCGGGTGCAGGTACTGGTACTCGCCCTTCTCATGGCCCATGGCTTCCAGGGCGATGTTGGCGATCACCTCGTTGGCATTCATGTTGGTCGAGGTGCCGGCACCGCCCTGAATCATGTCGACCACGAACTGCTCGTGGAACTCGCCCTGGATGATGCGCGCACAGGCGGTGCTGATCGCCGTGTGTTTGGCGGCACTCAGGTGGCCCAGTTCGCGGTTGGCGTCAGCCGAGGCCTGCTTGACCATGGCCAGGCCGATCACCAGCTTCGGGTAGTGCGACAGCGGCACACCGGACAGGCGGAAGTTCTGCACGGCGCGCAGGGTCTGGATGCCGTAATAGGCATCAGCGGAAACTTCGAGGGTGCCAAGCAGGTCTTTTTCGACGCGAACAGATGCAGCAGAAGACATGATAGAGATAACTCTCGGGGAAGTACGGCGAGCGCCGCGATGCCCATAGAATATGGCCTCATGCCGACTCGCGACCAATGCCGTTGCTTGCTGCCCCATGCACAATCGGCATAATGTGGATGTGACTGCGAGATAGCGACAAACGTAGGGTGGGTTAGCCGCATGCCGCCATTGCCGAAAATCACCTCGCACGAAACGCGGCATAACCCACCCTCGGCGTAACGTCGTCGTTCCGACGTTTTCTGTGGGAGCCGCGCCCCGCGGCGAATACCTACGACCAGACAACTGAAAAGCTTCGCCCCGGGGCGGGGCTCCTACACGGGCGCAAACCGGATCACGACGCGGAGCCTGCAATGAACCTGGAAACCAAATGGCTGGACGACTTCATCACCCTCGCCGCCACCCGCAGCTTCTCCCAGGCTGCCGAGAAGCGCTTTGTCACCCAGCCCGCTTTCAGCCGACGCATCCGCAGCCTGGAAGCCATGCTCGGCCTGACCCTGGTCGATCGTTCCTGCACCCCCATCGAGCTGACCGAGTCGGGTCGCCTGTTTCTGGTCACTGCGCGCAGCCTGGTGGAACAGCTCGGCGAGGTGGTGCGCCATCTGCACAACCTGGAAGGACAGCGTGGTGAGGTGCTGTCGATCGCGGCAGCCCATTCGCTGACTCTGGGCTTCTTCCCCGAATGGATCGCCCGACTGCGCCGCGAGGGCCTGCCGCTGAGCACCCGGCTAGTGGCGACCAATGTCGGCGAGGCCGTGCACTCGCTGCGCGAAGGCGCCTGCGATTTGATCCTCGCCTATTACGACCCCGACGCCGCCCTGCAGATGGACCCGGCGATCTTCCCCTCACTGCACCTCGGCGCCACCTCGATGCTGCCGGTGTGCGCGGTGAACGAGGCAGGCGCGCCGCTGTTCGACCTCGACGCCGGGCAGAGCGTGCCACTGCTGGCCTACAGCGCCGGCGCCTTCCTCGGCCGCTCGGTCAACCTGCTGCTGCGCCAGCGCGCCCTGCGCTCGACCACGGTGTACGAAACCGCCATGGCCGACAGCCTAAAAAGCATGGCCCTGCAGGGCATGGGCGTGGCCTGGGTGCCGCGCCTGTCGGTCACGGCCGAACTGGCGCGCGGCGAGCTGGCCATCTGCGGCGGCGAACACTGGCAGATTCCCCTGGAAATTCGCCTGTACCGCTGCGCGCTGGTGCGCAAGGCAGCGGTACGCTTGCTGTGGCGCAAGCTGGAGACGGGGGAAGTGGGAGGCTGAGGCTGGCGTGAGCGCCACGCCACCGGCAACGCGCCGCAACCTGATGCTAGGACTGACCGACCACGACCTCACTGATCTGCATGATGGGCGTCAGGTCGGTGTAGTTGGCGATATCCGCGAGAATCTCCTGCGCATGAGGCGCGAATGCGGCCTGAAAGGCTTCCACGGAGTCGGCATAGACATGACACATGCCGACGTAGGCGGGCGGCTCATCGGGCGAGCCACCGGCCAGCCCCTTGTCGACGGTGTAGAACAAGCAGGCATCGCCCATTCTCGCTTTCACCAGCGGCATGTGCGTGTCGCGGTAGTAGGCGTGGTCGAAACGCGCGCCTGGCTTGCTGGGATACATCACACTGACCTTGATCATCTATCTCTCCTGAGTGCCTGCGTAACGCCTCGGCTGCATCGGCCTGGCGCGCAAGGAAAGATAGCTGAAGCAGAAGGTGGCAGACTGCTGCATCGGCCATATCAGCCAGATGAATTTCCTGCTCGAGCCATTCCAACCGATATCCACATGCCCGATACGCGAGAGACGATGATGGCACCTGCAAAACCCGGCCTCCGGCTTATAGCGGTAATAGAAGCCCTCAAAGGCCTCATCTCACTTGTGGTCGCGCTGGGCCTGCATGAACTGGCCGGGCGCAACCTGCAGCAAATGGCGGAAACGCTGGTCAGCCATGCGCATCTGAACCCGGCCAGCCACCTGCCCGGCATCTTCCTGCATGCGGTGAATTCGCTGCCCGATATCGATCTCTCGCTATTGACGGTCGGCGCGCTCGCTTACGCGGCGATTCGCCTGGTCGAAGCCTATGGGCTGTGGAAAGGGCTGGTCTGGACGGAGTGGTTCGCCCTGGCCAGCGGGGCGATCTACCTGCCATTCGAGGTCTATGAGATGGTCGTCCACACCAGCCTGCTGAGCGCTGCCGTATTCGTGCTCAATGTCATCGTGGTTGGCTATATGGCGCGCGTGCTGTTGATGCAGAAGGGGCAGGCAACGCACTAGGCGTTTCGCATCCTGAGCAGAGCCACCCGGCGCCAGTCGCGGCTGGGCGCACTGCGCTTCAGCCGCGAGCTTTCTATCACTTACCCGACTTTATCGACGTCCAGGCGCGGGTGCGCACGCGCTCGACCTTCTGCGGCAGTGGCTGCACCACGTACAGCGATTTCTGCATCTCGGCGGTCGGTGTCAGGTCCTGGTCGGCAGCGATTTCCTCGCTCACCAGTTTCATGCCCGGCACGTTGGGGTTGGGGTAGCCGAGGAAGTCGCTGATCGGCGCAATCACCTTCGGGTCGAGCAGGTGATTGATGAAGGCATGCGCCTCGTCGACGTTCTGTGCGCTCTTGGGAATGGCCCAGGTATCGAACCAGATCGGCGCGCCTTCCTTGGGCAGACGCCAGTTGATCTTCACGCCGTTGCCGGCCTCCTTGGCGCGGTTGGCGAACTGGTAGAAGCTGCCGGAGTAGCCGATGGCCACGCAGATGTCGCCGTTGGCGATGTCGGTCATGTACTTGGCCGAATGGAAATAGGCCACGTACGGGCGCACCTTGAGCAGCAGCTCGGTGACCTTGTCGTAGTCGGCGGGATTGGCGCTGTTCGGGTCCAGGCCCAGGTAGTGCAGGGCGATGGGGATGATCTCGCTGGGCGAGTCGAGCATGGCGACGCCGCAGGACTTGAGCTTTTCCATGTTCTCGGGCTTGAACACCAGGTCCCAGCTGTTGACCGGTGCGTCGTCACCGAGGGCGGCCTTGACCTTGTCCGGGTTGTAGCCGATCAACACGGTGCCATACATGTAGGGCACGCCGTACTGATTCCCCGGATCGTTCTTCTCCAGCAGCTTGAGTAGCACCGGGTCGAGGTTCTTCCAGTTGGGCAACTTGGACTTGTCCAGCGGGGCGAATACGCCAGCCTTGATCTGGGTCTCGAGGAACTGGTTGGACGGGATCACCAGGTCATAGCCGGAGTTGCCGGTGAGCAGCTTGGCTTCCAGCGCCTCGTTGGTCTCGAAGGTGTCCCAGGTCAGCTGAATACCGGACTGTTCCTGAAAGTCCTTGGGTACGGACGGCAGGATGTAGTCCGCCCAGTTGTATACGCGCAGCTCCTTGGCCTGCACCGCGCCGCTGAGCAAGGTGGCGCCGCACAGGGCGGCGCCGAGCATCTGTTTGATGGCTTTCATCGTTTCTCACCCCTGAAGTGTCGTTGGTCTTGTTTGGCAGATGAAAGGAGAGCGGATTACGCGCCTTCGAAGCCTTCCAGCACGTTGACCGCGTTGACGCCGATGGCCTCTACCGCGTAGCCGCCCTCCATGATGAACAGCGTCGGCAGGCCAAGTGCAGCGATGCGCCGGCCCATGGCCAGGTAGTCCGGGCTGTCGAGCTTGAACTGCGAGATCGGGTCTTCCATGTAGGTGTCCACGCCGAGCGATATCACCAGCACCTCGGGGCCGTATTCGGCGATGCGCAGACAGGCCTGTTCCAGCGCCGCACTCCAGGCATCCCAGGAGCTGCCCATGGCCAGCGGATAGTTGAAGTTGCAGCCTGCGCCGTCGCCCTCACCCAGCTCGTCGGCGTAACCGAGGAAGAAGGGAAACTCCTCGGCGGGGTCGCCATGGATCGAGGTGAACAGCACGTCGCTGCGGCGGTAGAAGATGTCCTGCGTGCCGTTGCCGTGGTGGTAATCGACATCGAGGATGGCCACCTTCTTGCGGCCCTGGTCGAGGAAAGCCTGGGAAGCGATGGCGGCATTGTTCAGGTAGCAGTAGCCGCCCATCAGGTCGCCGGCGGCATGGTGGCCTGGAGGACGACACAGGGCGAAGGCACTTTGCGCACCAGCGGCGATCTCGGCCTGAGCGCTGAGCGCCACCTGCGCAGCACTGTAGGCGGCCTGCCAGGTACCGGCAGTGATTGGCGCACCGCCGTCGAAACTGTAGTAGCCGAGCTGGCCATGCAAGTCAGTGGGAATCATCGCGCGCAGAGTACGGGCCGGCCAGGTGAACGGCAGCAGATCGCCCTTGCCGCCCTGATCCTGCCAGCGCGCCCAGGCCCCCTGGAAGAAATCGAGATAGGCCTTGCTGTGAATACGCTCGATGGGCGCCAGGCCGAAGTCCTTCGGCGCCCTCACTTCACCGAGTTGGCGCTGTTTGACGCGGGCAAGAATGTGATCGGCGCGCTGCGGTTTTTCGAAACAGGGCATCAGTTGCCCGTCGATCAACTCGCACTTGCCGTGGTGCAGGTGATGGTCGTCGCTGTAGTAAGTGAGCATGCCAAGCGCTCCAGGCCTCGTTGTTGTGCCTGCATTGTTCGCTCGCTCACGACGGTTCGAGAACGCTGACAACGGCCAAAAGGGGATCGAAATGGCCAAGTTCATGAGCGACGCAATCCAGTGGGAGGCGCTTCAGCGGCGAGGCTCTTACACACACAGGGCACGGTGAATTGCGGCTAAAGCCGTTCCCACGGAGGCTGGCTACGCGCGGAAACGACTCGGCGGCACGCCGCTCCAGCGCTGAAAGGCATGGCGGAAGCTGGCGGTTTCACTGAAGCCAAGTTCCTCGGCGATGCGATACACAGGCCACTGCTGCTCGCCTAGCAGCGCCTTGGCGCGCTCGAAGCGCAGCTCGTCGAGCAGCCCCTGGTAACTGGTGCCCAGCTCCTGCAAATGGCGGCGCAGGGTGCGCGGCGAGCAGTACATCTGCTGCGCCAGGTTCTCCAGGCCCGGTGGTTCTGCCAGTTGCGCAGCGAGCAGCTGGCGCACCCGTTCCAGCCAGGCCTGACGGCTGCTGAATTCGGCGTTCAGACGACGGCAGCGCTCGACCATGTCGCCGTGGGTAACGCTGTCCGCCAGCGGCAGGCGCCGTTCCAGCAACGCGGCGGGGAAGGCGAAGGCATTGCGCTGCGCACCGAAACGCAGGGCGCAGGGGAAGCTGCTCGCATAGCGTTTCACGTACCGGGGCCGGGCGTAGGTGAACTCCGCCGCCTCCAGTGGCAGCGGTTGTTGCAACAGCTCGTCGCCGATCAGCTTCAGCGACGCCAGGCACATCTCGACATTGAACAGCTCCAGCGCTTCGACGTCGCGATAGCCACTGGCGCAGATCCAGGCCAGTTCACCTTCCACCTGCATGTCGAGGCGAAAATAGGTGCCAAGCAGCGCCGGGTACTGCAGCAACAGCCGCCAGGCGTCACCAAAGGTGGCAGCCGAGAGCGCGGCGTAACCAAGCAGCCCATAGGAAGACACATGCAGACTGCGCCCCAGCTCGAGCCCCATGTCAGCGCGCAGGGTGAGGGCATTGGCACACACCTGGAGCTCCTGCACCCGGGTGATGCGTGCGTCCGGACAGTCCAGATCCGCCGCACCGATACCGCTCCCGGCCAGCAGCTGCGGGCGCAACTCGGGCGCCTCGGCGAAGCGTTGCAGGATCAGGGAAACCACGTGCAAGGTTGTGAGCGGGGCGTGCAGCATGATGCGTTCCGTATGCGCTGATGCCCTAGGGAACGCAAGAAACATGCCGCGGTTTGCGGGCCAAAGCCCGCAAACAGTGCTTAGCGATTACGCAGAATGGCGTTGATGAAGTCGCCCTGATTGGGCTCTTGCGGATGGGTGATGAACTGCAACCGGCCGTCGCTCTCGCGCAGTTTCATACGCTCGCCGAATTGGCAGTCGACCCCCTTGAGGGTTTTGGCCTCGGCTTTGTAATGGTCATCCTTGCCACACAGATAGGCCATCTGGCTGACCACCTCTGCGCAGAAACTCGGCACGCTGAGGCTCATCAGTTGCTCGTCTGCCATGTCTTTCCAGTCGACGCGGGTGCTCAACTGCGTACCACAGGCCTGCGAGGCCTCCGCGTCCGCTGCCTGCAGGCGCGCACTGTAGTCGGCCACGCGTTTCTCGCGGTCGAAGGCGGCCAGCTTGGCCTGCACGCCATCCTTCTCCTGCTGCTGATAGAGCGCGAGCAACTCGCCTGGCTGCAATGCCTTGCTCCTGTCTTCGTCGTAGCCGAGCTCGAAGCCCTGAGTATCTGGCAGGTTGAGCTGGAAGCTCTCACCACTCCAGGCACGGCGCTTGTTCAGCAGGTTGTAATCTCGGCCATCCAGGCGAACGGTGAAGTCGCGCTGCTCGTTGCCCAGCTCGCGCACCTCGGTGAGAAAAACCACTTCGTCGAGCGGATGGTTGATACCGCGCACCTGCACCAGGGCCTGCTTGCCGTCAGCCGAAGGAGCGAGTGCCAGGCTGACGCCCTGGCCAGCGTCGAACACCTGCGGATGCTTGGCCAGTTCGAGGGCGGACACCTGCAGGGAGAGAAGGGAAAGGGCAAAGCACGACAGATAGCGATTCATGCGGCACGTCCTTGTACGGGAATGAAGGCTGTGCAGTATAGCCAGCGACAGGCTGGCAATCTGTGCGCTTGTCCTCGCACGCGCTGTAGGAAAATCGCCAGCCCGCGACTGGCGACCCTCCCTACCGACTCAGAACTCCAGCACTATCCGCCCTTCGATCTGGCCACCACGCATCTGATCGAAGATGCCGTTGATGTTGTCCAGCTTGTCACTGTGCACCGTAGCCTTGACCAGGCCCTCATCAGCAAAGTCCAACGCCTCTTGCAGGTCCGCACGGGTGCCGACGATGGAGCCGGTGATGTGGATGGCCTTGAGCACCACATCGAAGATCGGCGTCGGAAAATCACCCGGCGGCAAACCGACCAGGGCCACCGTGCCGCGCCGACGTGCCATGCCGATGGCCTGGCCGAAGGCAGCATTGGATACGGCCGTGACCAGTACGCCGTGGGCACCGCCGATATCACGCTGCACCACCTCGGCCGGGTTCTCCTTGCGCGCGTTGATGGTCAGGCTGGCGCCGAGCTTGCGCGCCAGCTCCAGCTTGGCGTCATCGACGTCCACGGCAATCACGTGCAGGCCCATGGCGCGGGCGTACTGCACGGCAACGTGGCCAAGACCACCGATCCCCGAGATCGCCACCCACTGACCGGGGCGTGCTCCGGTTTCCTTGAGGCCCTTGTACACCGTCACGCCGGCGCAGAGGATCGGCGCGATCTCCAGGAAATTGACATTCTTGGGCAGGATGCCGACGTAATTGGGGTCGGCCAGCACATACTCGGCGTAACCGCCATTGATCGAGTACCCGGTGTTCTGCTGACTCTCGCAAAGGGTTTCCCACCCGGTCATGCAGTGTTCGCAGCAACCGCAGGCGGTATACAGCCAGGGCACCCCGACGCGGTCGCCTTCCTTGACGCGGGTCACCCCACTGCCAACCGCCGCTACATAGCCGACGCCTTCGTGGCCGGGGATGAACGGCAGGCTCGGTTTCACCGGCCAGTCGCCTTCAGCTGCGTGCAAGTCGGTGTGGCACACACCCGACGCCTCGATTTTCACCAGGATCTGCCCCGGTCCGGGCAGTGGTGTTTTCACCTCCTCGATGCGCAATGGTTCGCCGAAGGCGTGGACGACTGCGGCTTTCATGGTCTGGTTCATACGCTGTTCCTCTTCCATGCGAGTGTTCGCCCAGTCTGCGCGCGTGACGCATGCAGGCATTGCTCCAGAGCAAGGTTTGGACGGTTTTCCCCAGCAACGGCGGCTGGCATGACAAACGGTCATGGCCAGTGCCCGCCCGCCGCGGCTTTGCGTTATACTTCGCGGCCTTCGGCCGGCAGCGCCCGGCCAACCGAACATTCACAAGCCACGCTGGCTCGCCTGCGTGGCTTGTTGGTTTTTGACGCGCCCTGCAGGGCAAATTTTTGACGCGCCGCGAGGCGCCAGAGATAAGAGGCACGACGATGAGCGCACTGGTTGGCGTGATCATGGGCTCCAAGTCCGATTGGTCCACCCTTAGCCACACCGCCGAGATGCTGGACAAGCTGGGCATTCCCCACGAGGTCAAGGTGGTCTCCGCCCACCGCACCCCGGACCTGCTGTTCCAGTACGCCGAAGAAGCCGAAGCACGTGGCATCCAGGTGATCATCGCCGGAGCCGGCGGCGCCGCCCACCTGCCGGGCATGTGCGCGGCCAAGACCCACCTGCCGGTACTCGGCGTGCCGGTGCAGTCGTCGATGCTCTCGGGCGTCGACTCGCTGCTGTCGATCGTGCAGATGCCAGCCGGCGTTCCGGTCGCCACTCTGGCCATCGGCAAGGCCGGTGCAGTCAACGCGGCGCTGCTGGCGGCCAGCATCCTCGGTCATCAGCACCCGCAGTTCCATGCGGCACTCAAACAGTTCCGTCAGGAGCAGACCGATACCGTGCTGAGCAACCCGGACCCGCGCGAGGCCTGAAGCCCATTCCATCAGGGGCTGCGACACGGCGCATTTGCACGCTGTGCGCTGCTCGGAATGCTCATTTACCGGCGTAAACTCCGCTTCCTGCGCTGCGGGCAGCGTTCAACTGCTTGGTCTCGCCACCTGCTGAAAAGGGGCTTTGTTATGAAAATCGGTGTAATCGGCGGCGGCCAGCTGGGCCGCATGATGGCGCTGGCGGGAACTCCGCTGGGCATGAACTTCGCCTTCCTCGACCCGGCGCCGGATGCCTGCGCCCAGGCGCTCGGTGAGCACATCCGCGCGGACTATGGCGACCAGGACCACCTGCGCCAGCTGGCTGACGAAGTCGACCTGGTGACTTTCGAGTTCGAGAGCGTGCCAGCCGAGACCGTGGCCTTCCTCTCGCAGTTCGTCCCGGTCTACCCGAGCGCCGAAGCCCTGCGCATTGCCCGCGACCGCTGGTTCGAGAAGTCGATGTTCAAGGACCTCGGCATCCCCACACCGGAATTCGCTGACATCCAGTCGCAGGCTGATCTCGATGCTGCCGTGGCCGCCATCGGCCTGCCGGCGGTGATGAAGACCCGCACCCTGGGCTACGACGGCAAGGGCCAGAAGGTCCTGCGCGAGGCGGCCGACGTGGTTGGTGCGTTCGCCGAGCTGGGCAGCGTACCGTGCATCCTCGAAGGCTTCGTGCCGTTCACCGGTGAGGTGTCGCTGGTGGCCGTGCGTGGCCGCGACGGCGAAACGCGCTTCTACCCGCTGGTGCACAACACCCACGTTGGCGGCGTGCTCAACCTGTCCGTCGCCAGCAGCAACCACCCGCTGCAGGCACTGGCCGAAGACTACGTCAGCCGCGTGCTGGACAAGCTCGACTACGTCGGCGTGCTGGCCTTCGAGTTCTTCGAAGTCGACGGTGGTCTGAAGGCCAACGAGATCGCCCCGCGCGTGCACAACTCCGGGCACTGGACCATCGAAGGCAGCGAATGTAGCCAGTTCGAGAACCACCTGCGCGCCGTTGCCGGCCTGCCGCTGGGCTCGACCGCCAAGGTCGGCGAAAGCGCCATGCTCAACTTCCTCGGCGAAGTGCCGGCTGTGGATAAAGTGGTGGCGATTGCCGACTGCCACCTGCACCACTACGGCAAGGCCTTCAAGGCTGGGCGCAAGGTTGGCCACGCCACCCTGCGCTGCAGCGACCGCGCTACTCTCGACGCGCGCATTGCTGAAGTCGAAGCGCTGATCGCCAAGCGCTGAGCAAGCATTTCGCAGCTAAGCTCTTGAACGACGGTGGTCGTTCAAGAGCCTCCCATGAAGTACCTCTTTTCTCTGCTGCCTCTGTTGTTCGCACTGACCTGTAGCGGTGCTGAAGACGCATTGCGTGTCGACTTCCGTGAGCGCCCACCGGAGATGCGCGCCGTTGATGGCCTGCCCAGCGGCCCACTGATCAGCGTGCTGGAGATGGCGGCCGATCGCGTCGGCGTGGACCTGCACTGGCGCCTGGCGCCCTTCCTGCGCAGCCTCGATGATCTGCGCTCGGGCCGCATCGACCTGGTACCGCGCGTGCTGATGACCGAGCCGCGTCGCGAGTACATCCACTTCCTTCCCAGCATCGGCAGCCAGCAGCTGAACGTGCGCTTCGTCGTTCATCCCGGCCGGGAGAGCGAGCTGAGCCAGTACAAGGATTTGTATCGACTGGCGGTCGGGGTCAAGCGAGGCACAGCCTATTTTGAACCCTTCGACAGCGATGGCCAGCTCGATCGCGTCTACGCCAGCGACGATGCGCAACTGGTCGCCATGTTCCGTGCCGGGCGCCTTGACGCTATCGCCGTTCTCGACGCGATACCGATGGAAACGCAGCTCGAAGCGATGAATTTTCGCGACTACAGCTACGCGCACTACGCCCACCAGCAGACCCTGGACAATCACTTCGGCGCATCGCTGACGCGCTATCAGGGCGACCGACGTGCACTCTACGATCGCCTGGCCGCAGAGCTGGAGCGCATGCGCAAGGACGGCGAAATTGCCTTGATCTACCGCCGCTATGGCGTTGCGCCACCGGATGAGGCGAACTGATCGCCCCGCCCGGCTGTCCGATGCAAACACTGACTCAAGGAGACATGCCAATGGGCATCATCGGCACCATTTTCATCGGCCTGATCGTCGGTCTGGTCGCACGCTTTCTCAAACCTGGTGATGACAGCATGGGCTGGATCATGACCATTCTGCTCGGTATCGGTGGCTCCATCGCCGCCACCTATGGTGGCCAGGCGCTGGGCATCTACCAGGCCGGCCAGGCGGCTGGTTTTATCGGCGCGGTGATCGGCGCCATCGTTCTGCTGGTAATCTACGGCGCCATCAAGAAGGACTGAGTACGGTCCTCGCGGAGCCGGGGTGCCCAGTCGCTACCTGCTCCGCCGCAACCGCCGCCACGAGACTCTGCCCACCATGCGCCACCTGCTGCTCTCCCTGCTGCTTCTTTCCAGCCTGGCTCACGCTGAACTGCCGGAAACCGACTGGCTCGACCTGATGCCTGCCGAAGATCGCCAGGCCCTGGAAGAAATGCCCGAGATCAGCCACAACAGCCCGGAGGGCGACAGCGCCTTCTACAGCACCGATGGCCTGCGCCAGCAGGACAAGGACCTGCCTGCGGTGATGTACTCGGCGAAAACCGTTGCCGCACTGGACGGCAAGGCCATTCGCCTGGGCGGCTACCCGGTACCGCTGGAAACCGACGAGAAGGGCAACAGCACGCTGTTCTTCCTGGTGCCCTACCCGGGCGCCTGCATCCACGTTCCACCACCGCCGCCCAACCAGCTGGTGCTGGTGCGCTACCCCAAAGGCATTGCACTCGAGGACATCTACGCGCCCTTGTGGATAAGTGGCCCGCTCAAGGTAGAGAAGATCAGCAATGATCTGGCCGATGCGGCCTACGCGATGGATGCCAGTGACGTGCGCCTGGTCACTGACGAAGACCTCTAACCTTCTGCCCGGAGTCTCTGCATGAAAGCCGTCACCCTGTTGCTGCTGTGCCTGTTATCCAGTGCCGCGCTGGCCATGGAACCTGGCGAGCGCCTGGTACCCTGGACGCTGCTGGACCAGCATGACGCCCCCTACACGCTCAACGACGAGACCCGCATCCTCCTCGTGGCACGCGACATGGATGGCGCCAAACTGGTCAACAGCGCACTGGAAGGCCAATCCAAGGGTTATCTGCAACAGCGCCAGGCGGTCTTCCTCGCCGATATCAGCCGCATGCCGGGCGTGATCGCCACGCTGTTCGCCGTACCGAAGATGCGTGACTACAACTACCGCATTCTCCTCGACCGCGACGCGCGTATCGCTCCACGCTACCCGGCAGGTGAAGGCGAGGTGCTGTGGTTGCAGCTCGATGGCCTGCGGCTCGTCTCGCAGCAGGCCTTCAGCCGCGCCGACGACCTGCGGCAAGCCCTGGAGGCACAAGCAAGCACTGCCAGTCCATGAACGACTGGCAGGCCGCTAACCGCCTCTTGTAGGAGCCCCGCCACGGGGCGTAATGCTGTTCATTTAAGGTTACAGACGCTGGCTCCCCTCTCCCATTTATGGGAGAGGGGCTGGGGGAGAGGGCTGAAAAGGCCGCAAAATTGCCAGTTTCCCCTCGCCGAACGCGGCCCGCCCAACCCTCTCCCCAAAGGGGCGAGGGGACTAATCGCGTCCGACCAATTCTTATGTGAACAGCATTACGCCACGGGGCGAACCTTTTCAGGTCCCCCCCTATACGCGGCGGGGCGCCGCACCTACAGGTTCGGTGTATCGGCACATGACCGCTAGCCCATCGCCTCGCTGGACAGGCGCAGGTCCAGACTGTGCCGTTGCTTGCCCTGCAGCTGCACCACGTCCTCCAGCAGGTTGGCGGTTTCGATGCACAGCATGTTCTGCCAGGCATCGTCGGGGAACTGCGACAGGCGCCTGGCCTTGTCGATCCAGGGATTCCACAGCACCGCCGAGCGTGAGCCGCGGGTATCCAGATGAATACGCCGCTGCCAGGCAGGGTCGATGATGCTCAGGCGCGCTGCTGGGTCGCAGTAGATGCGATCGGTCTCGCCGCTGAATTCGAGCAGCCCCTCCTGGCGCAGCTCACGCCAGTCCTGCAGGGTGTCGATGTAGCGGCAGCTCTGCAGGCCCTGAACCTGAACCTGGCGAACATCGCTGACGGCGAAGTAGGTGTGCAGCGCCTGGCTCAGCGCCAGCGGATGATCACTGCGGTTCTCCGTCTCCAGACGCAGCTGCAGGTCATCGCCCAGGCTGACTTCCAATTGCACGCTGGCATCGCGCGGCCAGCCCGGTAGCGGTCGCTCGCGAGCGTCGAAGGCAAAGCGCAGGCTGACCCTGTCACCCTCCTCGGCAATACCCATTAATTGCCAGTCCAGGTTGCGCACCAGGCCATGGGCAGGGGCTTCGTTATGCTGATAGTGCGCCTGCACCGCCTGCGGGTTGCGCCGCAGGTCGCCGAACCAGGGCCAGCAGATCGGTACACCGCCACGCACGCTCTGACCCTGGCGATAGGCCGCATCGGGGCTCAACCAGATCAACGGCGGCTGGTCATCCTGCTGGTAGCTGAGAATCTGCGCGCCCTGCTGGGCAATCAGCAGTTCGCTGCGTTGCGCCCGTATGCGCCAGCAGGTGAGCTGGTCCAGCTCCACGCGTTCGACTTGGGTCTTGCTCATGAGGGCCTCTCGCTCCGCGAAGTAACATCTATTTGAAGCATGTCGTGCACATCAAGCAAAACGCCCGTCACAGGGACGGGCGTCTGCGCACTGCAAACTATGACCTATGGACCATAGACCTGTTCCGGCAGCCAGGTGATCAGGCCCGGGAAGATATAGGCGATCACCAACAGCAGGATCTGGATCAGGATGAACGGCAGCACGCCTTTGTAGATGGTGCTGGTCGCCACACTGGCCGGCGTCACGCCACGCAGGTAGAACAGCGCGAAGCCGAACGGCGGGGTGAGGAAGGAGGTCTGCAGGTTCAGCGCGATCATTACGCCCAGCCAGATCGGGTCCAGCCCCATGGCCAGCAGCACCGGCCCGACAATCGGCACTACCACGAAGGTGATCTCGATGAAGTCGAGGATGAAGCCGAGCAGGAAGATCACCACCATCACCAGGAAGAACGCGCCGAGCACGCCGCCAGGCAGTTGCGCGAACACATCCTCAATCAGTACTTCGCCGCCGAAGCCGCGGAACACCAGGGAGAACAGCGACGCGCCGATCAGGATCATGAAGACCATGGCACTGATTTCGGTGGTGCCGTAGGCCACTTCCTTGAGCTGGCCAAAATTCAGCTTGTTCTTGCTCAGGGCCAGCAACATCGCACCGACAGCGCCCAGTGCAGCCGCCTCGGTAGGCGTCGCGTAGCCGGCGAGAATGGAGCCGAGCACCGCGCCGATAAGGATCAGCGGCGGAATCAGCGCCTTGGCCAGCTTGCCCCATTCGATCGGGCCGAGCTCTTCCTGCGGCAGCGCCGGCAGCTTCTTCGGCTGGAACACCGCGACGAAGATGATGTAGGCGATGTACAGGCCAACCAGCAGCAGACCGGGCAGCAGGGCGCCGACGAACAGGTCGCCGACCGACACGGTCTTCGGCGAGAAGATGCCCATCTTCAGCTGCGCCTGCTGATAGGCGCTGGACATCACGTCACCCAGCAGCACCAGCACGATGGACGGCGGAATGATCTGCCCCAGGGTACCGGTAGCGGCCAGGGTGCCGGTGGCGATCGCCGGGTCATAGCCACGCCGCAGCATGGTCGGCAGCGCCAGCAGGCCCATGGTCACCACGGTAGCGCCGACGATGCCGGTACTGGCTGCGAGCAGGGCGCCAACCACGCATACGGAGATCGCCAGGCCGCCACGCAGGGTACCGAACAGACGCGACATGGACTCGAGCAGGTCCTCGGCCACGCGTGAACGTTCCAGCATCACGCCCATGAACACGAACAACGGCACAGCCAGCATGGTCTGGTTGTTCATGATGCCGAACAGACGGTTCGGCAGGGCGCTCAGATAGCCCGGGTCGAAGGTCCCGGTAAGCACACCGATACCGGCGAACAGCAGGGAAACGCCGGCCAGGGTGAAGGCCACCGGAAAGCCGGCCATCAAGGCCACGCAAATACTGACGAACAGCAGAATCGCCATCAACTCAGCCATGTTTCACCTCCGGAGCCGGCAGGCGACCGCTGATGACGTAGAGCGCCTTGATCAGGTTGGAAATACCCTGCAGCACCAGGCTGGCGACCAGCACCAGGATGATGCTCTTCTGCAGATAGACGAATTTCAGCCCGCCCGACTCGCTGGACGCTTCGAGCGTCGACCAGGAGTTGCTGACGTAGTCCCAGCTGGCCCAGCCGAGGAACAACGCAACCGGCAAGAGAAACAGCAGGGTGCCAAGGACCTCGACCAGCGCCTGACGGCGGCCGCTGAATTTTTGATAGAAGATATCCACGCGCACGTGGCCGTTGCGTTGCAGCACCCAGGCTGCGGCGCCCATGAACACCAGCGCGTGAGCGTAGAGCACGGCCTCCTGCAAAGCAGTGGCGCCGATACCGAAACCGTAACGCAGCACCACGACGATGGCGGTGCCAATCACCAGAAACACGGTTAGCCAGGCGCAGGCTTTGCCCAGCCAGGCATTGAGAGCATCGATCAGGGACGCAAGCGCGAGGGGAAGTGAAGGCTTGTCGGACATAGTGAGTCCTTTATCGTTATGAGTAGGAGACAGGACAGCAAACCGGTTGGTCGCATGTCGCGCCGCCCGCATCCTTGTGGGTCGCAGGCCGGCGATTCTAGGCAGGCTACCGGTGATGCAGCAATGCCCGTACAACTTTAGTCGTAGCAACTAGGCTTGTGGGTCACGACACCCTATGTTATTCACGCCCGGTCTACCTTCGGCGATCCCGTGGTCAGACCAATACAACAAGAAGGAGCATTGCATGAAACGTCGCGACATACTCGCCGCAGCGGGCGTAGGCCTTGCAGCAACCGCACTGGCTGGCTGTAAAGAAGAGGCCAAGAGCAGCGCAGCACCCCAAGAGGGTTCGAGTGCCCAGACCTTCAACTGGAAGATGGTCACCTCCTGGCCAAAGAACTTCCCAGGCGTCGGCGTGGGGGCCGAGCGCTTCGCCAAGCTGGTCGATGAGATGAGTAACGGCCGCCTGAAGGTCAAGGTCTACGCAGCCGGCGAACTGGTGCCGGCACTGGAAGTATTCGATGCAGTCTCTCGCGGTACCGCCGAAATGGGTCATGGCGCACCGTACTACTGGAAGGGCAAGGTGCCGGCCGCACAGTTCTTCTGCGCCCTGCCGTTCGGCCCGAATGCCCAGGAAATGAACGCCTGGCTGCACTACGGTGGCGGCCAAGCGCTGTGGGAAGAAGTCTACAAGCCGTTCGGCGTACTGCCGATGGCCTGCGGCAACACCGGCGTACAGACCGCCGGCTGGTTCAACAAGGAAATGAACTCGGTCGACGACTTCAAAGGTCTGAAGATGCGTACTCCTGGCCTGGGCGGCGAAGTGCTGACCAAGATGGGCGGTACCGTGGTCAACATGCCGGCCGGTGAGATCTTCACCGCCATGCAGACCGGCGCCATCGACGCCACCGAGTGGATCGGCCCATACAACGACCTGGCCCTGGGTCTGCACAAGGCAGCCAAGTACTACTACACCCCGGGCTGGCAAGAGCCGAGCGTACTGTTCGAGCTGGACATCAACATCAAGGCCTGGGAAACCCTGCCGGCTGATCTCAAGGCCATCGTTCGCGCCGCTGCCCGTGACGTCAACGGCGACATGCTCGACGACTACAACGCCAAGAACATGGAAGCCCTGGAGCAACTCAAGGCCGACGGCGTCGAAGTCCGCCGCCTGCCTGACGAAGTGCTGGCCCGCCTGAAGGACGTGGCCGGTGAAGTGGTCGAGGCCAGCGCAGCAGCCGATCCGGCAGCCGCCAAGGTCTGGGAACACCAGAAGGCCTACCTCAAGCGCCTGTACGACTACGCGGAAGTGGCCGACAAGGACATCTACAACATCCGCGGCTGATCGCTCAGCACCTAACAAAACGCCGGCTATCAGCCGGCGTTTTCGTTACTGCCATTGGCAGCCTCAACCGCGACGGGGCGGCACCGGACGGGTACGGCCACTGCCGTCGATAGCGACGAAGACGAACACCGCTTCGGTGACCTTGCGCCACTCGTTGGACAACGGATCGTCGCTCCACACCTCGACCATCATCTGGATCGAGCTACGGCCAATTTCCAGCGCCTGGGTGTAGAAAGACAATTGCGCGCCGACCGCCACCGGCACCAGAAACGCCATGCGGTCGATGGCCACGGTCGCCACGCGGCCACCGGCAACCTTGCTGGCCATGGCGGTGCCGGCGAGATCCATCTGGGACACCAGCCAGCCACCATAAATATCCCCGAAACCATTGGTCTCACGCGGCAACGCAGTGATCTGCAGAGCGAGGTCGCCCTGGGGAATCGGATCTTCCTGTTCGTAGTCGTTCATCGGCTCGGACTCGCGGCGCGGTTGTTGTTCTGGGGCGCGGAACCCGCATGGCAAGCGGGCGCTGCGAGTATACCGACTGTGTAGTCGGCGGGCGACCACTCTGGCACGCAAGCAGGCATGCGCACGCCAGGGCCGTCGGGCAAAACGCACGACCGCGACAATGCGTTTCGGGCAGGATGCCCGCTGCCGTGAAAACACCACTTCTCCAAGCCAATGATTTTAAAGAATTTTCCATGACCGCCAGGCCTGGCACGGGCGCTGCAATATCCCCAGTGAGCGACCGGTCAGGCGCCAGTCGCAATGCTGAAAGGAAGAGACGCAGATGACACGAACTCGAGCCATCCGCCTCTCACGCAACAGGAGAACCGCCATGTGGATAGTCGCTCTGGTACTTGCCAGCTTGCTGCTTCTGCTCAGCCTGACGCTCGCCAGCGTCCTGCTGATCGGCCAGACCCTGTGTGCGAGCCGCAACACCGCCGAGCTGGAACTGCCTACGGGCAACACACCTCAGCCGGTGGTCCAGAGCGACGCGCAAGACCCCTGGCCTACCTGGGCCATTACCCACTGAGTCACCGAGGAGAAACGCCATGCTGAGCTGGGCAATTACTTTCCTGATCATCGCCATCATCGCCGCCGTACTGGGTTTCGGTGGTATCGCCGGCACCGCTGCAGGTATCGCCAAGATTCTATTCGTGGTGTTCCTGGTGCTGTTCATCATCTCGTTCTTCATGGGCCGTCGTCCGCGCTTGTAAGGAGGTTTGGATGCAAACGATTCACGCCATTGCCGCCGCCCTGCTGATGGGCGGCGCCCTGGCGGCTCAGGCCGCCGATCGCGATGCCAGCTTTCACCCCGGCGAGCTTTTGACCAGCAATGCCGAGTACCGCGAAGCCTGGCAGGATCTGGTCGAAGACGAACAACGTCTGCCGGACTGGTTGATGAACCTCACTGGTCTCTCCACGCCGATGCAGGCGGTAGAGGCCGACAGCGACCGCTTCCTCGTAGGCCAGGTGTGCGAAGCACAGAACTGCTTCAACCAGCGCGTCTATGTTGCCTTCGAGTGGGAAGACGACGACGCCTATGCACTCTACGTACAGGTCCCTGAGGGCCTGCCGGAAGACCGTGCCCCTAGTGAGCACGCCAGCCTGCGCTGGTTGGGCGAACCGGACGACGAAGTCCGCGCACTGCTGGAAGAGCAACTGCGCAGCGACCCGAACTGGTATTGAGTAAGCAGCGCCGCCGGCCGCACCACGAAAGCGGCCAGCGCGTTATCATCCCCTGCCATAACGGCATGCCCTCCCTCATCCGGCGCTTCGCGCCACCTTCTCCCCCAGGGAGAAGAGCACCAAGGAAGGCGTCGCTCGCGACTTCGAGCTAAGGGGGATCGCAATGCTCAACGGCCTGTGGCTGAGCTTCTTCGTACTGGGCGCTATCGCGGCCCTGGTGCGCTGGCTGGTTGGCGGAGACGCCAGTGTGTTCGGCGCCATGGTCGAAAGTCTGTTCGCCATGGCCAAGCTCTCGGTCGAGCTGATGGTGGTGCTGTTCGGCACCCTGACCCTTTGGCTCGGCCTGCTGCGCATCGCCGAGAAGGCCGGTCTGGTCGACTTGCTCGCACGACTGCTGGGGCCACTATTCGCCCGCCTGATGCCCGAGGTGCCGCGCGGCCATCCGGCCCTGGGCCTGATCAGCATGAACTTCGCCGCCAACGGCCTGGGCCTGGACAACGCCGCCACGCCCATCGGTCTCAAGGCCATGCGTGCCCTGCAGGATCTCAACCCGAGCGCCACCACGGCGAGCAACGCGCAGATCCTGTTCCTGGTCCTCAACACCTCGTCGCTGACCCTGCTGCCGGTGTCGATCTTCATGTACCGCGTGCAGCAAGGTGCCGAAGACCCAACGCTGGTGTTCCTGCCCATCCTGCTGGCTACCAGCGCCTCGACCCTGGCTGGCCTGCTGGCCGTGGCGCTGATGCAGCGCCTGCGTCTGTGGGACCCGGTGGTGCTGGCCTACCTGATTCCCAGCGCACTGTTGCTCGGTGGCTTCATGACACTGCTCGCCGGCATGAGCGCAACGGCACTGGCCGCGCTGTCATCGCTGCTCGGCAACCTCACCCTGTTTGGTCTGATTCTGTTGTTTCTGATCGTCGGCGCGCTACGCCGCGTCGCCGTTTACGAGAGCTTCATCGAGGGCGCCAAGGAAGGCTTCGACGTTGCCAAGAACCTGCTGCCCTATCTGGTCGCCATGCTCTGCGCCATCGGGGTACTGCGGGCTTCCGGCGCCCTGGACTATGGCCTGGATGGCATTCGCTGGTTGATCGAAACGCTGGGCTGGGACACCCGTTTCGTCGATGCCCTGCCTACCGCGCTGATCAAACCGTTCTCCGGCGGCGCCGCACGCGCCATGCTGATCGAGACCATGGAGAACTTCGGTGTCGACAGCTTCCCGGCTCTGCTCGCCGCCACGGTACAGGGCAGTACGGAAACCACCTTCTACGTGCTTGCCGTGTACTTCGGTGCCGTCGGCCTGCAGCGCGCCCGCCATGCGGTCGGCTGTGCCCTGGTCGCTGATGCCGCCGGCATCATCGCCGCTATCGCCGTGTGCTATTGGTTCTTCGGCTGAGGACTGCTAGTCATTGACGCCGAGCGTCCGGCCCGCCCAGGTCAGCAGCGGATCGGCATGCTGATATTCACTCAAGGTCAGTAGCTTGGGCGCGATGAACGCCGCGAAGTCTTCGCTCTGGTCGAAGTAGATGCCGGTGAAGATGGTGAATATGGATTTCTTGCCCACCGTGGCATAGAACAGGTTGCCCACCGGCTCTCCATCCTGAGTCAGCAACTGCAGACTGGCGCGGCTGGCCAGTTCGGTCTCGAAGGCTATTTCCTGCTGCTCCAACCCACTGTTACGCAGGCCCAGGGAGGCGCCAAAGGTCTCGGCGTAACTGGTCATAAACGCATCGCCTGCGTTCGGGTAGAGCGAGACTCCGCTGTAGAGATAGAACCAGTCGCTGTCATCGCTCTCGAAGCTGAGATCGATGGTCCGCGAGGCATAGCTCACCAGCTTCTGGTACCGGCCATCGACCGGCGCCTCATACGCGGCAAAGTCTTCGCCGCTGAGCAGCAACTGCCGTTCCTCGGCGAGCGGCGGTTCGTTGTCGACACAACCTGCGAGTGACAACAGGCTCAGCAGCAAGATGAGTCTGAACATGACATTCCTCCCTGAATTCTCGCGGGCAGCTTGCCCGATCCAGCCACACCTCGCTACCCAGGCCCGCCGCCGCTGTGAGCAGCGACACACCGTTGGTCGGCCTGACGTGAATCGCCATGACCGCTGACCGCCTGTGCCACTGACCGTTGCAGCCCACGGGACTAGTCTGCACAGAGGGTAAAACAACTCCTGATTAGTTATGAGCTTCAGCCGGACTAATCGAGCGCCGCTGGCGCTGTCCTGTAGCCCGGATGAAATCCGGGGCGGTTTGCTATGCCGCCGATCGTTCCCGGATTTCATCCGGGCGACCCGCTTGGCTGAGCATCGTTGCCAATCAGGAAACAACTTTCCCCGCCAAGGCCTCGCCTCCGCACCGCCAGGAGCCCCCCATGCGCGTTCTGATCACCGGCGCCGCCGGTTTCATCGGCCACCAACTACTCGAGGAACTGGCCATCCAGCATCCCGAGTGGTCGCTGATCGCCGCCGACATCCGTCCCCTCGACAGCCGCGGGCTGAAAGCCAATATCGAGCCCGTGTTGCTGGATATGGGGCGCCCGGCGCAAGTGCGCGCCTGCATCAGCGGCTGGCAACCGGATGCCATCGTCCATCTGGCCACCGTGATTCGCCCGCCACGCGACATGAGCGAAGCGCATCTGCATGCCATCGAGGTTGGTGGTACCCAATGCCTGGTGGACAGTGCCGTCGCCAATGGCGTGCGCCAGCTCATCGTGACCAGCTCCGGCGCAGCCTACGGCTATACCCCCGATAACGCCGAGTGGATCGACGAAAGCCACCCGTTGCGCGGGCATCCGCGCTTCGCCTACGCCCGGCACAAACTCGAAATCGAACAACTGCTGGCCCGCGCTCGCAACGACCACCCGCAACTTCGCCAGCTGGTCCTGCGCCCCGGCACCATTCTTGGCAAACGACTGAACAACCCGATCAGCGATCTGTTCAGGAAACGCGCGGTGCTGGGCGTACGCGGCCACGCCAGCCGCTTCGTGTTCATCTGGGAACAGGACGTCGTCGGCATCATCCGCCAGGGCCTGGAGGACGCTCGGGAAGGCATCTACAACCTGGCCGGCGATGGCGCCCTGAGCCTGGCGGAAATCGCCGCCATTCTCGGCAAACCCTACCGCCCGCTACCGGCGACGTTACTCGCCGGCGCCCTGCATCTGCTCAAACCACTGGGGCTGAGCCAGTACGGCCCGGAACAGCTGGACTTCCTGCGTTACCGGCCCGTGCTGGCCAACCAGCGCCTGAAAGAAGAATTCGGCTATCAGCCGCGTTACAACAGCCGCGAAGCCTTGATCGCCTTCCTCAACGCTCAAGGCATCAGCTACCGCTCAGGCGAAAGCCAACCTTGAGCGTGACCTGATAATGGGCCACCTTGCCATTCTCGATATGGCCGCGGGTGTCCACCACCTCGAACCAATCCATGTTGCGCACGCTCTTGGCGCATTCGGCCAACGCGTTCTCAATGGCCTCCTCGATGCTGGTCGGCGATGAACCGACGATTTCGATCTTCTTGTAAGTGTGATGGTTGGACATGTTCAGCTCCTGAAATTGAGGGGTTCATCTTCAAGACTAGCCCCCCGTGCAGAGGTTTCATTTACAGGCAAGGTGGCACATCGCTAAGATGCGACGAATTCTCATTCACCATGAGACGCCACCGTGTCGACCCCCTCCAAGCTCGGTTTCTTCTTCAGCGACCATCACCGCTGGCTGCTGCAGCATATCCAGCGCCAGCTGCGTAACCGTGCCGATGCCGAAGACACCGCGGCGGAGACCTTCTGCCAGTTGCTCACGGCACGCATCGACCCGACCAATCTCGAGCGCCCGCGCGCGTTTCTCTCCACCGTGGCGCGCCGCCTGATCTACGACCGCTACCGTCGCCAGCGCCTGGAACAGGCCTATCTCGAACGCCTGGCGCTGTTGCCGGAAGCGGTCGCGCCGTCGCCGGAAGACAAACTGCTGCTGCTCGAAGCACTCACCCGCATCGACCGCATGCTCTGCGACCTGCCGCAGGTGGTGAGGCAGGCCTTTCTCTACAGCCAGCTCGACGGCCTCAGCTATGTCGAGATTGCCCGCCGCCTGGGCGTTTCCGAGCGCACCGTGAGCCGCTACATGACCCAGGCCCTGCGCCAGTGCTGGCTGAGCGAGCTGCAGCCATGACGGACGAAGCGCTGCAGCCGGTGGTCGAGCAGGCTATCGAGTGGATGGTGCGCCTGCGCTCCGGGCGCAGCGATGCGGCAACCGAGGCGGCCTTCCACGACTGGCTGGCTGCGGCCCCCGCGCATGCGCACACCTGGCAGGAACTGCAGCGCCGCCTGGGCGAGCCCTATGAGCGGGTGCGCAGCGCGCCAGCCAGCCTGCGTGAACCGCTGCTGCAGCCCAGCCACGGCCGCCGCGATGTGCTGCGCGGGCTGCTCGGCCTTGGCCTGTTCGGCGGCGGTTCGTGGCTGGCGGCGCGCAGCGATCACGGCCAGGCCCTGCTCGCCGACCTGCGTACCGGCACCGGCCAGCGCCGCGAGCTGACCCTCGCCGACGGCAGCCGCCTGAGCCTGAACGCCGGCAGCGCCGTGGACCTCGACTTCTCGCCCGGCCAACGCCTGCTGCATCTGCGCCAGGGTTCGCTGGTGGTACAGGTGGCGGCCGATGCCACGCGGCCCTTTGTCGTGCGTACCGCACAGGGCGACGCACGGGCGCTGGGCACGCGCTTTCTGGTCGAGCAGCAGGCCGATTCGACCCGTGTGGTGGTACTGGAGCATGCCGTGCGCGTGTCTCTGCCCAGCGGTGAACAACTGGATCTGCAGGCCGGCCAGGCCGCCGAGCTGCGTCAGGTGCGTATCCAGCGCCTCGATGGCGACCAGCGCTATCGCGCCGACTGGCAGCAGGGCCAGCTCAGCGTGCTCGACGAACCGCTGCAGAGCGTGATCGACGCCCTGCGCCCCTACCACCGCGGCCTGCTGCGCCTGGCCCCGGAAGTGCGCGGCCTGCGCGTGCAGGGCGTGTTCCCGCTGGATGATAGCGAACGCACGCTCAAGGCGCTGGCCGAGACGCTGCCGCTCAAGGTCGAGAGCTACGGCCCCTGGCTGACCCTGATCGGGCCGCGGGGTTAACGCAGTCAACGGGTGGCCGTTTAGCACTGCCGCCTCGCACAGTCCGGCGTGGCCGTGAAAAGCAGTAGCGCCTTCAGCCGCAGAAGACGCCAGAGAAATATTTAATGAAAATTCTTCGCAGGCGTGTCCGGTTTTCATCTTTCGTCGCACCTCTCTCCTGACGACACACACATTCAGGAGAACCCCGTGCTCAAACCCTGGCCCCTCGCCCTGGCCGTCGCGCTCGCTGCCGGCCTGCCACTCACCACCGCTCTGGCGGACAGCAGCGAACAGCAGCAGGCACTGACCTTCGACCTCCCGGCCGCCAGCCTGGGCGCCACCCTCAACGCCATCGCCCGGCAGAGCGGCCAGGTAGTCTCGCTCGACCCGGCGCTGGTCAGCGGCAAACAGGCAGCGGCGATTCGCGGCACGATGTCGGCGCCCGAGGCGATGCGCCAGGCGCTGACGGGCAGCGGCTTGCGCCTGGTGGTGACCGAAGGCGGGAGTTTCAGCGTGGTTGCGGCGGGTGATAGTGCGGATGCGCTGGAGCTGAGTCCCAGCAATATCACCGGTATTGCCCAGGAAAACCCGCAGGGACCAGTCAGTGGTTATCTGGCCACCCGCGCCATCACGGCGACCAAGACCGATACGCCGTTGATGGAAACCACCCAGTCGGTATCGGTCATCACCCGTGACCGCATGAAAGCCCAGGGCGTGCAGACGGTCAGCGACGGTCTGGCCTATACCGGTGGCGTACGCTCTGACGTGGCTGGCAACAACCCAACCGACAACACCATTACCGTACGAGGCTTTCAGCAGATCAATACCAATGCGTACACCGATGGGTTGCGTAACGGCGAGGTTGGTTACTACGCGCCCGAACCCTTCGGCATGGAGCGTATTGAGGTGCTCAAGGGCCCATCCTCCGTACTCTACGGGCAGGGCTCGCCAGGCGGCACGGTCAACTTCGTCTCCAAGCGGCCGACCTTCATAGCACATCGTGAAATCGGCTATTCCACCGGCAGCAATGATCGCCAACAGATCAGCCTCGACATCGGCGACACCCTTGATGAGCAGGGCACCCTGAGCTATCGACTGGTAGCGTTGGGCCGCGATGCCAACAGCAGTATCGACAACATCAAGGACGATCGTGCCTACATCGCGCCCAGCCTGACCTGGAACATCGGCGACGATACCTCGCTCACCTTGCTGACGTCCTACCAGCGCAACGAGAACCTGTTCACCAGCAACTTGCCGTACTCAGTCTATGACGGCTCCAACCCTAATGGACGCCTATCTCGCAGCCGCTCATTAAACGAGTCAGGTTTCGATGTCGAGACAGCAGAGCGAACCAATGCCGGTTACGAGCTGAACCACAATCTGAGCGAGCACTGGACGTTCCAACAGAGCTTCCGCTACAGCCACTATGTCGGCGATCAGGACGCACTTCACCGCAACAGTGGAGTGATCAACGGCAATACCATTGCCCGCTACTACCAGATGCGCGATTACGACAGCGACAACTATGCGCTGGATAACAAGTTGCTCGGTAAGTTCGAAACCGGCCCACTCGACCACACCCTGCTGATGGGCGTCGACTACCAACGGGGCATACGGAACGCCTTTACCCAGACGGGTGATGCACCGTCGATCAATATCTACAACCCCGACCACAACGTAGTCATCGATACATCGCAGTACACAAGCAGGCTAAGCACCTCGCAAAAGAATCGCCAACTGGGAGTTTACCTGCAGGATCAGATCAAACTGGATAACTGGGTGGCCTCGTTCGGCGGACGTTATGACTGGGCCAGCCTTGACACCAAGAATCGCTTGCTCGATACCCATCAGAGTACCGATGCCGAAGACTTCACCGGCCGTGTAGGGCTCGGCTACCTCTTCGATATCGGTCTGTTCCCCTATATCAGCTACGCCGAATCCTTCACCCCGACCAGTGGTAATGACGTCAGCGGCTCACAGTTCAAGCCTGAAACCGCCAAGCAGCATGAAGTTGGTGTGAAGTATCAGCCCACCGGCTCGGAGAGCTACGTCACCCTGGCGGCCTTCGACTTGCGTCGGCAGAACGTGCTGACGACCGATACCGCCAACCCTGGCTTTAGCGTGCAGGAGGGCGAGGTCACCTCGCGCGGGATAGAGATAGAAAGCGTGCTCAAACCCATGGCAGGGCTCAACGTGATTGCCTCCTACACGGTCAACGACGTTGAGGTAACCAAGGACAACCCGAATACAGCTGGTGTCAGCAACAAAGGCAAGACCCCAGTGCGCGTACCGGAACATCTGGCCTCGCTGTGGACTGATTACACCCTGCAATCCGGCCCACTGGCAGGCCTTGGTTTCGGGGTAGGGGCGCGCTATACCGGCGACACCTTCGGTGATGCGCAGAACACCTTCAAGGTACCGAGCTACACCGTGGTCGATGCCATGATCCGCTATGACTTCGGCAAGGCAGATGCCTCGCTCGAAGGGCTGTCCGCTGCAGCCAACGTGAAGAACCTCACCGACAAGTACTACGTGGCTGGCTGCTTCCTGAGCTCGGCGTGCCTTGTCGGTGCGGAGCGAACCGTGACAGCTGACGTTACCTACAACTGGTAAGCCCGATGTCGGTGGGAGGGGCTTTAGCCGCGACAAAGACTCGCCGCTGAAGCGCCTCCCACAGTGTTCTGCCGATTCGTCCCTGCCCTATCATTCCTGCGCTCTGCGCGTGGAACACTGCCTCGGACGCTCCGCGTCCATAGCGCCGCTTATGCAATTGCCATCCTCCGACCTGCCACATACAATCGCAATCGATTCTTATCTGCATTGTTCTGGGCAAGGAAGATCAGAGTGTCCCGCGCGTCGCTGCACGATGAAATGCACTGTCTCTACCGCGATCACGCCGGCTGGCTGCAAGGCTGGTTGCGCAGGCGTCTGGGTGATCGCGAGCGGGCCGAGGATATTTCTCACGACACCTTCGTGCGCCTGATCGCATCCACCGTCGCCCATCCGCTGCGCCAGCCGCGCAGCTTTCTGGCCACGGTGGCCAAGCGGGTGATGGTCGACCATCTGCGCCGACGCAGCCTGGAGCAGAGTTACCTGGAAGCCCTGAGCCTGGAGCCCGAGCTGCAGGCCGCTTCCCCGGAACAGCGCCTGCTGATGCTGGAAACCCTGCTGCAGATCGATGCCATGCTCGACGGCCTGCCGCCTCGTGTGCGCCAGGCGTTCCTCTATGCGCAGCTGGAGGGCCTGAGTTATGCGGAGATCGCCCAGCGCCTCGGCGTGTCGGTCAGCTCGGTGACCAAGTACGTGGGCAGGGCCACCGAGCAGTGCCTGCTGTTCGCCCTGGATGCCGAGGGATGAACGCCGCCGAGCAGCGCCTGGCCCTGCGCGATGCCGCTCAATGGCACGCCCGTCTCGGCGCCGCGCCGGATTGTGCCGAGACCCGCCAGCAATGGCAGGCCTGGCATCGGCAGCACAGCCTGCATCAATGGGCCTGGCGGCGTCTGGAAAACCTGCAGAGCGGGCTGGCCGGGCTGCCCGGGCCACTGGCGCGGCGGGCTCTGGGCAGTGACGTGCAGGCCAGCCGCCGCACGTTGCTCAAGGGGCTGGTACTAGGCCTTGGCGTTTCCGGCCTGGCCTGGAGCGGCTACCGGCAAACCCCGATCTGGCTCGCCGACCAGCGCACCGCCACAGGCGAGCGCCGCCAGCTGACCCTGGCGGACGGCAGCCGCCTGACCCTCAATACCGCCAGTGCGGTGGATATCCGCTTCGATGCCCAGCAACGGCTGATCATCCTGCGGGCGGGGGAAATCCTGATCGAAACGGCCAGGGATTCGCGCCCGTTCATCGTGCGCAGCGCCCACGGTGAAATGCGCGCCTTGGGCACCCGCTTCAACGTGCGTCAGTTCGATGACCACACCGAGCTCGAGGTTCTGCAGCATGCGGTGGCCGTGCGTAACGCGCCGAATGCCGCAGAAGTGCGCGTCGACGCTGGCCTGCGCCTGAGCTTCGACGAGCGCAAGCTGGGCGTCCCGCAGCCCGCCGACCCGAATCTGTCGACCTGGAGCCAGGGCCGCCTGGTGATCGACGACTGGCGCCTGGACCGTACCCTGGCCGAGTTGCAGCGCTATCGCCCCGGTGTCATCACCTGCGCGCAGGACGTCGCCGGCCTGCGTCTGTCCGGTGCCTTCCCGCTGGATGACACCGACCGTGCCCTGGCGGCCATCGCCCAGGCGCTACCGGTGCGGATCGATAGCCGTACGCGCTACTGGGTCAGGGTCACCGCCAACAGTTGAAAATATTTTTCATTCGCGATTGTCGGTTTTCCAATCTCGCTCGACCTCTCCTGCAAACCGAATCACCGGCATTTGAAGGAGCCGTCATGTCGCATACCCAGCCGCACGCCAGAAAGCCCCTGGCCATCGCCATCTTCGCCGCCACCCTGGCCCTGCACACCGGCTTCGTGCAGCCGTTGCTGAGCGATGCCGGCAAGGCCCGGGCCGAGGAACAGGTGAACACCTACGCCATCGACGCCGGCCCGCTGGGCGCAGTGCTCGGCCGTTTCGCCAACGAGGCCGGCGTGCTGCTGTCGTTCGATGCGGCATTGACCAACGGCAAGCACAGCCCGGGCCTGCAAGGCCGCTACAGCGTCGAGCAGGGCTTCGCGCAGTTGCTCGCAGGCAGCGGGCTACAGGCGGTCAGCACGGGGGCAGACAGCTTCGGTATCAAGCCGGGGAGCGTCGCCGGCGATGTACTGGAGCTGTCGACAATGAGCATCTCCGGCAAGGCGCCGGGGTCGATTACCGAAGGTACCGGCAGCTATACCACCGGCTCCACCAGCAGCTCCACGCGGCTCAATCTGTCGCCGAAGGAGACGCCGCAGTCGATCACGGTACTGACCCAGCAGCGCATGGAAGATCAGGGCCTGGACAATCTGCCCGACGCACTCAATGCGGCCACTGGCGTGATCGTCAAACCATTTTCCGGTGGCGGCGACGGTCCGCAGATCTGGGCACGAGGTTCGGCTATCCGTAACTACCAGGTGGATGGCGTGCCCAGTTCGGCGTCCATGTCCAACTACGTGCAGAGCACTGCGCTGTATGACCGGATCGAGCTCGTCAAAGGTGCCACGGGCATGATGAGCGGTCTGGGCAACCCGTCCGCCACCGTCAACATGATTCGCAAGCGTCCGACCTTCCAGCCACAGCTCAAGCTGAATGCGGAAGCAGGCACCTGGGATCGCTACGGCAGCACTGCCGATGTGTCCGGCCCACTGACCGAGAACGGTGGTTTGCGCGGTCGGTTTGTCGCCGACTACAAACATCAGCACGGCTGGACCGACAACTTCGAGCAGGAGTACCAGACGTACTACGGCATCCTTGAAGCAGACCTGAGCGAGTCGACCATCCTTACGCTCGGTGCCAGCCAGATAAAGCGCAATACCACTTCACAGACCAACACCTTCCCGCTGTTCTACAGCAACGGTCAGGGCACCGGTGCCGACGCCGGTGATAACGACACCCCGGGTTGGGCTTACTACGACCACGAGTTGCAGAATGTCTTCGCCTCCATCGAGCACCAGTTCGACTCCGGCTGGAGCATCAAAAGCGAACTCAGCTACGCAGACTACAAGCATGATGCAACCGGTGCTGGCCTGAGCGGAGCAGCCAATCAGGCGACCAACACCACGCCGGGCTTGATTTTCCAGCGCTATATCGGGCACAGCGAGCAGGACAGCCTGGACACCTACGTCACCGGGCCATTCTCGCTGTTCGGTCGCGAGCATGAGTTGATCGGTGGCTTCACCCTTTCGCAACTCGATACCTATGCGCCCAGCACTACCCGGCTCTCGCCTGCGTTCAACAACCCCAACCTGAGTGCCTGGACCGACGACGTACCCAAGCCGTCCTTCACCAAGACGGGAAAATCCGATACCCGGGAAAACCAGCGCAGCGCTTTTATCAGCACACGCCTGCACCTGAGCGACGACACCAAGCTGCTACTTGGCAGTCGGGTAGTCGACTGGAAGAACAGCCGCGAGGCGGTCACCTACAGCAGCGGCGCTCGCACCAAGACCACAGACAAACGCAGTGGGATCTTCATCCCCTACGCAGGTATCGTTCACGATCTCGACGAGACCTGGGCGGTCTATGCCAGTTACACCAAGATCTTCCAGCCGCATGACTACCTGACCAACCTGTACTCGAATTCGCCCATCGATCCGACCGAGGGCACCAGCTACGAGGCCGGTATCAAGGCCAGCTTCAATGACGGAGCCCTCAACGCCAGCTTTTCCCTGTTCAGAACCGAACAGGAGAACCTGGCGGTCTGGGAGGCCATTCCGTTCAGCTACATCGGCACTTCCGCGACCACCGAAGGGGTCGAACTGGAGCTGGCCGGAGAGCTGGCCGAGGGCTGGCAGTTCAGCAGCGGTTACGCCTACAGCGAAAGCCGCAACGACGACGATGAGCGCATTCTCACCCGCGCGCCGCTGCATAGCGTGAAGACCTTCACCACCTACCGACTGCCGGGCGCACTGGACAAATTCACCATCGGTGGCGGTTTCAACTGGGAAAGCCGCACCCATGACAATGCCCGGGCCGAGCAGGGCAGCTACATGCTGGTCAACCTGCTGGGGCGCTATGACATCAGCGAAAATCTGTCTGCCTCGGTCAACATCAACAACCTGTTCAACAAGGAGTACTACCTCGCTATCGCCGGAGACAACGTCGCCTTCGGCGCACCGCGCAACGTGATGACCTCCCTCAGCTACACCTATTGAGCCGGCTCGGGGCCATCTCCCGCATACCCTCTCCGGGAGCGCAGAGCGCCTGCGGTCGGACTTCTCCCTAGTCCGTCTGCGCAGGCGCATCTGCTCCGGGTATCGCTGCGCTCAGCCCAGGCAACGGCCTGCGCGGCCCGAGCGCTGATCACCGCGGCAGCGGTTCCCAAATAGCCACCACTCTCCTACAATCGCGATCAATTCTTATCCGCATTGACCTGCCAGGGAGTCTCAGGTGTCCAGCGTTTTGCCGCCCTCATCGCTGCACGATGACGTGCACCGGCTCTACCACAGCCATCATGGCTGGCTGCAGGGCTGGTTGCGCCGGCGCCTGGGCGACCGTGAGCGCGCTGCCGATATTGCCCAGGACACCTTCTTGCGTCTGCTGGTCAGCCGGCGTCTGCCGGAGCAGGGCGAGGGGCGGCGTTTTCTGGCGCAGATCGCGCGCAATCTGGTGATCGACCAGTGGCGCCGGCAGCGCATCGAGCAGGCCTATCTCGACAGCCTCGCGGCCTTGCCGGAGCCGCAAACCCCTTCGCTGGAGACGCGCGCCATGGTGATCGAAACCCTGCTGCAGATCGACAACATGCTCGATGCCATGCCGGCCCGGGTGCGCGAGGCTTTCCTGCTGTCGCAGTTCGAGGGGCAGACTTATCCACAGATCGCCGAGCGCCTGCAGGTCAGTGTCAGCTCGGTGCAGAAGTACATGCAGCGCGCCATTGCCGCCTGCTATCAGGTGCTCTACGCCGAATGAAGACCGGCAGCGACGCGCCCATCGCCCCGGCCATCGTCGAGCAGGCCAGCCATTGGCTGATGCTGCACTGGGGCGGCGAACTGGATGCCGAGCAGCAGCGTCGCTTCACCGAATGGCGCAGCGCCGACCCGGAACACGGGCGGGCCTGGGCGCGTCTGCAGCGACTGCAGGGCACCCTGGCCGGGGTGCCCGCCGACACCGCCTGTGCGGTGCTGCGCGAGCTGCCCGACGCGCGCCGGCGACAGACCCTCAAGCTGCTCGGCGTGCTGTTGCTGGCAGGAGGCAGCGGCTACCTCGCCCAGTCGCAACTGTCCTGGCGCGAGGCCATGGCCGACCTGCGCAGCGGCACCGGCGAGCGCCTGCAGCGCACCCTGGCCGACGGCAGCCGGCTGAGCCTGAACAGCGGCAGCGCGGTGGACATCCTGTTCAGTGCCAGCGAGCGGCGCATCCGCCTGCTCGACGGCGAACTGCTGCTCGACAGTGGCCAGGACCCGGCCGGGCGCCCGCTGATCGTCGAGACGGCTGCCGGAGAAATCCAGGCGCTGGGCACGCGCTTCTCGGTGCATCAGATGGCTGAGGGCAGCCAGGTCGAACTGTTCGAGGGTGAGCTGGAACTGCGCCCGCGGGCGATGCCGCCGGTGCGCCTGCAGGCCGGCCAGGGGCGCTGGTTCTCGGCCAACCGTCTGGGCGCGGTGGCTCCGGCCAATGCCGACAGCATTGCCTGGCAGCAGGGCCGATTGATCGCCGAGCGTATGCCGCTGGGCCGGTTCCTCGCCGAACTGTCGCGCCATCGCCGCGGCGTGCTGCGCTGCGACCCGGCCGTTGCCGGGCTGGAGCTGACCGGCGTGTTCCCGCTGGCCGACACCGACCGTGTGCTGGCAGCGTTGCAGCAGTCACTGCCGGTCAAGGTGCACAGCCTGACGCGTTACTGGGTGACGGTCGGCCCGGCGTAGGGTGCGCCATGCGCACCGGCCTTGTATTGAGGCGTCCGGGCGGTGCGCATGGCGCGCCCTACGAATAGCGCTCAGGCAGGCGCTATGCCGGCCAGGAATGTCTCGTTAAATTTTTTCTGCAGCCCTTGTCGGTTTTGCCGACTCGTTCGGGATACCTCTTGAATTCAACCAAGAAGCATTCTCAAGAGGATTGTCCAGAATGCCGCATCTGCCCGCTTCCACCCGTTCCCGGCTGAGCCTCGCGGTTCGCCATGCCCTGTTTGCCGGCCTGCTCACAGGTGGCCCGCTGCTGCTGGCCATACCAGTGACCCAGGCTTTCGCCAGCGAGCAGTCGCGCAGCTACGCCATCCCCGCCGGCAATCTCGACCAGGCGCTGAACCGCTTCGCCAGCGAAGCCGGCATCCTGCTGTCGGTCGACGCCCAGCTCACGGCCGGCAAGCAAAGCCCGGGGCTCAATGGCAGTTATTCGGTGGAAGAGGGCTTCTCTCTGCTGCTGGCCGGTACCGGGCTGCGCGCCCTCAACCAGGGCGGCAACTATGCGCTGGCCGTGGCGCAGCAGGATGGCGATGCACTGGAGCTGGGGCCGACCACGGTGACGGGCGCGCGGCTGGGCGCCACCACCGAAGGCAGCGGCAGCTACACCACGGGCGTGACCAGCACCGCGACCAAGCTGCCCATGAGTCTGCGCGAGACGCCGCAGTCGATCAGCGTGGTCACGCGCCAGCGCATGGACGACCAGGGCCTGAACGACCTCACCGAAGTGCTCCAGCAAACCCCTGGCCTGTCGGTACAGAGCCTGGGCAGCGAACGTTTCAACATCTACTCGCGCGGCTACTCAGTCGACAGCTATCAGTTCGACGGCATTCCCACCACCCTGGACATCGTCAGCCAGGTGTCGGCACAGAGCCTGGCCGATATGGCCATCTTCGACCGTGTCGAAGTACTGCGCGGCGCCACTGGCCTGATGACTGGCGCAGGTGACCCTTCGGCCACCATCAACATGGTGCGCAAGCGCCCCACCGCCGAGTTCAAGGGGCATGTCAGCGCGGGCGTCGGCTCGTGGGACAAGTACCGCACCGAAGTCGACCTGTCCGGCCCACTGACCCCGACCGGGAACGTACGCGGCCGCATGGTAGCGGCTTACCAGCAGAACAACAGCTACGTCGATCATTACTCCCAGGAAAAACAGATTTTCTACGGAATTCTGGAAGCCGACCTCACCGACACCACCCTGTTCACGGTAGGCGCCGACTACCAGAAGAACGACCCGCAGGGTTCGTCTTCGGTGGCTTTTCCACTGTTCTACAGCAACGGCAAGCAAACCAACTTCTCGCGCTCTACCAACAGCGCCGCACGCTGGAGCCACAACCCGCAGGACGCGCTGAACACCTTTGCCAGCATCGAGCAGAAGCTGGCCTACGACTGGAGCCTGAAGGTTGCCGTCAACCAGATGTACATCAAGCGCGACAACTACAAGCTGGCCACCGCCAGCTGGGGCTTTCCCGACATCAACACCGGCGCCGGCGTGCGCCTGTACGGCGGCGCGGGCAGCACTTGGCAGAAGCAGAGCGGCCTGGACGTCCAGGCCCAGGGCCCGTTCCAGTTGTTCGGTCGCCAGCATGAGCTGATCGTCGGCTACAACTTCTCGCGCTACGAAAACCGTCACTCGCCCCTTCGCGGCACGGCCATCGAGGGTACCTACGTCAACTTCTACGACTGGGACAACTACACCAACGAGCCGAACACCAGCAACGGCAAGCTCTATGACGGCGACACCACCATCTACCAGAGCGGCACCTACATTGCCACGCGCCTGCGCCCGACCGATGACCTGTCGATCATCCTTGGCGCACGCGCCAGCAACTACAAGTACAACTACGACGTGGAGTACGTGCTGACCCCGGCCAGTAACCGTAACACCCAGTACCGCGAAAGCGGCGTGGTCACGCCTTACGCGGGTGTGGTCTACGACCTCAACGACATCCACTCGGTCTACGCCAGCTACACCAGCATCTTCAAGCCGCAAAGCGTACGCGACGCCAGCGGCGCGACCTTGGACCCACGCGAAGGCGACAACTACGAGATCGGCCTGAAGAGCGAGTTCTTCGGTGGGCGCCTGAACACCAGCATCGCGGCCTACGAAGTCAAGCAGGACAACCTGGCCGTGGTCGACCCCGGCCAAGTCGTTCCAGGTACCACCACGTCCGCCTACAAGGCCGTCAGTGGCGCCACCACGCGTGGTTTCGAAGTGGAAGCGAACGGTGAGCTGATACCCGGCTGGAACGTCGCCGCCAGCTACAACCACAGCATCACCAAGGACTCCGACGACGAACGCATCAACACCGAAGCCCCGGCCAACATGGTCAAGCTGTGGACCACCTACCGCCTGCCGGGCGACTTCAATCGCCTGACGGTCGGTGGCGGCGCCAATTGGCAGAGCGGTACCCACATCACCGTCACCCCGAGCACGGCCATGGGCACCGTCAAGGCCAAGCAGGAGCAGTTCACCGTGGTCAACCTGATGGCGCGCTACCAGCTGACCGACCAGCTTTCGACCACCCTCAACGTCAACAACGTCTTCGACAAGAAGTACATCAGCGCGCTGGACACCACCTTCTACAGTGGCTACTACGGCGAACCGCGCAACGTGATGCTCACTACCAAGTATCAGTTCTAGTTGCCGCAGCCACTCGGCCGAGCGCTTGGCGCACGGACCGCTCCGTCGCCGATGATGGATGATCGTTCCCACGCTCTGCGTGGGAACGCCTCTCAGGGCGCTCCGCGCCCGTCTCTGTGACTCAGCTACCAGAGCATGATGCGGAGCATCATGGCGGCGCTGTCCACGCCGAGTGTGGGCACCATCGGCCGGCAGAATCGATCCCCCATTCCCAACCCCTGCTCTCCTCGCTAGAATTGCGACAAATTCTTATTCGCAACTTTCGGCAGGAGACGGGATGTCCACGCACGCTCAGCTGGATGCGCTCTACCGCGACCACCACGGCTGGCTGAATGGCTGGCTGCGCCAGCGCCTGAACAATTCGGCCGATGCCGCCGATCTGGCGCAGGACACCTTTGTCCGGGTGTTGCAGGCGCGCAGTGCCGGCACGCTGCGTGAGCCGCGGCATTATCTGGTGACGGTGGCCCGGGGGCTGGTGATCGATCTGTATCGTCGCCGTTCGCTGGAGCAGGCCTATCTGGAGGCGCTGGCGCTGCGCCCGGAGCAGTACGCGCCGGCGGCCGAGGAGCGGGTGCTGATTCTCGACAGCCTGGAGGCCATCGACCGCATGCTCGACGGCATGGGCGAGCGCACGCGGGGCATCTTCCTGGCCGTGCAGCTCGACGGCCTGAGCTACGAGAAGGCCGCGCTGCGCATGGGCGTTTCCGTGACCACGGTACGCAAGCACCTGGCCAAGGCGCTGCTGCACTGCCTGCTGCTGGAGGAGGGATGAAGGCGATTCTCGCCGAGGCGGTGGACTGGTATGTGCGGCTCAACGACAGCCAGGCCGATGCCGCCACCGAGCAGGCCTGGCAGCGCTGGCTGCACGCCGACCCACGGCATGCCGAGGCCTGGCAGCGCCTGCAGCAGTTGCAGCAGCGCCTGGCCGTGGCCGCGCCGCAGCTGGCCGCTGCCGCCCTGCAGGGCGCGCGTCAGGGCCGGCGCACGGCGCTGAAGACGCTGGCTGTGCTGCTCGGCGCCGGCGTGGTCGGCTGGCAGGGCTATCGCGTCTCGCCGCTGAGTGCCGATTACGCCACCCGGATCGGTGAGCGTCGCCGCGTGATGCTGGCCGATGGCAGCCGCCTTGAGCTGAATACCGACACCCGGGTGGATATCCGCTTCGATGCGGCGCAGCGCCTGATCCGTCTGCAGCAGGGGGAAATCCTCGTGCAGAGCGCGGCGGATGTGCGCCCGCTGCGGGTGCAGAGCGCCGAGGGCAGCATCCGTGCGCTGGGCACGCGCTTCGTGGTGCGCCAGCGCGATGGCCGCAGCGAGGTCGTGGTCGAGGAGCATGCCGTGGAGGTGCAGCCGCGCCTGGCCACGGCCGCGCCGACGCGGGTGGAGGCCGGGCAGGGGGTGGAATTTAGTGCGCAGCGCGCCGGCGTCGTGCAGGCGGCGGCCGGCAATGCTTCGGCCTGGACCCAGGGCATGCTGGTGGCAGTCGACTGGCGGCTGGATCGCCTGCTCGGAGAGCTGTCGCGCTATCGCCACGGCTACCTCGGCTGCGCCCCGCAGGTGGCCGCCATGCGCCTGTCCGGCGCCTTCCAGCTGGATGACGAGGAGGCCATTCTGGCCAGCCTGGAGGACGCCCTGCCGGTCAGGGTGCAGCGCCTGACGCGCTACTGGGTGCGTATCGAACAGCGCGGCGCGTAGTCGCGGCGGTTCGCTTCAGCAGGGCTCACCCGCTCTGTAGCCCGGATGAAATCCGGGGCGGTCTGTTATGCCGCCCCATCCGTCCCGGATTTCATCCGGGCTACCTGCCTGTCGGCGCAGAAAGTTTTTTTATCCATCGGTAACAGATTCTCATTGCCTGTTCGGCTCCCTCTGCACGCGCGCGCAGACGCCGCCATTGCCAATTGTTCAGGAGCCACCCGATGTCCGCTTGCCCTTCCCCGCTCGCCCGCAGCATCCGCCAGGCCGCACTGACGCTGAGCCTTTCCGGCTCGCTGCTGGTGACTGCCAGTGCCTGGGCCGCGCCGCTCAGTTACAGCATTCCCGCTGGCAGCCTGGCCGCCGCGCTGAGCCAGTTCGCCGCCGCCAGTGGCGTCACCCTGAGCTTCGGCAGCGGCGAAACCGCCAACCTGGAAAGCGCCGGCCTGCACGGCGAATACGAGGTGGAAGAAGGCTTTGCCCGGCTGCTGCAGGGCAGCGGCCTGAGCGTGCAGAGGGCCGGCGACAAGCGCTATGTGCTGGTGCGTGGGCAAGCCGACGCGGCGCTGGAGCTGAGCGCGACGACGGTCACCGGCGGCCAGCTGGGCGCCACCACCGAGGGCACGGGCAGTTACACCACCGCCTCGGCCAACACGGCCACCGGCCTCAACCTGTCGATGCGCGAAACCCCGCAGGCGGTCAGCGTGGTGACCCGCCAGCAGATCGAGGATCAGAACCTCACCGATATCACCCAGGTGCTCGAACAGACGCCGGGTGTGGTGGCCAACAACATGGGCCCCGCCGGCAGTGACGCCAACCAGGTCTACGTGCGCGGTCTGCCGATCGACAATATCCAGGTCGACGGCATCAGCCGCCCCAGCACCTATGGCTTCAACGATGATCTGGCCGACATGGCCATCTACGACCGCGTCGAAGTGGTGCGCGGCGCCACCGGCCTGATGTCGGGCACCGGTGACCCCAGTGCCACGGTCAACCTGATCCGCAAGAAGCCGACCCTGCAGACGCAGCGCAAACTGACCCTGCAGGCCGGCAGCTGGGACAACTACCGCAGCGAGCTGGACATCTCCGGCAAGCTCTCGGAAAGCGGCCACGTACGCGGCCGGGTGGTTGCGGCGAAGACCGACAGCAAGAGCCATGTCGACCGCCAGGCGCTGGAAAAGCAGGTGGCCTACGGCGTGCTGGAGTGGGACATCAGCGATACCACAATGTTGACCGTCGGCGCCGAGTATCAGGACATGGACAACGACGGCGCCGGCAACCACGGCTTTCCGATGTACAACAGCGACGGCAGCCACTTCAAACCGTCGCGCTCGTTCAACTCCGGCGCCGACTGGAGCTACCACGAGCGCGAGACGAAAACGCTGTTCGCCACCCTCGAACAGGCGCTGAGCAATGGCTGGCAGCTGAAATTCAACGCCGAGCACAGCCGCCGCAGCTATGACGACGCCTTCGCCACCGCAGCCAGTGGCACGGTCAACGCCGACGGCAGCGGCATCAGCACCTGGACCGGGCGCTGGGCCGGCGAGCCCCGGCAGACCTCGTTCGACCTGTCGGCCACCGGCCCCTTCAGCCTGTTTTCCCGCGAACACGAGCTGTACCTGGGCGCCAGCCACCACCGGGCTTACTACCGTAATGGCGGCTATCCGCTGTGGACGTTCCAGGATATCGACAACATCCATACCTGGGATGGCTCGCTGGCGGTACCTGACGCTATCCATAACAAATTTGTGGAAGACGCCCTGGACGAAACCCAGCTAGGCCTGGTGGCGGCCGTGCGCTGGAGCCTGCGCGACGATCTGGCGCTGATCACCGGGGCGCGGGTCATCGACTGGCAGCGCGATACCTCCTCGCGGACTCTGGCGAACGGCGATGTCAGCCGCTCGAAGGAGCAGGAGAACGGCATCGTCACGCCCTATGTCGGCCTGGTCTACGACTTCAACGACAACTGGTCGGCCTACGCCAGCTACACCACCATCTTCAATCCGCAGGACCGTCAGCAGGCCGATGGCACCTATCTCGAACCCAAGGAAGGCGAGAACTACGAGCTGGGCCTCAAGGCCGAGTTCTGGGACAAGCGCCTGACCGCCGGCCTGAGCGTGTTCGAGGTGCAGCAGGACAACCTGCCGGTGGCCGACCCGAACAACCCCGGTTACTCCCTCCCCGAGTCCGGCACCAAGACCCGTGGCTTCGAGGTGGAAATGGCCGGTGAGCTGCTGCCGGACTGGCAGGTCTCGGCCAGCTACAGCTATGCGGTGATCAAGGACTCGGACGATGAGCGCCTGACCAGCGAAGTGCCGCGCGACACCCTCAAGCTGTTTACCAGCTATCGCCTGTCTGCACTGCCGCAACTGAAAGTGGGCGGCGGCGTGCGCTGGCAAGGCGAGGAGTACTTCAAGGGCGCCGGGCCGAACAACGCGACCTTCCATCAGGATGACTACGCCGTGGTCGACCTGATGGCGCAGTACGCCTTCAGCCCCGAGACCAGCGTTTCGCTGAACCTCAACAACGCCCTCGACGAGCGTTACTACAGCGCCATCGGCGCGCGCGGCTGGTACGGCACCCCACGCAGCCTCACCGCCAGCCTCAGCCACCAGTTCTGAGCCTTGTGGATAACCGCGCCCGGGCGGGCAGTGCTTCGCCCGGGTGCGGTTATCTCGCTTGCCGGTGGCCCGGTATCGCCGGCAAGCCGGCGCCTGCGGGCGCGGGGCAGGGCATTTCTCCCCTCTCCCATTCATGGGAGAGGGGCCGGGGGAGAGGGTGCTACAGCGCTGCAGGTCACGTAGGAGCCCGCTTGCGGGCGATGGTGGTTCCGCCCCACACGCGCTGCTCAGGACTGACGCGGTGGGCGCGGAATCAGTCCGTGCTTATCCACAGCCCCCTCAGAACTCGACCTGATAACCCAGGGTGAAGGTGCGGCCGCGGCCCTTGAAGTTGTAGTCGTCGGCGACCCGTGCGGACTGCGAGTAGTAGGTGAAGTAGTCCTCGTCGAGCAGGTTGTCGATGCCCAGCGACAGGCTGCCCACCGGCAGGCGGCGGCTGACGCTGGCCGAGAGCATGGCGTAGCCGTCGAACTTCAGGCGCGGGTCGTCGAACTCGCGGCTGCGGTAGAGGTGGTACTGCAGGTAGCTGGCCCAGTCGTCGTTCCACTGCGCGTTCCAGCTCAGGCTGAGCTGATCCGGGGCGATGTTCAGGCCGGTCAGCCTGGTGTCCACCTTGCCGTCGTCGTCGGTGTCCGACTCGCCCTCGCTGTGGGCGTAGCTGGCGTGCAGGCTGTGGTCGGGATTGATGCGCCAGTTGCCGGTCAGCTCGTAGCCCTGGATTTCCACCCGTTCGCGGTTGGCGACATAGTTGCCGCCGCTGTTTACCGACAGGCGTTCGCCGAGGTTGGACGAGGACTCGTAGTAGCTCAGTTCGACGTCGACATCGCTGAAGTTCAGGCGCAGGCCCAGCTCGTTGGAGCGGGTGATGATCGGCTCCAGCTGCAGCAGGTTTTCCACATCCTGCCCGGGCGTGTCGACGGCGCGCAGCACGCGGCCGATGTCGGGCATGCCGAAGCCTTCCGAGTAGCTGCCGTAGAGCTGCGCCCAGTCCATGGCCTGGTAGGTGAAGCCGTAGTTGCTCAGGGTCTTGCTGAAGGACACAGTGCCGCCGCCGACGTCCACGCCGCCGGCGTTATTGGTGCCCCACACGGTGTGGAAGTCATCCACATCCAGCTCGGCATGCTCGCGGCGCACACCGGCCATCAGGGTCAGGCGCTCGCCCAGATGCAGGTCGCCCTGGAGAAAACCGGCCTGGTTGTCATAGGTGGACGGCGGCACGTAGCTGCGGTTGGTCTGCACCAGCTTCTGCTCGCCCTCGTCACGCATCAGATCGAGACCGCCGGCCAGGTCCAGCAGGCCGTCGAACATGCCCTTGCGGCGCAGGGTCAGCTTGCCGCCGAGCTTTTCCGAGTCGCTGCGGCTCTGCTCCCAGAGGGTGCCGACCGGGGCGATACTGGGGTCCTGGAACGAGCCGCTGAGCAGCGCGCCGAACTGGCCGCGATAGCGCTGCTTGTACAGCTGCACGTCGAGCAGGTTGCCGAACCAGTCCTCGTGGCTGTAGTCGAGGCTGTACTGGCGGTTCTCGTTGAACGGCGCCTCGCCGGGCACGTCACCGCGCTCGGCGGTACTGGGGATGCCGGCGTCGCGGTCGCCGAGCACCGGCAGGTAGTCGTTGTTGCCGGTCAGGCGGTAGTGGTTGGCGCTGAACTGCAGGTGCTGGGCGTCGTCGATCCAGTAGCCGAGTTTGAGCATCAGGTCGTGGTCGCGGGTGTCCTGGATTTCCCCGGGATAGGCCACGCCGATGCGCGTGTTGTCGCCGTCGTAGAACATCCCGCGTGATTGCCAGGTGCTGCCGAACAGCGCCTCCCAGTCGCCCTGCTGGGCGCTGAGGCGGTAGTTGAACTTGTAGCCGAGGCCGTCGCCGCTGAAGGCGTCGTCACTCTCCAGGCTGACCCCGGCCTGCTGGCGCACGCCGTTGCCGCTGGGGCGGCGGCTGATGAAGTTGATGATGCCGCCGGTGGCGCCGCCACCGTGCTCGGCCGAGGCGCCGTGGATCACCTCGATGCGTTCGACCTGGGCCAGGTCGATGGTGTAGCTGCTGCGCCCGTCGTTGCGCAGCGAGCTGGCCTGCGGCACGCCGTCGACGAGGAACTGCGGGGTACGCCCGCGCAGGGTTTCGCCGGAGTTGGAGAGCTTCTGCCGGCTCGGCGAGTAGGACGGAATCAGGTTGGCCAGCACTGCGCCGGGGTCGCTGCTCAGGGCCAGCTGGCGCTCAATCTGCTGGCGGTCGATGACCGTGACGCGCTGGCTGGTCTGGCCCACGGCGGTGTCGCCGCGCAGGGTGCTGACGGTGACCTCGGTGTCCTGCAGGCGCAGCGCCTCGGCGGGCGCCTGGCGCGGCGCGCGGTTGGCCGGCGACGTTTGCGGTTGTGGCGCCAGGCCGTAGATGCCCTCCGCCTGACGCACCGCCTGCAGGCCGCTGCCTTGCAGCAGGCGGGCAAAGCCTTCATCGACGCCGTACTGGCCCTGCAGGCCGTTGCTCTGCCGGCCCTGCAACAGCGCGGCATCGAACGACAGGGCGACGCCGGCGGCGCTGGCAAAGCGGCCCAGCACCTCGGCCAGCGGCCCGGCGCCGATCTGGTACTGCTGCACCGCCGGCGCAGCCAGCGCCAATGGCGGCAGGCTGCCGCCCAGCAACAAGCCGGAACAGAGCAGAGCGTGACGAATGGCGGTGCGCAGCGGCGAACGAATGGAGCGAGGTGACGGCATGGCGGATCCCTGGCGGCAAGGCGCTGAGTGATTGTTTGCAGGGAGGGCCGAAGCAGCGCGGCAAAAAGTGCAAATGATGGGGAAATTTCTTTCGCCGCTGCTCAGGAGCGTCGCACGTAGGGTGGCCCGGTGCGCCGGCCGCTCGGAGCGTAGGGTGGACTCGGAGCGTAGCGAACAGTCCACCGGACGGGGCCGAAGTGCACGCCTCGGCGACAGGTAAATGCCACGAACAATCCACCATGGGCATGCACGTAACCCCCGCTCGGTGTACTGCTTCGCGAGTACACCCTACGTACGATGACGGCCTGGATGCAGGAGGCCAAAGCCGAGTACACCCGCGAGCACGCCCTACCGGCTGTGGGAGCCTGCTCACGCGCCGCGTGGCACCAGGGTTACCCAATAAGCGCTGCGGCGTACCACCTGCAGCGGCAGGTGGTGTTGCAGGGCGGCGAGGGCGCGGTCGCTGTCGAGCAGGGGGAAGCTGCCGGAGACTTTCATCCCGGCCAGCGCCGGGTCGACCCGGAGGATGCCGTGGCGGTAACGCGCCAGCTCCGCGACCACTTCGCCCAGCGGCTGGTCGAGGACCAGCAGGCTGCCGCTGGCCCAGGCCGTGCTGCGTGCATCCAGCGGCTGTGGCGCGCCGATCTGGCCGCGTTGCAGGCGCAGTTGCTGGCCGGCCTGCAGGCGCTGCTGCTGCCCGGCGGCGCTGCTGATTGCGGCGCTGCCTTCGAGCAGGGCGATGCGGCTGCCGTGCTCGTCGCAGCGCAGGTTGATACGGCCGCTACTGCAGCGGATCAGGCCGTCGCGGGTCTGCACCTGCAACGCCTGCGGCTGGCTGGCGATCTCCAATTGCACCTCGCCCTCGATAATCTGCAGCTGGCGCCGGGCGCTGTCGAACTGCGCGGCGCTGGCGCTGCCGAGCAGCAGCTGGCTGCCGTCGGCCAGTTGCCAGTGACGCTGTTCGCCCACGCCGCTGCGGTAGTCGGCGGTCCAGTAGCGGCGGCTGTCGCTGCGCCAGGCCAGCCAGCCCAGCGGCAGGGCGACGCCGGCCAGCAGCAGGCTGCCGAGCACGCGCCGGCGGCTCTGTGCGGCGCCGCGCAGGGTGGGGGCGGCGATCTGTGCCGGCAGCAGGCCGAGTTGCGCGCGCAGCTGTTCGATCTGCTGCCAGGCCTGTTGGTGCGCGGGATCGGCGTCGTGCCAGTGCTGCCAGGCCTGTTGCTCGGCGGCGCTGCTGCTGCCGGAACACAGCCGTGCATACCAGCGGCTGGCGGCCTTGAGCGCGGCCTGCTGGCTGGCCGAGGGCGTGCTCATGCCTGCCAGCCGGCCTGCAGCAGGCAGCAATGTTCGACGGCGCGGGCCATGTAGGTATTCACGCTGCGCAGGGAGATGCCCAGGTGCCGGGCGATCTGCGCATAGGTGAGGCCGTCGAGCTGGGACAGGATGAACACCTCGCGCACCTTGGCACCGAGCCCGGCGAGCAGGCGGTCGACTTCCATCAGCGCCTCCAGCAGCAGCGCCTGCTGCTCGGCGTCGGGCTGATGGGCCGGCGGCTGGCTGGCCAGCACGTCGAGGTAGGCCTGCTCCAGCGAACGCCGGCGCAGCAGGTCGACCATCAGCCCGCGCGCCACCGTTGCCAGGTAGTCGCGGGGTTCGCGGATGCTCGCGGCATTGCCGGCGCGCAGCAGGCGGACGAAGGTGTCCTGGGCCAGGTCGGCGGCATCGCAGCGGTTGCCCAGGCGCTGGCGCAGCCAGCCCTGCAGCCAGTTGTGGTGGTCGTGGTAGAGGCTGTGCAGAGCCTGGTGATGGGAAGACATGGGCGCCAACAGGAATCAAATGACAATGACTCGCATTGTCATTCGTCCCGTGGCGCTTGGCAACCTCAGGGCTGCCGGACGGATCAGAACTGCACTTCGTAACCCAGGGTCAGGGTGCGGCCGCGGCCCTGGTAGTCGTACAGGTAGGCAGGGCCGTAGGCCGGCGAGTAGAACAGCGCGGCGCGCTGGCCCCAGACGGTGCTGTAGCGCTTGTCCAGGAGGTTCTGGATGCCGGCGCTGAAGGTGCCGAACGCGGTCTGCTGGCGGGCGCTGAGGTCGAAGGTGGTGTAGCCCTCGATGCGGTGGCCGGCGTCGTCGCTCAGGTCCATGGCGTGGTTGCCCTGCAGGCGCAGGCTGCGCTGCTCGTCGCTCCAGCCGACGAACGCGGTGGTCTTGGACAGCGAGGCGTACCGGGCGTCGCGCTTGATCCAGTCGCCGTCATCGTCCTGCTCCTCGGAGCGCACCAGGTGCAGGGTGGTGCCGGCCTGCCAGCCGCTGTCGAAGTCGCGGCTCAGCGCTGCCTCGAAGCCGACGTCGCGGCTCTTCTGCTCGTCGACGTTGATGGTCAGGGTGGCGCTGTCGGTGTTGATCACCTTGTCCGACCAGATGTAGTAGAACGCCGCCTGCGCCTGCCAGTAGGCATCGCTGAAGCGCCAGCCGAGCTCCACCTGACGGCTCTTGATCCCGGCCAGCGGGTTGTCGGCCACGGAGATGCCGGCGCGGCCGAAGTACTTGGCCGGGTCGGCCAGCTCGAAGCCTTCGCTGTAGTTGCTCCACAGCTGATGGCCGTTGCCGAAGTCATACAGCGCGCCGGCATTGTACAGGCCGACCTCGTAGTCGTTGCTGCCGCCGGGTACGCCGCGGAAGTCGCTGACGTCGACGTCCATGTGCTGCTGGCGGGCGCCGGCGGACAGGCTCAGGTGCTCGGTCACCTGCCAGTCGAGCTGGGCATAGGCGGACAGCCCGTCGACCACGTAGCCGGGGTAGCGCGCGCCGCTGCTCTGGGTTTCCAGCTGCAGGCCGCCGCTGTCCGAGGAGCGCTGGGCGTCGAAGATCTTCTGCGTGGCGTTGAAGCGCTCGTGGTCGAGGTCCAGGCCGTAGGTCAGCTTGAGGCGCTCCCACTGCTTGCTGAACACGCCCTTGAGGCCGCTGACCTCGAAGTTCTGCTGCGAGCCGGCGAAGTAGATGCCGTTGCTGCCCGGCGGGTTGCCGGCGTTGTAGTAGGGGAAGGGGTGGAAGTTGTTGTTCTCGCGGCGGTAGTAGCCCTGCAGGTAGAAGTCCTGGCCGAGCAGGTCGCTGTTGCGGTAGCTGGCGTTGATCAGGGTGCGCCGGGTGCGCGGCTTGAGGTCGGCGTCGAGGCCGTTGCGGATCTCGGCGTCGTTGAGGTCCGAGGGCGCGTTGGCATTCAGGTTGGGGAAGTAGATGCCGGTGCTGCCGTCGTTGCCGGAGTCGTAGTACTGCGCCAGCAGGTCGAGCGACTGGGTGTCGTCGAGGCGTGCGCTGAGGTTGCCGAGGATGTCCACGGCGCGGTTGTACTGCAGGTCGGTCTGGGTGTTGTCGATGAACACCTGATCGCCGTCGGCATCGTAGAAGGCCTCGTTCTTCTCCACCGAGACGCCAATGCGGCCATGCACGCGCTCGTTGCCGCCGCTCACCGACTGCGCCAGGCGGGTGCTCAGGTCGTCGCTGTTGTTGAAGCCGCTGGTCAGGCTGGCGCTGCTGTGAAAGCGCGCCGGGCCGGCCTCGCCCTTGCGCGTGACGATGTTGATGATGCCGCCGGTGGCGCCGCCGCCGTACAGGGCGCTGGCGCCGGAGAGCACTTCGACGCGCTCGACGTTGAACGGGGCGATGCTGTCGAACTGCCGCGACAGGCCGCGCGAGCTGTTCTGGCTGACGCCGTCGATCATCACCAGCACATCGCGGCCGCGCATGTTCTGGCCGTAGTTGGTGCGCCCTTCCGGCGCCAGATCGAGGCCCGGCACCAGCTTGCCGAGGGCTTCCTTGAGGGTCACGCCGGTGTCGAGCTGTTCGCGCAGCTGCTTCTGCTCGACCACCCAGACGGTGCCGGGGATGTTGCTGATCTGCGTCGGTGTGCGCGATGCCACCTGGATCTGCATGGCGTCCAGGCGTACCCGCTCGCGGTTGCTCTGCGCCTCGGCGCTGGGCGCCGGCGCGGCGCCGCGTTGCAGCAGCACGGTGTCTTCGTCGGTGAAGCTCCATGTCACGCCGCTGCCGTCGAGCAGGCGCTGCAGCGCCTCGCGGGCGGTGAAGCTGCCCTCCAGGCCGGGATTGGCCAGCCCCTGCAGATCGCCGGAATTGAACAGCAGGTGCAGCCCGGCCTGATCGGCGAACTGGGTCATGGCGCCATCCAGATCGCTGGCGCTGATGTGCAGGTCGTAACGCAGTGGCTCGGCAGCCTGGGCCAGCGGCCAGGCAGTGCCGAGCAGAGTGGCAAAGGCGATGGCGCGGTGCAGGGCGGAAACGGGGTGGCGCATGAAGGGTTATCCGTGTCGTGTGGCAGTTGTCGTTATTTGGGAATAAGTCGCGTTCACCTCTACGACGAAACACCTGCCGCGATCCTGCAGTGGCGGATGAAAATTATTTTTGCCGGGGGGATGGGAGAGCGTTGCCGGCCCCCGGTATTGGCCGCGGGGGGCATGCGTCGGGATCAACCACCAGCGGGCGAGGCATGTTCTGTGCGATGGCGGGGTGGACCCGCCTGTGCGGGTTTGCATGCCAGTCAGGGCGCGGGCTGTGGCGTCTGTTTTGGTGGAAGCGTGGTGCGGGGCATGGGCAGGGTGGACAACGCTTTGCTTGTCCACCAATGGGCGAGGCACGTGCTGCATGGTGGCGGGGTGCGCCCGCCCAGGCTTAGCGCGGCTGCACCAGCACCAGCCAGGGCAGGCGGGTGATGCGCAGTGGCTGCAGGCGTTCGAGGTTGTTGAGCAGGGCTTCGGGGTGGTCGAGGTCGACCACGCCGCTGATGCGCCGCTCCCTGAGGGCGGCGTCCTCGATCAGGATGCGTCCCGGCAGGTAGCGCTCCAGTTCGGCCAGCACCTCGCCGAGCGGGCGCTGGTTGAAGATCAGCTTGCCGCGCTGCCAGGCGCTGGCGTTGCTCAGGTCCAGCGGCTGCAGTGGCCCGGGCGCCTGCTGCTGGCGGTAGTCGAGCCAGTGGCCGGCGTCGACCTGCACGCCCGGCGTCGCGCCGTTGCGCACCTGCACCACACCTTCGCTGACCTCCACCTGCACCCGCTCGCCGCGGCGGGCGACATCGAAGCGGGTGCCGACCGCGCGGATCTGCCCGTCAGCCGCCTGCACCACGAACGGCCGCTGCGCATCCTTGGCCACCTCGAACAGCGCCTGGCCGCGTTGCAGTTGCAGGTCGCGGCCTTGCGCCGAGTAGTGCACCGACAGCGCGCTGTCGCTGTTGAGCCAGACCCGGCTGCCGTCTTCCAGCTCGATCAGGCGCCGCTCGCCGACGCCGGTGTGGTAATCGGCGCCGAGGTTTTCCAGCAGTTGCGGGCGGCCGAGCAGGGTCAGCAGCAGGCCCAGGCAGAGCACCGCGGCCATGGCCGGCAGGCGCCAGCGACGGGGCTGCTGGCGGCGCTGAACATGGCCGCGCGCGGCGGCGGTGTGCTCCAGCGCCGCCCACAGCGCCTCGGCCTCGCGTGCGGCGCGGGCGTGGGCCAGGCTCTGCTGGCGCCAGCGCTGCCACTCGGCACGGGCCGCGGCCTGGTCGCCGCCGGCATGCAGACGCAGCAGGCGTTCGCTGGCCTGCTCGTCGAGCTCGCTCATGCCTCGGCCTCCTGCTCGCTGCGCCACTGCCGGCAATGGCGCATGGCCTGAATCAGGTACTTGCCGACCATGCTCTCGGAGACGCCCAGGCGCGTGGCGATCTGCGCGTAGGTGAGGCCGTCCAGGCGGTTGAGCAGCAGCGCCTCGCGCGCCTTGGCCGGCAGGCTGGCCAGCGCGGCGTCGAGGCGGGCCAGGTCTTCCTGGGCGAGCAGGCGCGACTCCGGCTCGGCCAGCGGATCACTGAGCTGCTCCAGCACCTCGCCGTCGTCCTGCTGCTCGGCCAGGCGCTGATCGCGGCGCAGGTTGTCGATGGCCAGGTTGCCGGCCACGCGGAACACATAGGCGCGCGGGTCGCGCACCGCTTCGTCGTCGTCCTGATGAGCCAGGCGCAGCCAGGTGTCCTGCGCCACATCGGCGGCGCGCTGGGAGTCACCGAGGCGCCGCGCAAGAAAGCGCAGCAGATCCGCATAGTGGGTCTGGAAGCTCTTCAGCAACGGCGAGGAGAAGCGGCGGCGCATGTAAATCGCGGGTCTCTCGAAGACCGACCAGGTGGCGGAGGTTGAACGGGGCCGGCAAGCATACATGCAATTGCGAATACTTATCACCATTGAGCTGTCGGGCTCAGCCCGCACCCTGCAGTTCACGCCGCAGCCACTGCGCCAGGCGTTCGCTGCGGTTGTCGCCGGGGCGCGCCCACAGAGCCAGGTGCGCCGGCGTGTCGATAAAGCCCCAGGGCGCGCTGAGGCGGCCGGCGGCCAGGTCGTCGGCCACCAGCAGTTGCGGTGCGATGGCCACGCCGAGGCCGGCGGCGGCTGCTTCCAGCAGGTAGTAGAGGTGCTCGAAGCCCTGCCCCCGTTTCAGTTGCTCAGGCGGCAACGCCTGCGCGCGCGCCCATTGCGGCCAGGCCTGCGGGCGTGAGGTGGTGTGCAGCAGCGGCTCGCCGAGCAGCGCCGCCGGCGGCTGCCCGGCCAGCGCGGCGTGGCGCGCGTAACGCGGGCTGAGCACCGGGCCGATGCGTTCGGCGGCCAGCTCGAACACCTGCATGTCGGCAGGCCACGGCGCCTCGGCGAACAGCAGGGTGGCGTCGATGCCGGGGCGGCGCGGGTCCAGCTCGCCCTCGCTGGCCGACAGCTGCAGGTTGAGTTCCGGCAGCTCGCGCTGCAGCCGGTCCAGCCGTGGAATGAACCAGCGCGCCAGCAGGCTGCCCGGGCAGCCGAGCACGAACGGCCGCTCGCCGGCCTCGCGGCGCAGCTCGGCGCAGGTGCTGCGCAGGCGCTCGAAGGCCTCGCCGGCGGCATCACGCAGACGCAGGCCGGCATCGGTGAGTTTTACGCCGCGCCCGTCCTTGGCCAGCAGGCTCACCCCGAGCTGTTCTTCGAGCAGCCGCAACTGCCGGCTGATCGCCCCATGGGTGACATTCAGCTCGGCTGCCGCCAGCTTCAGGCTGCCGAGGCGGGCCACGGCTTCGAACGCGCGCAGTGCATTGAGGGGAGGCAGGTTGCTCTTCATTGGTGAGTTTTCCTGACGTATTGCGGCGATCTTATCGCTTTTTTTCCCGGCTGCATGCGGTTAGGGTGGACTCATCGCGTAGGAGTCTGGCTCCTACAGGCAGAATCCCGAGGAGAGTGTTCCATGACTTCACTGCGTAATGGTCCCGACAGCCGCGGCCTGTTCGGTCGCTTCGGCGGCCAGTTCGTCGCCGAAACCCTGATGCCGCTGATCAATTCGCTGGCCGCCGAGTACGAGAAGGCCAAGGACGATCCGGCCTTCCTCGCCGAGCTGGCCTACTTCCAGCGCGACTACATCGGCCGCGCCAGCCCGCTGTACTTCGCCGAGCGGCTGACCGAGCACTTCGGCGGGGCGAAGATCTTCCTCAAGCGCGAAGACCTCAACCACACCGGCGCGCACAAGATCAACAACTGCATCGGCCAGATCCTGCTGGCCAAGCGCATGGGCAAACAACGCATCATTGCCGAGACCGGCGCCGGCATGCACGGCGTGGCCACCGCCACCGTGGCCGCGCGCTTCGGCATGCAGTGCGTGGTGTACATGGGCACCACCGACATCGACCGCCAGCAGGCCAACGTCTTCCGCATGAAGCTGCTCGGCGCCGAGGTGATCCCGGTCACCGCCGGCACCGGCACCCTGAAGGACGCGATGAACGAAGCGCTGCGCGACTGGGTCACCAACGTGCACAACACCTTCTACCTGATCGGCACCGCTGCCGGCCCGCACCCGTACCCGGAAATGGTCCGCGACTTCCAGTCGGTGATCGGCAACGAAGTGCGCGAGCAGATGCAGGAGAAGGAAGGCCGTCTGCCCGACTCGCTGGTCGCCTGCATCGGCGGCGGCTCCAACGCCATCGGCCTGTTTCACCCGTTCCTCGATGATGCCGGCGTGCAGATCGTCGGCGTCGAGGCGGCCGGTCACGGCGTCGACACCGGCAAGCACGCGGCGAGCATGGCCGGCGGTGCGCCGGGCGTGCTGCACGGCAACCGCACCTTCCTGCTACAGGACGAGGACGGCCAGATCACCGACGCCCACTCGATCTCCGCCGGTCTCGACTACCCCGGCGTCGGCCCCGAGCACGCCTGGTTGCACGAGATCAAACGGGTCGAATACGTGCCGATCAGCGATGACGAAGCACTGGAAGCCTTCCACCATTGCTGCCGCCTGGAAGGCATCATCCCGGCGCTGGAGTCGTCCCACGCCCTGGCCGAAGCCTTCAAGCGCGCGCCCGGGCTGCCCAAGGATCACCTGATGGTGATCAACCTGTCCGGTCGTGGCGACAAGGACATGCAAACCGTGATGCACCACATGGGCGAACAGGAGAAACACGCATGAGCCGCCTGCAGAACCGTTTCGCCGAGTTGAAGGCGGAAAACCGCGCCGCGCTGGTCACCTTCGTCACCGCCGGCGACCCGGACTACGCCACCTCGCTGGAGATTCTCAAGGGCCTGCCGGACGCCGGTGCTGACGTGATCGAACTGGGCATGCCGTTCACCGACCCGATGGCCGACGGCCCGGCCATCCAGCTGGCCAACATCCGCGCGCTGGACGGCAAGCAGAACATGGTGAAAACCCTGCAGATGGTCCGCGAGTTCCGCACCGGCAACCAGAGCACGCCGCTGGTGCTGATGGGCTACTACAACCCGATCTTCTGCTACGGCGTCGAGCGCTTCATCGCCGATGCCAAGGCCGCCGGCGTCGATGGCCTGATCGTGGTCGACCTGCCGCCGGAGCACAACGACGAGCTGTGCGACCCGGCCCAGGCCGCCGGCATCGACTTCATCCGCCTGACCACCCCGACTACCGACGACGCGCGCCTGCCCACCGTGCTCAACGGCAGCTCCGGCTTCGTCTACTACGTCTCGGTAGCCGGCGTGACCGGCGCCGGCGCGGCGACCATGGATCACGTCGAAGAAGCCGTGGCGCGCCTGCGCCGCCACACCGACCTGCCCGTGTGCATCGGCTTCGGCATCCGCACCCCCGAGCACGCCGCCGAAGTGGCCAAGCGCGCTGAAGGTGCAGTGGTCGGCTCGGCGCTGATCGACAAGATCGCCCAGGCCAGCTCGCCGGATGAAGCCATCAACGGCGTGCTGACCCTGTGCCGCGAACTGGCCGAAGGGGTACGCGGCGCGCGTCGCTGAATAAGTTGTCCGGCAAGACAAAAAGCCGCTGGCAGAGTGTTCTGTCAGCGGCTTCAGTTAGATAGTTTGCAAATCGTTATAAAGCACGTTAGCGCCAATTATGGACTGGTATTGTCCATTTAATACCTAGTGTGTGTGGCACTAGGCAGAAGCGCTCTAGCTAGCCCATGCGCCCCAACTCGACGAAATTTCCTTCCAGGTTTACAATTTATTCAACTTTATTAAATTTATAAACCAAGGAGCGCACGATGATAGGTGAGCGCCTGAAGCGAGCACGCGCTGCTGCCGGCTTGTCGATGCAAGAGCTTGGGCTGCTGGTTGGTGTGAGCGCCAACATGATCAAGAAGTATGAGCATGACAAAAGCATGCCCGGCTCCAGCACCCTGCTGGGCCTTAGCAAAGCGCTCGCGGTGCGCACTGAGTATTTTTTTCGGCCCTTCAAGATCGAGCTTAAAGGCGTAGAGTATCGCAAGCGCTCCAGTACTCCCGTAGGCACTCTCAAACGAATCGAAGCCGATGTCCTAGATCAAGCAGAGCGCTGGCAAGAGCTGGCTAACCTATGGCCAGAGTTTCCTCAGCGGCAGTTTTCTGTTCCAGAAGGGCTGCCAGCCAAAATTCAATCGATGGATCAGATCGATGAAGTTGCAGATCAAGTCCGAGCATCCTGGAGCCTTGGACTCAATCCAATCCCAGATCTAATCGATGTTCTAGAGTCACATGGCATCTTAGTGATCATCACCCAAGTCGACGTGCAGGCAAAATTCGACGGGCTCCAAGCTACTGTCGCAGGCAAGCCCGTAATCGTGGTCTCTGCAAACTGGCCAGGAGATCGACAGCGTTTCACTCTGGCCCATGAGCTTGGACATCTATTGCTGCACGAGCGTTTGGCGGAGGGGATTGATGAAGAGAAAGCCTGTCATCGATTCGCTTCTGCTTTTCTGCTTCCCGCCTGTGCGATGCGCCAGCAGCTCGGCACCAAGCGTCATATGCTGGAGATTCGAGAGCTTTATCTGCTGAAGATTGAGTATGGTTTGAGCATGCAAAGCTGCCTCTATCGTGCCGCTGACTTGGCGATCATTCCTGAGAATGTGCGGCATCGTCTCTTCATGGTGTTCGCTACCCAGGGATGGCGAAAAAAAGAGCCTGGTGACCCTTATCGTCCGGAGAACACGCTGTTATTCCAACAGCTGGTATACCGTGCCTTGGGTGAGGGAATTGTTGGAGAATCCAAAGCTGCTGAGCTGCTAGGCATCTCGGTATTCCAGTTCCACCAAGCACGTAAACTGGAGTCTTTGGATGCAACTGTTAATCAGTGATGCCAATATCCTGATTGACTTGGAGGAAGGAGAGCTTCTCGAACTGCTCTTCCAGCTGCCCTACCAGTTTAGTGTGCCTGACATTCTCTTTGCTGAAGAGCTAGAAGCTCAGCATGCTTATTTACCGGATATGGGGCTACTCCTCGGAGAGTTAGAGTCCCAAGCGATGGTATATGCCTTTGAGCTGATCCAGCGTGTGAATGGGCCTAGTCGTAACGACTGTTTCGCTCTAGCACTGGCCAAGCAGCAGAGCTGCCCCTTGCTCTCCGGTGATCAAGCTTTGCGTAGGGTAGCCGCGGCAGAAGCCGTAGTGGTTATGGGAACGATTTGGTTGGTGGAAGAGATGATTCATCACGACCTCATCTCTATTGAGCGGGCACGGAATGCCTATCTACGCATGCGCGCCAATGCCCGCAGGTTGCCCTGGGACAACGCACTGCAGCGTCTGGATGAATGGCCTCCGGAGCGACCATAGGCTCCTTGGGTGAAGATTTTACTCACCTGCCCCAGCGCGCTTGAGCAACTGCTTGCAGCGCTCGGACAAGTGCACCACACGAAGATGTTTACCGGCGCGCTCGTAGCGATCGCGCAGGGTCTTCAGCGCGGCGATGGCCGAGTAGTCGACGAAGCTCAGGTGGCTGCAGTCCAGCGTGACCTGCTGCGGGTCTTCGGCCGGGTCGAACTGGTTGAGGAAGGTCGTGCAGGAGGCGAAGAACAGCGTGCCGTGGGCGCGGTACAGCTTGCTGCCGTCGGCCTGCAGGTCGCTGTCGGCGTACAGCTCGCGGGCGTGCTGCCAGGCGAAGTTGAGCGCGGCGATGACGATGCCACAGAGCACGGCGGTGGCCAGGTCGGTGGCGACGGTGATGGCGGTGACGGCGATGATCACCAGCACATCATTGGCCGGCACCTTGCCGGCGACGCGCAGCGAGCCCCAGGCGAAAGTCTGCTGGGCCACCACGAACATCACCCCGACCAGCGCGGCCAGCGGAATCAGCTCGATCAGCGGCGAGAGGAACAGCACGAAGAGCAGGATCATCACGCCGGCCACCACCCCGGACAGGCGGCCACGGCCACCGGAGCTGAGGTTGATCACGGTCTGGCCGATCATCGCGCAGCCGCCCATGCCGCCGAACGCACCGGACACCATGTTGGCGGCGCCGAGGGCGACGCACTCGCGGTTGGTCATGCCGCGGCTCTGGGTGATCTCGTCGGTGAGGTTGAGGGTCAGCAGGGTTTCCAGCAGGCCGACCAACGCCATCAGCACCGCGTAAGGGGCGATGATCTGCAGGGTTTCCAGGTTCCACGGGACGTCCGGCAGGGCGAACTGCGGCAGGCCGCCGGCGATGTGCGCCATGTCGCCGAGGGTGCGCGTGGGCAGGTCGAGCAGGTACACCAGCAGGCCGATGCCGAGGATCGCCACCAGCGCCGGCGGTACTGCACTGGTCACCTTCGGCAGCAGGTAGACCACGGCCATGGTCAGCGCCACCAGGCCGATCATCCAGTACAGCGGCGTGCCCTGCAGCCAGCCGTCCTGGGTATGGAAGTGCTCCAGCTGCGACATGGCGATGACGATGGCCAGGCCGTTGACGAAACCGAGCATCACCGGGTGCGGCACCATGCGCACCAGCTTGCCCAGGCGCAGCAGGCCGAACAGGATCATCAGCACACCGCCGAGCAGCACCGTGGCCAGCAGGTACTGCACGCCGTGCTGCACCACCAGGGCGACGATCACCACGGCCATCGAGCCGGCGGCGCCGGAGATCATCCCCGGACGACCGCCGAACAGGGCGGTGAGGGTGCAAATGATAAAGGCGCCATACAGGCCCATCAGCGGATTGAGCTGGGCGACAAGGGCGAAGGCGATGCACTCGGGCACCAGCGCAAAGGAAGACGTCAGACCGGCCAGCAGGTCGGCGCGTAGGGAAACGGGTTTCATGGCAAGGCGAACAGGCAAAAAAGGGCACGCATGGTAACCCCTGAGGTAGTCGCCGTCATGCGCGGGGGCAGGTCTCAGGTCGCCTGCCAGCGCGGTCGTCCAGCCGGAAATTGGCCGTTGCGGTCATGCGCAACACTGACACGAAGCAATGCAAGGCCCGTGCTAGACGCTCATAGTGCAGGCAAGTCATTCGCCGGAGCCTCGCGACCATGTCTGCAACCACTGCATCCGATTCACCCTTCCGCCTGCCCTGGGGGCTGTTGCTGGCTGTGCTCGCCGGGCTGGCCATCGTCTTCCTGCCGGAGCAGGCCGGGCTGCCACTGGCCGGTCAGTACATGCTGGCGATCCTCGCCTTCGCCGTGATCGTATGGATCAGCGAGGCAGTCAGCTACGAGGTCAGCGCCATCATGATCATGGCGCTGATGGCCTTTCTGCTGGGCAGCGCGCCGAGCCTGAGCGACCCGCAGACGCTGATCGGCACGCGCAACGCACTGAGCATGGCGCTCGGCGGCTTTGCCAGCTCGGCCCTGGCGCTGGTGGCGGCGGCCTTGTTCATCGCCGCAGCGATGACCCAGACCGGTCTGGACAAGCGCATCGCCCTGGTGACCTTGTCGAAGGTCGGCGCCAGCACTCACCGCGTGCTGCTCGGCGCCATCGTGGTGACCATCCTGCTCAGCTTCATCGTGCCCAGCGCCACAGCGCGGGTGGCCTGCGTGGTGCCGATCATGATGGGCGTGATCGCTGCCTTCGGTGTGGACAAACGCTCGGCCTTTGCCGGCGGCATCATGATCCTGGTGGCACAGGCCACCAGTATCTGGAACGTCGGCATCCAGACCTCGGCCGCGCAGAACCTGCTCACAGCCGGCTTCATGCAGAAGCTGCTCGGCGAATCGGTGACCTGGACCGACTGGCTGATCGCCGGCGCACCCTGGAGCCTGCTGATGTCGGCGGTGCTGTACTGGGTGATCCTGCGCGTCATGCCACCGGAAACCGACCGCATCGAAGGCGGCAAAGAGGCCGTACGCAAGGCGCTGAGCGAGCTGGGGCCGATGACCGGCGATGAACGCAAGCTGCTGGCCATCGTTCTGACGCTGCTGGGCTTCTGGGCCACCGAGGGCAAACTGCACGAATTCGACACCGCTTCTACCACCCTGGTGGGCCTGGCCGCCCTGCTGATGCCAGGGCTCGGGGTGATGAGCTGGAAGCAGGCGCAGCCGCGCATTCCATGGGGTACGGTGATCGTCTTCGGCGTCGGTATCAGCCTCGGTGGCGCCATTCTCAGTACCGGCGCTGGCGCCTGGCTGGCCAAACTGATGGTGACCTACCTGGGCATGGATGGCCTGTCACCGTTCTGGGTGTTCGCCGTGCTCAGCCTGTTCCTGATCCTTATCCACCTGGGTTTCGCCAGTGCCACGGCGCTGACCTCGGCCATGTTGCCGATCATGATTGCCCTGCTGCTGCAGTTGGGCGAAGGAGTCAATCCACTGGGCATGAGCATGCTGCTGGGCTACGTGGTCAGCTTCGGCTTTCTGCTGCCGATCAACGCGCCACAGAACATGGTGTGCATCGGCACCGATACCTTCACCTCGCGCCAGTTTCTGCGCACCGGTATCTGGCTGACAGTGATCGGCTATGTGCTGATGCTGGTATTCGCCCTGACCTGGTGGCGTTGGCTGGGCTGGATGTAGCGCAGACGACGGAAAGCGGGCACCCTGAGGCGCAACGCCTACAGGGAGCCCGAACCGATGAGCAAGAACCTGCTGATTACCGGTGCCAGCCGTGGCATCGGCCGCGCCACTGCCTTGCTGGCCGCCGAGCGCGGCTGGCGCGTAGGGGTGAATTACCGCACTGACCGCGCCGCAGCCGAGAGTGTGGTGGCACAGATAGAAGCCATGGGCGGGCAGGCCATTGCGCTGCCAGGCGACGTGGCCGTCGAGGACGATGTACTGCGCCTTTTCGAGGCCATGGACGCACTCGGCCCGCTGCATGGGCTGGTGGTCAACGCCGGTATCGTCGCTCCGCCCATGCCGCTGCTGGAGATGAGCGGCGAGCGGCTGCGGCGCATGTTCGAGGTCAACGTGCTGGGCAGCTATCTCACTGCCCGCGAAGGCGCCCGGCGCATGGCCAGAAGTCGCGGCGGCGAGGGTGGCTCGATGGTGCTGGTGTCATCGGTGGCCGCCAGCCTCGGCTCGCCATTCGAGTACGTCGACTATGCCGGTGCCAAGGGCGCCATGGATGTACTGACCCGCGGCCTGGCCAAGGAGCTGGGTGGTGAGGGCGTACGGGTCAATGCCGTGCGACCCGGGCTGATCGACACCGAAATCCACGCCAGCGGCGGCCAGCCGGATCGCGCCGAACGCCTCGGCAAATCCACGCCGCTGGGGCGTGCCGGGCGTGCCGAAGAGGTCGCCGAAGCCATCGTCTGGCTGCTCGATGACCAGGCCAGCTATACCACCGGCGCGCTGATCGATATCGCCGGTGGGCGTTAGCTCCGGACGCAGGGAACTCAGCCGAGAGTTGCAGCGACACATCTAAACTCGCAAATGAGAAGCAATGATATTATCTGCGCTTTGACTGATCGCGTGTGACTCTCTTGGTTCAGCCCCAACCCGCCCCTTGCTTGTATTCGCTGGAAGATCTCCACCAGTTGGGCCGGCGTCATCAGGTGCACTACAGCCTGCTTGGCACACCGCACGACGAGAATCCGTGCGTGATGCAGGGCTACATCAACGAGCAGGAAACCAGCCTGGGCATGACGCTTGTTACCTCTCGGGTGCAAACCTTTCAGAGTTACCAGGCCCAGTCATGCACGTCTCCCAACCTCACCATGGTCGTCTTGCAGGAAGGACAGGCCCAGCTCGCCGGCTCCACCTCAATCACCCTCACCCCTGGCCAGGGCGTGATCCTGTTGAGCCAGGACAGGCCCAGTCAGACAGCCCGGCACCACGCCCACGACAACCTGCACGGCCTCAATCTGTCCATTGGCAGCATCGAGGATCTGGCAGACGACTATCTGGCAGACCAGCTACAGTCCAACCTTCAGCGCCGCAGCACCTACACAGAACTCTGGAGCGTCCCTGCGAACTTGCAGCAGGAGCTACGAGCCCTGGCCTGCGAGCAGTCGCAGGGTTGTCTGCAGCGACTCCTGAGCGAAGGCCTGGCACTGCAACTTCTGGCGCATGGTCTGAACGCCATCGGTAAAGATGAGCGCAATGGGCCCTCGCTCAATCCACGTGACCGGTCCCTGTTGAAGCGGGTTCGCGACTACCTGCATCAGGAGCCTGGAGCCGATCACAGCCTGAATGAACTGGCGCAACTTGCATGCATGAGCCCCAGCGCTCTGCGCCACAAGTTCCAGCATGCCTATGGCCTGAGCGTCATGGGCTACCTGCGTCAGCGGCGCATGGAACTTGCCAGGCATTACCTCGCGCAGGGGTGGCGCGTGCAAGACGCGGCTCACTATGTGGGCTATCGCCACGCCAGCAATTTCGCCACGGCGTACCGACAGCATTTCGGAGTGTCTCCCCGCAAGCTCACGTAGCTGCGCACGACACCAACCGGACCAGGTTGTTCCCGGCCTGGCATACGGCATAGGAACACTGGCATCTGGCATAAGTGGCATCGCCTCTATATGTGAATAATTCGCATGAGTAAATTATTCCCAAGAGGGCTCTGCCATGCCGAAGTGTTCGACCTTCAATCCATCCCCGCTCGCATCGATGATGCGCAGCGCATTGTTGGCCAGCGCACTGGCCCCGCTGGCAGCAGGTGCAGCGGCGCAAGAGGAGGTCGACAACACGCGCGACGCCAGCCTGACGCTGCCAGCCATGAATGTGCATGCCAAACAGCTGCCGCAGTCCGGGACAGAAGGCACCGGCAGCTACACCACTGGCAGCATGTCCACTGCCGTGGGCCTGCCCCTGTCGATCCGTGAGACGCCGCAGTCGGTGAGCGTGGTGACTCGCCAGCAGATCGAAGATCGCGGCCTGCGTGATACCGCGGCCATCCTCGCCAGCGCTCCGGGTATCTCGATGAGCCGCAACGATAGCAATCGCGTGTCGTTTTCCGCTCGCGGGTTCGAGATCGACAACTTCCAGTTCGATGGACTGGCTTCGCCGATCAACAACTTCTGGAACTTCGGCGCCACCGATATCGATTCGGCGATCTATGACCGCGTCGAGGTCGTACGGGGCTCGACGGGACTGCTGACAGGCGCCGGCAGCCCTTCGGCCGCGGTCAACTTCATCCGCAAGCGACCATTGCCGGAGTTCGCCATTGGCGGCTCGCTCGGCCTCGGTCGCTGGAATCAGCGACGTGGCGATATCGATATCTCGGCTCCGCTCAGCGCCGATGGTCGTGTCGCAGCCAGGGTCGTTGCCGCCTACTCCGAGCGTGACACCTTCATCGACGAGCAGAGCTACGGCAGTGAAACCTTGTACGGCGTGATCAGCGCGGAGTTGACGCCACGCACGCAACTGACCCTGAGCCTCGAACATCAGAAGAACGACACCGATGGCATGGGCTCCGGTGTTCCGATGTTCTACGCCGACGGATCGCGCACCGACTACGGCCGCTCAGCGGGCAACAACACCAGGTGGTCGTATTTCGGCACCGAGTCGAACACGGCCTTCGTCGATCTCGAACATCAGCTGGACAACGGTTGGAAACTACGCGCCGCCTACAGCCGTACCGAGGCCGATTACGCGATGCGTTACGTATTCCGTGGCGGCTACCCGGACCGCAACAACGCCGGCATGAGCGCCAGCTTTCTGAAGTATGACGGCGAGCGCACCCGCGACGACTGGCACCTGACCAGCAGCGGACCATTCGAATTGCTGGGGCGCACTCATGAAGCTGCATTCGGCTGGATGAGCATCGACGACGATCTACAGATGGATCAATACCTGCCGGCGCCAGGCACGGCACCGATAGCCGACTCGCAGTCGGACTGGACCAACGGCAACATCGCCGAACCTGTCTGGTCGAACGTGCGGGCCAACGGCGACCGAACCGATATTCGCCAGACCGGTGGCTACGCGGTGACCCGTCTGTCGCTGGCCGACCCACTGCACCTGATCCTCGGGGCGCGTGTCAGCACCTGGACGATCGAACAGAACTACTTCGGCACCCAACGCAACTACCGCTACAGCGATGAGGTCACCCCTTATGCCGGGCTGGTGTACGACCTTAACCAGACCTATAGCCTGTACACGAGCTACACCAGCATCTTCAAGAACCAGACCCAGCGCGCGCCGGATGGCAGCTTCCTTGACCCGGTTACCGGCGACAGCTACGAGGCCGGGATCAAGGCCGGCTATCTGGACGGCCAGCTCAACGCGGCGCTATCGGTCTATCGCACCAAACAGGAAGGCCTGGCAGAGGCCATTCCCGATACGTTCCTGATCGCCGACCCCAGCCAACAGGCTTACAAGTCCGGCGAAGGGGCAGTGGTCGATGGCTTCGACCTGGAGCTGAGCGGCGCCCTGAGCGACGTTTGGAACCTGTCTACCAGCTACACCCATTTCATCGCCCGTAATGCCGAAGGCAGGGCGATCAACACCACCCACCCGCGCACACAGTTCAAGCTGTTCACGACCTATCGCCTGGACGGCGCATTGAGAGATCTGACCCTGGGCGGTGGAACCACCTGGCGCAGCGGCGTATCACGCGCAAACACCGGCAGCCCCAACGGCCCGGTGGACGTGAGCACCGGCAGCTACGCCCTGGTCGACCTGATGGCCAAGTACCAGATCAACGAAAACATTACGGCCACTGCCAACCTCAACAACGTCTTCGACAAAAAGTATCTCGAGCAGATCGGCTTCTACAGCCAGCTCTGGTATGGCGAGCCACGCAACCTGCAATTGACCCTGAGCGCGAGGTTCTGACGGGCACCTGCCACGTCATCACTGACCCAGGTCAGCCTGGCGTGGCAGCAGGCCCAATCCCAGCGCGGAGCGAGGTCCGGGCTGACGCCATGCCGGATAAAGGGTTGCAGACACTGCCACTCACTGCAGGGACCCAGGCTTGATGGTGAGCGGCATCCACGCCAGACTCACGCGTAGAACCGAACCAATGCGCAAGAACATTTGACTGAAGCTCAACAATGAAAACCAGCCTGGAAGAAATGCTCGCCTTCGTCAGTGTGGTCGACTGCGGCTCCATCAGCGCCGCCGCCGAACAGCTGGAACAGACCGCCTCGGGCGTGAGCCGTGCCCTCAGCAGGCTGGAGGAAAAGCTCGCGGTCACCCTGCTGCGCCGCACCACCAGGCGCCTGGAGCTGACCGAGGAGGGCGAGGTGTTCCTCGCCCAGGCGCGGCGCATCCTCGCCAGCGTGGAGGAAGCCGAGGAACAGATGACCCTGCGCCGCCAGGCACCAGCCGGCCGCCTGCGCATCAACACCGCCTCGCCCTTCATGCTGCACGTGATCGTTCCGCTGATTGGCGAGTTTCGCGCACGTTATCCACAGATCGAACTGGAGCTGAACAGCGACGATCGCATCATCGACCTGCTGGAGCGGCGCACCGACCTGGCCATTCGCATCGGCGCTCTGCCGGACTCCAGCCTGCATGCCAGACCGCTGTGCCACAGCCGTCGCCGCGTGCTGGCCAGCCCGGAGTATCTGCGCAAGCACGGCACACCCACGCGCACCGAGCAATTGCAGGCGCACAGCCTGATTGGCTTCACCGAACCGGAAACTCTCAATGAATGGCCACTGCGCCACGCCATCGGCGAACGCTGGCAGATTACCCCGACCCTGCGCGCCTCCAGCGGCGACACCATGCTCGAACTGGCCCTGGCCGGAGAAGGGCTGGTGTGTCTGTCGGACTTCATGACCGACGCCGCCCGCGCCAATGGCAGCCTGGTAGAAGTGCTGGCCAAGCAACGCGTGGAGGTGCGCCAGCCGATCAACGCGGTGTATTACCGCAACACCGCACTGGCCTCGCGTATCACCTGCTTTCTCGATTTTCTCAGCGAGCGGCTGGGCTGAAGCACCGCGATTGACGCAAAGCATCCGCGCTACGGCTGTCACAACGACAGGGCGACTCGTCGACCCCGACGCCAGTCAGTCAAGCCTCAACGCACGAACCGCAGGAGCGAGCTTGCTTGCGGTCAGATCGGGAGTCGAACATCGAGGGATCGCCGGCAAGCCGGCTCCTACGCATGCGATGGCACGGGTAGCCCGGATGCAATCCGGGACTTCTGTGGGCGCCTGATCCCCGGATTTCATCCGGGCTACACGACTGAGAGTCAACGAAAAAGGGCGACTCAGCGAGTCGCCCTTGTTTGCATCAGCGCCAGATCACTGCGCTGCCTGTAGACTCCACTCGGCGAGCTTCTGCTGCTTGTAGCTGAGCGCCGCAGCCGGCACCGGGGTGACCTTGCCGGTCTCCATCCAGCGCTTGAGGCGGTTGGCGTCGGCCATGTGGGTGTACTTGCCGAAGGCGCCGAGCACGACGAAAGCCACCGGGCGATTGGCCATGGTGGTGGCCATTACCAGGCAGCGGCCGGCAGCATTGGTGAAGCCGGTCTTGCTCAGGTTGATGTTCCAGTCCGCCTTGCGCACCAGGGCATTGGTGTTGCGGAACCCCAGGGTATAGTTCGGCTTGCGAAACGCGACGGTAGCTTCCGAATCGGTGGTGAACTCATGGATCAGCGGATACTGCGCCGCCGCCTTGACCATCAGCGCCAGGTCACGGGCGGTGGACACGTTCTGCTCGGAGAGGCCGGTGGGTTCGACGAAATGGCTGTGGCTCATCCCCAGCGCCTTAGCCTTGGCGTTCATCGCCTTGATGAACGCGACCTGACCGCCAGGATAGTGATGGGCGAGACTGGCGGCCGCGCGGTTCTCCGAGGACATCAGCGCCAGATGCAGCATGTCGCGACGGCTGAGCTCGCTGCCCACGCGCACTCGCGAAAACACACCCTGCATCTCCTTGGTGTCACGGATGTTGACGGGCAGCAGCTCATCCAGCGGCAGCTTGGCGTCGAGGGTGACCATGGCCGTCATCAGCTTGGTCACCGAAGCGATCGGCAGACGCAGGTCGGGGTTGCTGGAATAGAGTTCCTTTCCGGTCTTCAGATCCACTAACAGCGCACTACCCGCGGCCAGCTCCTGCTTGGACTGGGTAGACGCAGCCTGAAGGTTCGAAACTGCAAGGCCACTGCACAGCAGCAGGGCCAAAATCGAATGACGGAGTTTCACGGTTCACTTCACCGGTTGTGTGTGGGCGCCTCAGGGTCGGCGCAGAGCAGTATAGGGACTCAGGACCTGCGATTGCAGTATGGTCCGATCAAACGCTTGCTGCTGGAGAATCCAGCTCGCTCTGCAACCAGTCAACGAAACGCGCAGTGAGACGCTGACGGCGCTTGCGCTCAGGCAACACCAGGTAATAGCCACGCGCCGACTGCGCCTGAGCATCGACCAGCCGGCAAAGCAGCCCCTGTGCCAGCAGCTCATCGACCAAGTGGCGCCAACCGATGGCCACGCCCTGCCCGGCAATCGCCGCCTGGATCAACAGGGTGTAGTTGTCGAAGCGCAGCGCGCCGGGCGTCGGCAGGCTGGCGATGCCGAACTCACGGAACAGACCGTCCCAGTCGAACCAGCGCGAGCGACTCTCCGGCCGCAGGTGCAGCAGCGGCAGTTCTGCCAGGGCTGAGGCCGCCAACGGCGCCTGGCGTTCGCCGAGCAGGCGCGGGCTGCATACCGGGAACACCTCTTCGCGGAACAGCAGGTGCGCCTCGCCATGCTTGAAACGACCGTCGCCGAAACGGATCGCCACGTCGATATCGCTGGGCACCGTAGCCGGGTCGCGCTCACTGGTGATCAGGCTGACATCCACCTCCGGATAGAGGCGGTTGAAACGCTGCAGACGTGGCATCAGCCAGTAGGCGGCGAAAGCGAAGTCCGTGGCCACCTGCAGTACCTCATGCTGCTGCCGCGCGGTGACCGCTACCAGGCCGGCGTCGAGACTGGCCAGGCCCTCCTGCACATGGGCCAGCAACAGCTCGCCGGCCTCGGTCAGCACGATGCCACGATATACACGGTCGAACAGGCGCGTCGCCAGTTGCTGTTCCAGGCGCTTGATCTGCTGGCTGATCGCCGGCTGGCTGCTGCCCAGTTCGTTGGCCGCAGCGGTAAAGCTGAGTTGACGCGCTGCCGACTCGAACACCCGCAACGCGTCGAGTGACAGTCCATCGATGGCTTTAAACATAAGTACTGCTTATCCGAGGCATGTATTTCAACCGGGTTTACCTTGCAGGTCTCATACCGGAATCATGGTGGCAGCACTGTCGCATAAACCAACAGTATGGAATACCTGCCACCATGAAGCGCCCGAACATCCTCTTCATCATGGCCGACCAGATGGCCGCGCCGATCCTGCCGCTGCACGACACCGCTTCACCCGTGCAGATGCCCAACCTGATGAGGCTGGCCGAACAGGCCGTGGTGTTCGACTCGGCCTACTGCAACAGCCCGCTGTGCGCGCCGTCGCGTTTCACCCTGGTCAGCGGCCGCCTGCCATCGAAGATCGGCGCCTACGACAACGCCGCCGACCTTCCTGCCGACGTGCCGACCTACGCCCATTACCTGCGCCGCCTCGGCTACCGCACGGCGCTGTCGGGCAAGATGCACTTCTGCGGCCCGGATCAGTTGCACGGTTATGAAGAGCGCCTGACCAGCGACATCTACCCCGCCGACTACGGCTGGGCGGTGAACTGGGACGAGCCGGACGTGCGTGCCACCTGGTACCACAACATGTCCTCGGTGCTGCAAGCCGGCCCCTGCGTGCGCAGCAACCAGCTCGACTTCGACGAAGAGGTGGTGTTCAAGGCCCGCCAGTACCTCTACGACCATGTGCGCCTGACCCCGGAGCAGCCGTTCTGCCTGACCGTGTCGATGACCCACCCGCACGACCCCTACACCATCCCGCGCGAGTACTGGGATCGCTACGAGGGCGTGGACATTCCCCTGCCGCGTCAGTACATCGAACAACACGAGCAGGACCCGCACTCGCAGCGGATCATGAAAGTCATCGACCTGTGGGACAAACCACTGCCCGAGGACAAGATCCGCGACGCCCGCCGCGCCTACTTCGGCTCCTGCAGCTACATCGACGACAACATCGGCAAGCTGCTGAAGACCCTGGAAGAGTGCGGTCTGGCCGAGGACACCCTGATCGTCTTCTCCGGCGACCACGGCGACATGCTTGGCGAGCGCGGCCTCTGGTACAAGATGCACTGGTTCGAGATGTCCGCCCGCGTACCGCTGCTGGTGCATGCACCGCAGCGCTTCGCCGCCGGCCGGGTCAGCCAGTCGGTGTCAACCCTCGACCTGCTGCCAACCCTGGTGGAGCTGGCCGGTGGCCAGGTCGACGCCGGCCTGGAACTCGAAGGTCGCTCGTTGCTGCCACACCTCAAGGGCGAAGGCGGACATGACGAGGTGCTCGGCGAATACATGGCCGAGGGCACCGACAGCCCGTTGATGATGATCCGCCGTGGGCCGTGGAAATTCGTCTACTCCGAACAGGACCCACTGCTGCTGTTCAACCTGCAGCACGATCCGGCCGAACGCGAGAACCTCGCCAGCAGTGCCGAGCATCAGGCCCTGCTGGCCGAGTTCATCGCCGAAGCGCGCCAGCGTTGGGACGTAACGGCGATCCATGCCGCCACCCTGGCCAGCCAGCGCCGCCGCCGCCTGGTGGCCGAAGCGCTGAGCCAGGGCAAGCTGACCAGCTGGGATCACCAGCCAATGGTCGACGCCAGCCAGCAATACATGCGCAACCACATCGACCTCGACGACCTGGAGCGCCGGGCGCGTTTTCCGGTCGTCGGTTGAACTTTTGCTCCGCGCCACGGGCCCGAGCCTTGAAGCTGCCGCTACCCAAAACAGAAGAAAAAAGGAGAGACGCCATGAACCGATTCAGCGTGCTGTTACTCGCCACCGCGCTCAGCAGCGCCGGCAATGTCTGGGCCGATGATGCAGCCTGTTCTACGGTCAAGCTGGGCGACCCGGGCTGGAGCGACATCGCCGTGACCAACGGCATCGCCAGCTTCCTGCTCGACGGCCTGGGCTACAAGGCGCAAAGCCAGACCCTTGCCGTACCGATCATCTTCGCCGGTCTGCAAAAAGGTCAGGTCGACGTGTTTCTCGGTAACTGGATGCCGGCGCAGCAGAGCAACTACGACAAGTTTGTCGCCAGCGGCGAGGTGGACAAGGTCGCCCAGAATCTCGAAGGCACCGAGTACACCCTGGCCGTCCCCGCCTACGCCTATGAGGCTGGCGTGAAGACCTTCGCCGATCTGGACAAGCATGCCGACAAGTTCGGCAAGAAACTCTACGGCATCGCGTCCGGCTCGCCGGCCAACGAGTCGATCAAGCAGATGATCGACAGCGACGAGTTCGGCCTGGGTGACTGGAAACTGGTGGAATCCAGCGAGCAGGCGATGCTGGTGCAGGTGGGTCGCGCTGTGAAGCGCGAGCAATTCGTGGTGTTCCTCGGCTGGACCCCGCACCCGATGAACGTGCAGTACGACATGAAGTATCTGCGTGGCGGTGAGAAGTACTTCGGCGAGAGTGGCCAGGTCAACACCCTGGCGCGCAAAGGCTACGCCGCGCAGTGCCCCAACGTCGGCAAGCTGCTGAGCAACCTGACCTTCACCCAGGAAATGGAGAACAGCATCATGGACCAGGTGCTGAGCAAGGAGGCCAGCAACGATGCTGCGATCAAGGCCTGGCTGCAGGCCAACCCGCAGGTACTCGACGCCTGGCTGCAGGGCGTGACCACCCTGGACGGTAGCGACGGCCTGGCGGCGGTGAAAGCCCGGCTTTGAATTAGCCGGCACAAGTGAGTAGGGTGGTGTCGCCTACGGCCCACCCTCGACCCTGACCATGCGATTACCCGACCGACAGACCCTGCTGCCGTTTCTGCGCTGGCTGCCCGGCACCAGCCGCAAGACCCTCGGCAACGACCTGCTGGTGGGGCTGACCGGCGCCATCCTGGCCCTGCCGCAATCGCTGGCCTATGCCCTGATTGCCGGGCTGCCGGCCGAGTACGGCCTGTATGCTGCCATCGTGCCGGTGGTCATCGCCTGCCTGTGGGGGTCGTCCTGGCACCTGATCTGCGGCCCGACCGCGGCCATTTCCATCGTCCTGTTCACCAGCGTCAGCCCCATGGCGCGCATGGGCAGCGAAGAGTTCGTCGCCCTGGTCCTGCTGCTGACCTTTCTCGCCGGCCTGTTCCAGTGGCTGCTTGGCCTACTGCGCTTCGGCGCACTGGTAAATTTCGTCTCGCAATCGGTGGTGCTCGGCTTCACCCTTGGCGCGGCGCTGGTGATCGCCGTCGGCCAGGTACCCAACCTGCTGGGCGTGGAGATGCCCAGCCAGGCCACCGCACTGAGCAGCCTGTTGCAGATCGGCCAGCACCTGCCCGAGACGCACTGGCCGAGCCTGGTTCTGGCAGCCTTTACCCTGCTTCTCAGCGTCGCCATCCGGCATTTCTGGCCCAAGGCGCCGGCACTGCTGATCAGCCTGGTGTGCGGCAGCCTGCTGGTGTGGCTGCTGCCGGCGCGCTACACCGGGGACATTGCCCTGGTCGCGCCTTTTGCCGGCAGCCTGCCACCGCTGACCCTGCTCAATTTCGATCTCGATGCTGTGCTGCGTCTGCTCCCGGCTGCGGTGGCCTGCGGCATGCTCGGGCTGGTGACCAGCCTGTCGATTGCCCGCGCTCTGGCGGTGAAGTCGCACCAGTTCCTCGATGCCAACCAGGAAGTACGCGCCCAGGGCCTGTCCAACATCATCGGCCCGTGGTTTTCCGGCTCACTGTCGGCCGGCTCCTTCACCCGCTCGGCGCTGAACCTGCAAGCCGGCGCACGCACGCCGCTGGCCGGCATCTTCTCGGCCGCGCTGGTGGCCCTGTTCGCCATGTTCGGCGCAGCGCTGCTGACGCACATCCCGCTGCCGGTGATGGCCGCCGGCATTTTGCTGATCTGCTGGGGGCTGGTGGATCTGCCGGCGATTCGCGCATTACGCCGGGTCAGCCGTGCCGAATTCGCGGTCATGCTGCTGACCTTCGCCGCGACCCTGGTGCTGGAACTGCAGACGGCGATCTATGCCGGCGTGCTGGCCTCGCTGTTCTTCTACCTCAAGCGCACCTCGCAGCCGCGCGTGCGCCTGTGGCACGACGGCGACGACGAGGTGCTGCGTATCGAGGGTTCGATCTTCTTCGGCGCCTGCCAGTACATTCAGCAGTTACTGCAGCGCAGTCGCGGCCAGCGACTGGTGATCGACGCGCGGCACATCAACTTCATCGATTACGCCGGGGTGGAGATGCTGCACCAGGAAGCGCGCCGTCTGCAGGCGCTGCAACGCAGCCTGGTGCTACGTCAGGCGCGGCCGCAGGTGGTGGAGGAAATCCTCAAACTGGAAGGCGCGCAAAGCTGCCCGGTGCTGTTCGAAGACTGAACCTCAGTCCTCGGCGTCATCGAGCACGCTCAGATCCAACACGTGCGAGCGACCGATCCACATCGCACAGTCGCGATGGTCGCGCAGTTCGTTACCGGTGATCGGGTGCAGCAATACATCCAGGCCACCGCGACTGAGCATCAGCCAGGGCACGACATCGGCGAACAGGTCGGCACGGAAGGCCAGTTGGCAACTCCAGCACGGATGCGGCCCGACCAGACGCTCATGCACCCGTCCCATTTTCAAGGGAAAACGCTTTGCCGCGTCCTCGCAGAGGGCGCGCGCCTGCTCCAGCGTATCGGCATCGAAATAGACGTGAGCATGGTAACCACTGATGCGTATGGTTTCGTTCATCTGCCGCTCCTCAAGCCATCAATTGACGGCGCAATTCAGCCAGTACCGGCGCCGTATCCGGTCGCACGCCGCGCCACAGGGCGAAGGCCTCGGCGGCCTGCTCGACCAGCATGCCCAGGCCATCCAGGCAACGCGCCGCACCCTGTTCGGCAGCCCAACGATTGAAGGCAGTCGGCTCGCGGCTGTACATCATGTCGTAGCAAAGCGTATGGCCAGGCTGGATCAGGCTCGGCGCAATCGGCGGCAACTCACCGCCCAGGCTGGCCGAGGTGCCGTTGACGATCAGGTCCACCGGCGCATCGATCCAGTTGAAACCGGCAGCGACCAGCGGACCGAGATCGGCAAACTCGCGCACCAGTTGCTCGGCCTTGGCCACCGTACGGTTGGCGATCACCAACACCGCCGGTTTCTGCTGCAGAAAGGGTTCGAGTACGCCACGTACCGCGCCGCCGGCACCGAGCACCAGGATGCGTTTTCCGGCCAGGGAGAAGCCGGCGTTATGCAGATCACGGGTCAACCCGGCACCGTCGGTGTTGTCGCCCAGCAAGCGACCATCCGCCAACTTCTTCAGGGTGTTCACCGCGCCGGCACGGCGGGCACGCTCGCTCAGCTCGTCGGCCAGGCGAAAGGCGTCCTCCTTGAACGGTACCGTGACATTGCCCCCCAGGCCCTCGGCGAAAAAGGCATGGGCGTCGCCGGCGAAGTCGTCCAACGGCGCCAGACGCGCCTCATAGGTCAGCGCCTGGCCGGTCTGCTCGGCGAACAGACGATGGATCAGCGGCGATTTGCTGTGGCCGATGGGGTTGCCGAAGACGCAGTAGCGGTCCATGGAAAATCCTGTTGCGGTACAAAGAACCCTAGGAGCCCGCTTGCGGGCGATTCGTTCTGAAGTCAGATCGCCCGCAAGCGGGCTCCTACGGGAACGGGGATGACGCCAGTTCGTAGCCCGGATGCAATCCGGGCTACATCATGGGTGGGTCGACAACCAATCGCGGTCAGTAAGGAAATACTCGGTCAGGCGAGCCTCTTCGCTGCCCGGCTCCGGTTTCCAGTCGTAACCCCAGCGCACATGCGGCGGCAGCGACATGAGGATCGACTCGGTACGTCCGCCCGATTGCAGACCGAACAGGGTGCCACGGTCGAACACCAGGTTGAACTCGACGTAACGGCCACGGCGGAAGGCCTGGAACTCGCGCTCGCGCTCGCCGAACGGCGTCAGCTTGCGACGCTGGACGATGGGCAGATAGGCCTGGACATAGGCATCGCCGATGGCGCGGATAAAGGCAAAGCAGGTGTCGAAATCCCATTCGTTAAGGTCATCGAAGAACAACCCACCGATACCACGCGGCTCGCCACGATGCTTGAGGTGGAAGTAACGATCGCACCACGCCTTGAATTTCGGATAGACCTCGGCGCCGAACGGCGCGCAGGCGTCATGCGCGACCTGATGCCAGAACACGCAATCTTCCTCATTGGCGTAGTAGGGCGTCAGGTCGAAACCGCCGCCGAACCACCAGACCGGTTCCTCGCCTTCCTTCTCGGCGCTGAAGAAGCGCACGTTGGCGTGCGAGGTCGGCACGTAGGGGTTTTCCGGGTGGATCACCAGCGATACGCCGAGGGCCTGGAAGCCACGCCCGGCCAGTTCCGGTCGGTGGGCACTGGCCGATGGCGGCAGGCTGTCACCGAACACGTGGGAGAAGTTGACCCCGCCCTTCTCGATCAACGCGCCGTTCTCGATCACCCGCGTGCGCCCGCCGCCACCGGCCGGACGCTGCCAGGCATCCTCGACGAATACGGCCTGGCCGTCTTCGGCTTGCAGGGCGGAACAGATACGGTCTTGCAGGTCGAGCAGATAGGCCTTCACGGCCTCGGTACGGTCAGTCACGGCGGCACCTTGAACAGGGAGCAGGTCGAAATCGGAGGGCAGCATAGCACTCGACAGCGCCGATCCGCAGTTGACGTCAGTCAATCAGAAGGTTTGGATAGACCCTTTCGCCGCCAGCAGGCGGCTCATGTCAGACAAGGAATCGGAGATGGCCAAGCGTATTCAGTTCAGCCAGCACGGCGGCAGCGAGGTGCTGGAATACCGTGATTACCAACCGGCAGCCCCAGGCCCGCGCGAAGTGCGGGTGGCCAACCACGCCATCGGCCTGAACTTCATCGACACCTATTTCCGCAGCGGCCTGTACCAACCACCGGCGCTGCCTTCGAGCCTGGGCACCGAGGGGGCGGGCGTGGTCGAGGCAGTAGGCAGCGAAGTCAGCGGCTTTGCCGTTGGCGACCGCGTGGCCTATGCCACCGGCCCGCTGGGCTCCTACAGCGAGCTGCACGTGCTGCCGGCCGACAAGCTGGTGAAACTGCCGGACAGCATCAGCTTCGAACAGGCCGCCGCGGTGATGCTCAAGGGCCTGACCGTGCAGTACCTGTTGCGCCAGACCTATGAGCTCAAGGGCGGTGAAACCATCCTGTTCCATGCCGCCGCCGGCGGTGTCGGCTCCTTCGCCTGCCAGTGGGCGCGCGCCCTGGGCGTCAAGCTGATTGGCACCGTCAGCTCGGCGGAAAAAGCTGCGCGCGCCAAGGAGCAGGGCGCCTGGGCGACCATCGACTACAGCCATGAGAACGTGGTGCAACGCGTGCTGGAGCTGACCGATGGGGCCAAGTGCCCGGTGGTCTATGACGGCGTCGGCAAGGACACCTGGGAAACCTCGCTGGACTGCGTGGCACCGCGCGGTCTGCTGGTCAGCTTCGGCAATGCCTCGGGCGCGGTCACCGGGGTCAATCTGGGCATCCTCGCGCAGAAGGGTTCTCTGTACGTTACCCGCCCGACCCTGGCCGGCTACGCCACCAGCGCCGAACGCCTGCAGGCCATGGCTGATGAGCTGTTCGGCATGATCGCCAACGGCAAGCTGCAGGTGGAGATCAGCAAGCGCTACGCCCTGAAGGACGCCGCCGCCGCACAGGACGCACTGAGCTCACGGCAGACCACTGGCTCGACCATTCTGCTGCCGTAAAACAGTCGCAGCTAAAGCCCCTCCCACAGCCGCCACAATCGTGGGAGGGGCTTTAGCCGCGTGCGCTGAAGCGCCTCAGGACGGGCGAATCACATCGCCCGTACGCAGGTCGCGAATCAGGCTGGGGTTCTTGCGCCCACCCAGCGCACCGCCCAGCACCTTGTCCAGCTCGCCGGGGAAGTACTGCTCGACGCGCAGACGCGAACGCGCCGAAGGACGCCCGGCCGGGTTGGCGGAGGTGGAAATCAGCGGCCCGGTGTAGCGACACAATGCGCGTACCAGAGGATGGTCACTGACGCGCAGGGCAACGCTGTCATGCATGCCCGTGACCCACTCCGGCAGACGGTTCTGATGCGGCACCAACCAGGTGTTCGGGCCTGGCCAGCTGCCGGCCAGACGCTCGATCCACACGTCAGGCAGGTCATCGAGCAGGAAATCGAACTGCTCGATGGCGTCAGCCACCAGGATCAGGCCCTTGTGCACCGGCCGCTCCTTGAGCGCCAGCAGCCGATCCACCGCCTCTTCGTTCCACGGGTCACAGCCCAGACCCCAGACCGCCTCGGTCGGATAGGCGATCACGCCTCCCTCACGCACCACACGCGCCGTTTGCTGAACCTGCCAGTTGCTGGCCATCGACTGTCTCCACTGAACCAATGGGCGGCAGTCTATCCAAGACGGCGCGGCGACTGTAGCCCGGATCTAATCCGGGAAAATTACCGAGCCCGCCCCGGATTGCCTCCGAGCTACGCAGCTGGGGTGAACATGATCCTGTGGGAAAGACTAATGGCCTTGATGCGCCGAGCGGGTAGGAGCGGCGCCCCGCCGCGAACCGACATGACGCGGAATCGAAGCGCTTCGCTCCGGGGCGGGGCGTCTACGGAAAGCGGCTTGGGGCCTTATCTGATCAGCGTTACGCAAAAGGCCCAGTTACGGCCGGCGCGCCAGCCAGCGGCCGGCTTCGTTGCACACCAGGCCATCCAGCTCCAGCTCGGTCAGCGCCGCCAGCACCTGCGCCAGGGGCCAGCCGCTGGCCTGCACCAGCGCCTCGGTGCTGTGCGGTGCGGCATGCAGCAAGGCCAGCAGCGGGTGTTCAATGCTGGCGCTTGGCTGCGACGATTGCGGCGCGCCGGCCGGCGTCTGCCAACCACGCAGAGCCTCGAGAATGTGCTCGATGCTTTCCACCAGCGTGGCGCCATCGCGAATCAGCTGGTGGCAGCCACGCGCGCCCGGGTGATGAATCGATCCGGGAATGGCGTAGACCTCCCGCCCCTGTTCGGCAGCCAGCCGCGCGGTGATCAGCGAGCCGCTCGACGGACTGGCCTCGACCACCAGCACACCGAGTGACAGCCCGCTGATGATGCGGTTGCGCCGGGGGAAATTACTCGCCTGCGGCGGACAATCCAGCGGCAGTTCGGAAACCAGCGCGCCACCCTGCTCGGCGATCTGCCGCGCCAGCCGTTCATGCCGGCGGGGGTAAAGGCATTGCAGGCCGGTCCCCAGCACCGCGACCGTCTTGCCACCACCCTCCAACGCCCCTTGGTGGGCGGCGCCGTCTATGCCCAAGGCCAGGCCACTGGTAATCACGAAACCACCCGCGGCCAGGCTGCGAGCAAAGGCCCGGGCGTTGTCCAGCCCGGGCCCCGAAGCACGCCGGCTACCCACCATGGCCAGTTGTGGCAGTTCCAGTACGCCCGGATCACCCGCGACGAACAGCAGCGGCGGGGCATCGCTCAGCTCGGCAAGCAGCGCCGGATAGCGCGGGTCATCCCACATAATCAGGTGCTGGCCTGGCGCTTCCAGCCAGCGCAACGTATCCGTGGCACGCTGACGAATCTCGGCACTGCGTCGCGGCTCGGCGCAGACGGCAGGCAGCCCCAGCGAACGCCAGGCGCTGGCCGGGGCGCTGAGCGCGGCAGAGGCACTGTCGAAAGCACTGAGCAGCTTGCGGAAACGGCGCGGCCCGAGCTCCGGCAAAAGGTGCAGACGCAAACGGGCTTCGAGCTCGGCGGGAGAAAGCGAGGGCGTAGCAGACATGGCAATTCGTCCCTGAGTCGGTGAAGTCGCCATCCTGGCGACAGAAAGCACGAGCCCCGCATCAGCGGGGCTCGTCAGGTGTTACGGGTTGCGGACCTTGTCCATCACCTCAAGTTGGCGGCTGGCCTGCAGCACCAGGCCATAGCTGAGCTTGTCGTAGGTGCGAAAGACCATCAGCAGACCGGAACGCTCGTCCGGGATCTTGATCCGTTCGCCAGTGACGCGGTCGCGTACGGTTTCACCGGTCTTGTACACCGCCAGCACGTTGCCGATTTCCAGGCCGTCGCGGGCGCCCTTGTTCAGGGTGACCACGTCGAGCTGGCCGATCTGGCTGACGCCACGCGGCACGTCGAGAATCAGGCCGTTGATTTCATCGGTCGGCTCGCTGGGCATGAAGGTGGAGTTGATCGCACGCTCCTCGGTGGGGAACAGGCGGTCACCCAGACGCGCTTCCTGAGTCGAGCGGCTCAGCACAAAGGTGCCGATATCGCCTTCTTCGGCGACGATCTCGCCAGTACCGATATCGTCAGCGTTGATACCGAGGAACTCCTTGGTATCAGGGTCGGTGTAGGTCTTGCCCTGACGGAAAACACCGTAGACCGGGTTTTGCTCATCGAACTGGCCACGGGCATAGACACGGTCACCAGCACCGCTGACTACGCGCTCGGCATTGCCGGCGACGATGTAGGGTTTGCTGTTGAACTCTTCCGGCGTGTCGACGATACGGTTGCTCAGCAGGAAGCTGTTGATCGCCTCCAGCGGGATGGTCGGGATCGCCTCGGCCATCGGCGTGCTGCGCACCTGCGGAGACAGCTTGATGGTGCCGCGCGACGCGCCACGGTTGAGCATCAGCCGCGGCTGGCCATCCACGTAGACGAGATTGAGGGTGTCACCGGGGTAGATCAGGTGCGGGTTTTCTACCTGCGGATTGGCGTGCCAGATTTCCGGCCATTTCCACGGCTGGCTAAGGAACTTGCCGGAAATGTCCCAGAGCGTGTCACCCCTGACTACGGTGTAACGGTCCGGATGACCGTCCTTGAGTTGCACTGCGGCCTGAGCCATGCAGGTCAGAACCATTCCGCCAGCTGCCATGAGCAAGGCGAGTAGTGATTTCCTCATACGGTGAATCCCTTTATTATGTGCCTTCACGTGAAGCGCCCTAGCGCCGCGTGCCAAACCCGCTGAATACGCGGCGTGAAGCCGTTTTTCAATGCTGTTCATCATCTTAGCAGCGGATTTTGACTTTATTCCACAAGTGCATCACAAACGCATATGGCGATCCTGAATATCCTCGAATTTCCTGATCCACGCCTGCGTACCATCGCCAAACCGGTGGACGTCGTGGACGACTCCATTCGTCAACTGGTCGATGACATGTTCGAGACCATGTATGACGCTCCGGGTATCGGCCTGGCCGCGACCCAGGTCAATGTACATAAACGTGTGGTGGTGATGGATTTGTCCGAGGACAAATCCGAACCGCGGGTGTTCATCAATCCCGAGTTCGAATCGCTCACCGACGAAATGGACCAGTACCAGGAAGGCTGCCTGTCGGTGCCCGGCTTCTACGAGAACGTCGACCGCCCTCAGAAGGTCAAGATCAAGGCACTGGACCGTGACGGCCAGCCCTACGAGCTGATCGCCGAAGGCCTGCTGGCCGTGTGCATCCAGCACGAGTGCGATCACCTCAACGGCAAGCTGTTCGTCGACTACCTGTCCAACCTCAAGCGCGACCGGATCAAGAAAAAGCTGGAAAAACAGCATCGCCAACGCGCTTGATTCACTTATTCCAAAGGCTTGCGTAGCAGGTCGCATGGAAACGTCACGAGCGAAGGTTAGGCAAGGCGAAAATAGGCGAGGACGCGGAGTTTACGAGTTGTAAATGAGCAGTCCGAGCCTGTTTTCAACGCGGCATAACCGAGCGCAGTAGTTTCCATGTGAACTGCCAGGCAAGCCTTTTTCTTTGGTGACCGCCCATGCCTGACTCCCTGCGTATCGTCTTTGCCGGCACCCCGGAATTCGCCGCCGAACACCTCAAGGCCCTGCTGGCCAGCCAGCACCAGATCATCGCCGTCTATACCCAGCCGGATCGCCCGGCCGGTCGCGGCCAGAAGCTGATGCCGAGCCCGGTCAAACAACTGGCCGTGGCGCACGATATCCCCGTGTACCAGCCAGTCAGCCTGCGCAACGAAGACGCCCAGGCCGAACTGGCGGCACTGCAGCCGGACCTGATGCTGGTGGTGGCCTACGGCCTGATACTGCCGCAAGTGGTGCTCGACACCCCGCGCCTGGGCTGCATCAACAGTCACGCCTCCTTGCTGCCGCGCTGGCGCGGTGCGGCACCGATCCAGCGCGCGGTGCAGGCCGGTGATGCCGAAAGCGGCGTGACCGTGATGCAGATGGAAGCCGGCCTGGACACCGGGCCGATGCTGCTCAAGGTAAGCACGCCGATCTCGGCCGACGACACCGGCGGCAGCCTGCACGACCGTCTCGCCCAGCTCGGCCCGCAAGCCGTGCTTGAGGCCATCGACGGCCTCGCCGCCGGCACGCTGCAAGGCGAGGTGCAGGATGACGCCCTGGCCAACTACGCACACAAGCTGAACAAGGACGAGGCACGCCTCGATTTCAGCCGCCCGGCGGTGGAGCTGGAGCGTCTGGTGCGCGCCTTCCACCCCTGGCCGATCTGCCACAGCACGCTGACCGGCGATGCGCTGAAAGTCCACGCCGCCGTGCTGGGCGAGGGCAGCGGTGCCCCCGGCACCATCCTCGCCGCCGACAAGAGCGGGCTGACCGTAGCCTGCGGCGAAGGCGCGCTGCGCCTGACCCGCCTGCAATTGCCCGGCGGCAAGCCGCTGGCCTTCAGCGACCTGTACAACAGCCGCCGCGAGCAGTTCGCCCCCGGCCTGGTGCTCGGCCAATGAATCCGCGCCTGGCCGCCGCCCGCGCCCTGACCGCCGTATTGTCCGGCAAGGCCTCGCTAGGCAGCAGCCTGCCGCCGCAGTTGGACAAGGTCGAACACCACGACCGCGCGCTGGCCCAGGACCTGGCGTTTGGCGCCGCGCGCTGGCAGCCGCGCTTGCAACTGCTGGCCGAGAAGCTGCTGGAAAAACCCTTCAAGGCCGCCGACAAGGACGTCGAAGCGTTGCTGCTGGTCGGCCTCTATCAGTTGCTGCACAGCCGCATCCCGGAACACGCGGCCATCAGCGAAACGGTCGGCTGCGCCGGCGCGTTGAAGAAGCCCTGGGCCAAGGGCCTGCTCAACGCCGTGCTGCGCCGCGCGCAGCGCGAACACGAGGCGCTGGCCGCCGAGCTGGCGCGCGACCCGGTGCTGCACACCGCACATCCGCGCTGGCTGCAGAAGTCGCTGAAGGCGCACTGGCCCGAGCACTGGCAGACCATCTGCGCCGCCAACAACGCTCATCCGCCGCTGATTCTGCGGGTCAACCGCCGCCACGGCAGCCGTGACGACTACCTTGCCGAACTGCGCGGCTCGGGTATCGAGGCCGAGCCCTGCCACTTCAGCCGTGACGGCGTGCGCCTGCTGCAACCCTGCGACGTAACCACCTTGCCTGGCTTCAGGGAAGGCCGCGTCAGCGTGCAGGATGAAGCCGCGCAACTGGCCGCCGACCTGCTCGAACTGGCCCCCGGCCAGCGCGTACTGGATGCCTGCGCCGCGCCTGGCGGCAAGACCTGCCACCTGCTGGAAGCCGAGCCAGGGCTGGCCGAAGTGGTCGCCGTGGACCTGGAAGCCAAACGCCTGACGCGGGTGCGGGAAAACCTCGAACGTCTGCAGCTGAACGCCACCCTGATCGCCGCCGACGGCCGCGACACCGCCGCCTGGTGGGATGGCCAACTGTTTCAGCGCATTCTCCTCGATGCACCGTGCTCGGCCACCGGAGTGATCCGCCGTCACCCGGACATCAAGCTGACGCGCAAGGCCGAGGACATCCCGGCGCTGGCCCAGCTGCAGGGCGAGCTGCTCGATGCGCTGTGGCCGACCCTGGCGCCCGGTGGCATCCTCATCTACGCCACCTGCTCGGTCATGCCGACGGAGAACAGCGAGACCATCGCCGCCTTCCTCGCGCGCACGGCCGATGCGCAGGAACTCAGCATCGGCGGTGAATTCGGTGTGCAAACAGAGCATGGTCGCCAGTTGCTGCCGCAGTTGGACGGCCATGACGGCTTCTACTATGCCAAGCTGATAAAGACTGTCGTGGCGACCCACGGCTAACGGAGCGATCAGTGAAAATCATCATTCTCGGCGCAGGTCAGGTTGGCGGCACGCTGGCCGAGCACCTGGCCAGCGAAGCCAACGACATCACCGTGGTGGACACCGACAGCGATCGCCTGCGCGATCTCGGTGACCGCCTGGATATCCGCACGGTGCAGGGCAAGGGGTCGTTCCCCACGGTGCTGCGTCAGGCCGGCGCCGACGATGCCGACATGCTGGTGGCGGTGACCAACAGCGACGAAGTCAACATGATCGCCTGCCAGGTCGCCTACACCCTGTTCCACACGCCGACCAAGATCGCCCGGGTGCGCGAGGCGGCCTACCTGACCCGCGAGGCGCTGTTCGACAACGAGGCGATTCCGGTCGACGTGCTGATCAGCCCCGAGCAAGTGGTGACCAACTACATCAAGCGCCTGATCGAATACCCCGGCGCCCTGCAGGTGATCGACTTCGCCGAAGGCAAGGCCCAGCTGGTGGCGGTCAAGGCCTACTACGGCGGCCCGCTGGTGGGCCAACAACTGCGCCAGCTGCGTCAGCACATGCCCACGGTGGACACCCGTGTGGCGGCGATCTTCCGCCGCAACCGGCCGATCATGCCCAAGGGCGACACCGTCATCGAGGCCGATGACGAGGTGTTCTTCATCGCCGCCAAGGCCCACATTCGCGCAGTGATGAGCGAAATGCGCCGCCTGGAAGACAGCTACAAGCGCGTGGTCATCGCCGGTGGCGGCAATATCGGCGAGCGCCTGGCCGAGGCCATCGAAAGCCGCTACCAGGTGAAGATCATCGAGATGAACCCGGCGCGCTGCCGCTACCTGTCGGAGAACCTCGACAGCACCATCGTGCTGCAGGGCAGTGCCTCGGATCGCGACCTGCTGGTGGAAGAGAACATCAACGACGCCGACATCTTCCTCGCCCTGACCAACGACGATGAGGCCAACATCATGTCATCGCTGCTGGCCAAGCGCCTCGGCGCACGCAAGGTGATGACCATCATCAACAACCCGGCCTACGTCGACCTGGTGCAGGGTGGCGAGATCGACATCGCCATCAGCCCGCAGTTGGCCACCATCGGCACCCTGCTGACCCACGTGCGCCGCGGCGACATCGAAAGCGTGCACAGCCTGCGCCGTGGCGCGGCGGAAGCGCTGGAAGTCATCGCCCACGGCGACGCCAAGTCGAGCAAGGTGATCGGTCGTGCGATCCAGGAAATCGCCCTGCCGCCGAGCACCACCATCGGCGCCATAATCCGTGACGAGGAAGTACTGATCGCCCACGACAACACAGTGATCGAGTCCGGCGACCACGTGATCCTGTTCCTGGTCGACAAGAAGTACATCCGCGACGTCGAGCGCCTGTTCCAGGCCGGGCTGACGTTCTTCTGAGTCCCTCGCCACATCCGGCTACGAGACCGTAGCCTGGATGCCATCCGGGATGCCCACGTGACGACGCAGGAGCCGAGATGAGTACCGAAGCACTGGAAAAGATGTTGGCCAAGGGCACGGACAATGCCCTGCTGCGCTTCGGCCTGGGCAAAGCCCACCTGGACAGCGGTAACACCGCGCAGGCCGCCGAGCACCTGCAACGCTGCGTCGAGTTCGACCCAGGCTACTCGGCGGCGTGGAAGCTGCTGGGTAAGGCGCTGCAGGCCGAAGACGACCTCGACGGTGCGCGCCAGGCCTGGCAGCAGGGCATCGCTGCGGCACAGGCCAAGGGCGACAAACAGGCCGAGAAGGAAATGAGCGTGTTTCTGCGCAAACTGGACAAACACTCGTAGGCCACGCCGTGCACACCAAGCACCGAGTCGCCCTGGACAAGCCGGGCAGCAATCGCGGCTAAAGCCCCTCCCACAAGCTCGGTGCCGATCCGTAGGAGGCGCTTCAGAACCGTAGGGTGCGCCGTGCGCACCGAAACAAACCATTGCCTCCTGTTCTCAGGGACTCAAGCTGTCTCGGCTGATGCCCCTCCCACACTTTCCTCTGCAACTCTGCGAATGGATGGCCGAAGCACCGAGCCAGCCGCGGTGCGCACAGCGCACCCTACGCCGTTCAGCCCGCCTCAGAGCACTTTGCTGGCCACCGCATCCACCGCCGCCTTGGCGATACCCACCACCTCGTCCGCCTCGGCCTTGTTCAGCACCAGCGGCGGGGCGAAACCGAGGATGTCGCCGTGCGGCATGGCGCGGGCGATCATGCCGCGCTCCAGGCACGCTGCGGAAACACGCGGGCCGACCTTGAGCGAGGCGTCGAAGGGTGTACGCGCGTCACGGTCGGCCATGAACTCCAGCGCCGCGAGCATGCCGACCCCACGGACTTCGCCCACCAGCGGGTGGCCTTCGAAGGTCTGGCGCAGCTGCTGGTTGAGGTAGGCGCCGACATCGGCAGCGTTGGCGGCGATGTTTTCCTTCTCGAGGATATCCAGGTTGGCCAACGCCGCGGCGGCGCAGATCGGGTGGCCGGAGTAGGTCCAGCCATGGCCCATGGCACCGTCGCGACTGGACGCCTCGTCGATCACGTTCCACACCTTCTCGCCGACGATCACCGCCGACAACGGTGCATAGGCGCTGGTCAGGCCCTTGGCAGTGGTGATCAGATCCGGCTGCATGCCGAACATCTGACTGCCCATCGGCGTGCCCAGGCGGCCGAAGGCGCAGACCACTTCGTCGGCGATCAGCAGAATGTCGTACTTCGCCAGCACGGCCTGAATCGCCTGCCAGTAGCCCTTGGGCGGCACGATGATGCCGCCGGTGCCCATCACCGGCTCGCCGATGAAGGCCGCCACTGTCTCCGGCCCCTCGGCCAGGATCAGGCGCTCCAGGTCCTCGGCGCAGTGCCGCACGAAGGCCGCCTCGTCCATGCCGGCCGGCGCCTTGTAGAAGTGCGGGCAGGCGGCGTGCTTGATATCGGCATGGGGCAGGTCGAAATGCTGATGGAAGCTGGCCAGGCCGGTGAGGCTGCCGGTCATGATGCCCGAGCCGTGATAGCCGCGCTGGCGCGAGATGATCTTCTTCTTCGCCGGGCGCCCGAGCACGTTGTTGTAGTAACGCACCAGCTTGATCTGGGTCTCGTTGGCGTCCGAGCCGGACATACCGTAGTAGACCTTCTTCATGCCCTGCGGCGCCCAGTCGATGATGCGCGCCGACAGCTCGATGATCGCCTCGGTCGAGTGGCCGACATAGGTGTGGTAGTAGGCCAGCTCCTTGGCTTGCTTGTAGATGGCCTCGGCCACCTCGGTGCGGCCATAGCCGATGTTCACGCAGTACAGGCCGGCGAAGGCATCGAGCAGCTCGCGGCCCTCGTGGTCCTGAATGCGAATGCCCGAAGCGCCCTTGATGATGCGGCCCTTGAGCGCGCCGCTGGCATGGTCATGGGCGTGGGTGGACGGGTGCATGAAGTGGGCACGGTCCTGCTCGAACAGCTTCTGGTAGTCGGTCATGACGATCTCCATCTAATTCGCTGGGGTGGCGATAAAGGTAATTCACAGGTTTGTGGGAGGGGCTTGCAGCGCCTGGCTGAAGCTCCTCCCAGCTGCTCTCCGGGTGCATCAGGGGTAGCGCTGGCCCTGGTGATGAATGCAGAAGTACTTGGTTTCGACGAAGGGCTCGAAGCCTTCCGTAGCGCCTTCGCGGCCGAGGCCGGAGGCTTTCATGCCACCGAAGGGGATCGGGTGGCCGGTGAACTTGGTGCCATTGACCGCGACCATGGCATGCTCGAGGCGGCGAATCAGCGGATGAACGACATCCAGGCGGTTGGAGCAAATGTAGGCGGCCAGACCGTACTCGGTGTCGTTGGCCATGGCCACGGCGTCGTCCAGGCTGTCGAACGCGCGCACCCCGGCGATGGGCGCGAAGTTCTCCTCGCGGTAGATGCGCATGCCGTCGGTGACATCGGCCAGCAACGTGGGCTGCCAGAACCAGCCGCCCAGCGCATGCGGCTCGCCACCGACCAGCAGCCGCGCACCCTGCTCGATGGCATCGGCGACCCGGGCAGCCGTGCCGTCCAGCGCCGCCTGGTGCATCAGCGGGCCGATCTGGTTGCGCTCGTCATGCCCCGGCCCCACGCGCAAGCCGCGCACGGCCTTGGCGAAGCACTGCAGGAATTCCTCGTAGACCGGACGCTGCACCAGAATGCGGTTGGCCGCGCAGCAGTCCTGCCCGGAGGTCTGGAACTTGGCGTCCAGCGCCACCTGCACGGCATGATCGAGATCGGCGTCGGCGCAGACGATCAGCGGCGCGTTGCCACCCAACTCCAGGGCCACCTTCTTCACGTCCTCGGCGGCAGCCTGCAGCACCAGCTTGCCGACGCGGGTCGAGCCGGTGAAGCTCACCGAACGCACCCGCGCATCCTTGACCAGGGTTTCCATGGCCATCTGCGGCTCGCCCAGCACCACGTTGAACACACCCGCAGGGAAGCCCGCCTCCTCGGCCAACTGGGCCAAAGCGAACGCGGAGTAGGGCGTCTCGTGCGCCGGTTTGACCACCACGGTGCAGCCGGCGGCCAGGGCCGCGGCGGCCTTGCGGGTGATCATCGCGCTGGGGAAGTTCCAGGGCGTGAGCAGGGCGCAGACGCCCACCGGCTCCTTCAGCGTACCGAGCTGGGCGCCGGGGATATGACTGGGGATGGTCTGGCCGTAGAGCCGGCGCGCCTCCTCGGCGAACCAGGGGATGAAGCTGGCGGCGTAGCGGATCTCGCCACGCGCCTCGGCCAGCGGCTTGCCCTGCTCCAGGCTGAGGATGCGCGCCAGGTCCTCCTGGTGCTGCAGGATCAGCTCGGCCCAACGCCGCAGCAACGCCGCGCGGCTGTCCAGGCTCTGTTCGCGCCAGGCGGCGAAAGCACGCTGGGCGGCGTCCACGGCGGCGCTGATCTGCCCGCGACTGAGCATCGGCACATGGCCAATCAGGCTCTGGTCGGCCGGGTTCTGCACCGCGACGCTGGCACCGTCGTCACTGTGTACCCAATGACCGTCGACATAGCAGAGCGACTTGAACAGCAGGGGATGGTCGAGGGGCATGACGATGTCTCCGGGCCGAGGGGCATGGGAGACATGCTAGGGAAAGGCGGCTTGCTGTTTTTTCCAAGCCGCCACCGCGTTACCGCAGTTTTTTCTGAAGGACCGGGACGAACAGAAGATTTCTGAGGCCCCATCGCGCCTCGGCAGCGGCACTCAGACAATCGCGGCTAAAGCCCTTCCCACACACTCGCCACCGGCCACCGTGGGAGGCGCTTTAGCGGCGAGCGTGCTTCACGCCGTGGCAGTACGCTGCGGCAGGGCGCGCACGATGGCACTGAGCAGCATGCCGTACAGCGGCACGAAGAGGATCAGGCTGATGGCCAGTTTGATCACGTAGTCCACCGTGGCGATTTCCACCCAGTTGGCGGCCATGAACGGGTCGTCGCTGCGCCAGAAAGCCACCGAGAAGAACAGGAAGGTATCGAGCAGGTTGCCGAAGATGGTCGAGGCGGTCGGTGCGATCCACCACTGGCGCATGCGTCGCAGGCGGTCGAACACCTGGATGTCTAGCAACTGGCCGAAGGCGTAGGCGAGGAAGCTGGCCAGCGCGATGCGGAAGACGAACAGGTTGAACTCGCCCAGCGCCGCCAGACCACCAAAGGCGCCCTCGTGAAACAGCACCGAAACCACGTAGGAAGCGACCAGCGCCGGCAGCATCACGCGGGCGATGACCACGCGCGCGGCGTGCTTGCCGATCAGACGCACAGTGAGGTCGGTGGCCAGGAAGATGAACGGGAAGCTGAACGCGCCCCAGGTGGTATGCCAGCCGAACAGGGTGATCGGCAGCTGCACCAGGTAGTTGCTGGCGATGATGATGAGGATGTGGAAGGCGATCAGGCCGGCCAGCACGGGCCGACTGACCGACGCAGGAATCAGGGTCATGTCGATGTCCTTTTTCGTGAAGTGGGGTGAGGGAACCCACTGCCGCAGCCGACATGGCCACGAGCGGCGCGCATTCTAGCGCGTTGTTGACCCGCGGGATAGTTTTTGCCCGACGGGTCCCACGCCGTTGGTCCGCTCGATCGCTCAGGCTTCCGGCACGACCCGCTTGGCCAACTGGAAATGACGCTGCCAGTAGGCGTTGTTGAGGCGGTCGATGCGCACGTTGCTGCCACGCCGCGGCGCGTGGATGAAACGGCCGTCACCGAGATAGATGGCCACGTGGTCCACCGAGCGGCTGCGGATGCGGAAGAACAGCAGATCGCCCGGCTGCAGGTCGCTGCGCTTCACCGAGGGTGCATCCAGGCGCGACAGGGCGCGCGAGGTGCGCGGCAGGTCGAGGTCGCTCTGGGTCTTGAAGGCGTACTGCACCAGGCCGCTGCAGTCGAAGCCATGACGCAGACTGGTGCCGCCCCAGCGGTAGGGGGTGCCCAGCGCGCCAAGGGCACGGTCGATCACTTCGCTGGTCGGCTTGGGCGCGGTCGCTTGCGAACCTGCCGGAATAGTCTGAATACGAAAGGTGGCGGAGGCTTGGGTACAAATTCCCAGTAAAAGAGCGCCCCCAAGGCAAAAAGACAGAAAAAATTTATTCAAACCCAGTAGTCCTGGTTACTGGCCATCGTACGGAAACCTTCCCGAATCAAGGCCTTGCATCGAAAACGGCCTTCCCGACCGTCCCGGAGACGGACCATCAGGAAGCCCACTTGGTTCACTGCACACGGTATTAGTCGACCAACGGTTTTCTGCTGATACCGTCGTTTTCTCGACGAATCACACCCAATTGCGACCAATCGGTTGAGCCAGGCACTGCCTGGCCGTTATGGTCCAGAAAGACCCATAACCGGAAGGATTCACGCATGCACCTGAGAAATGCCCTGCTCAGTGCCTCACTGCTGGCTATCAGCTTCGGTGTTCAGGCGCAGAACGACAGTGCCAGCTGTACTTCGGTAACCCTCGCCGATCCCGGCTGGAGCGATATCGCCGTGACCAATGGCATCGCCAGCCTGCTGCTCGACGGCCTGGGCTACAAACCGCAAACCCGCACCCTGGCCGTGCCGATCATCTTCGCCGGGCTGCAGAAAGGGCAGGTGGATGTGTTTCTCGGCAACTGGATGCCGGCCGGTCAGCACGACTACGAGCGCTACGTCGAGAGCGGTCAGGTCGACAAGGTGGTGGAAAACCTCGGCGGCACCGAATACACCCTGGCTGTGCCGACTTATGCCCATGAAGCCGGTGTGAAAAATTTCAATGACCTGAACAAATTCGCCGACAAGTTCGGCAAGAAGATCTACGGCATCGGCTCCGGCTCGCCGGCCAACGATTACATTCGTCAGATGATCGACGGCAACGAGTTCGACCTCGGCGACTGGAAGCTGGTGGAATCGAGCGAACAGGCAATGCTGGTGCAGGTCGGCCGCGCGGTGAAACGCGACCAGTTCGTGGTATTCCTCGGCTGGACGCCGCACCCGATGAACGTGCAATACGACATGCAATACCTGAAGGGCGGAGAGAAGTTCTTCGGCAGTACCGGCTCGGTCAACACCCTGGCGCGCAAGGGCTTTGTTGCCGAATGCCCGAACGTCGGCAAGCTGCTGAGCAACCTGACCTTCACCCAGGAGATGGAGAACAGCATCATGGATGAGGTGCTCAACCGCCAGGTGGCCAACGCCACGGCGATCAAGACCTGGATCGAGGCCAACCCTCAGGTGCTGGAACGCTGGCTGGACGGTGTGACCACCCGCGATGGTGGTGACGGCCTGGCGGCGGTCAAGGCCAAACTCTAGTCATCCAGCTCGGCGGGTGCACCCGAGGCGTCTGCCTTGATGGTCTTGGTGACGATATAGGTGAAGTAGCGCTCGATGCCGAGGTCTTCCAGCAGCAACTGGTCGATGAAGCGCTGGTAATGGTCGATGTCGCGGGCGCGGATCATGGCGATGTAGTCGACGCCGCCGCCGGTGGCGTAGCAGAAACCCACCTCCGGCGCCTCGCTCAGGCGCTGCTCGAAACGGCGCATGTCCTGCGCGGTATGCCGGGCCAGGGTGATTTCCACCAGCACCTGCTGGCTTTTGAACAACGCAGCCCAGTCGATCTGCGCGCGGTAACCCTGGATCAGCCCGGCGCCTTCGAGCTTGCGCACACGCTCCCAGGCTGGCGTCACCGAGAGGTTGATCGCCTCGGCCAGGGCCGACTTGGTGATCCGCCCGTCCTCGGAGAGGATGCGCAGGATCTTCAGGTCATAGCGGTCGAGCTTGTGCATCGGTGCCTCGGTCGATTGAGCGTTCATGGGGCGTATGACTCCCGGTCGCGGCTAAAGCCCCTCCCACGATCGGTAAGTCTGTGGGAGGGGCTTTAGCCGCGACAGGTTAGCCCACCACCTCGGCAATCACGGCGAGGGTATCACCTCCCTTCACCAGCCCCGGAAAATGCCGGGCAGCGAGCAGGCCGCTGCGTTTAGCGCGGTATTCCCGGGCTGGCTCGCCAGTGCGGCGGGTGCTGTGTACCCGCGCGATCACCTCGCCCTTCTCCACCCTGTCGCCGAGATCGCGGCACATCTCCAGCAGGCCGTCGTCCTCGCTGGCGACGAAGCAGTCGCCGTCGGGCATATCGAGCATCACCGACTCACCGGCTTCGATCTCGCCCTGCAGCAGGCCGAAATGGATCAGCAGGTTGCGCACACCGCGCTCAGCGATAGCCAGGCTTTTCGCCGTGCTGCTACCGCCGCCGCCCAATTCGGTGGTGACGAACACCTTGCCCAGTTCCTCGGCGGCAGTGTCGTACATGCCCACCGCATCCAGCTCCAGCATGCGCATGCAGTAGGGCGCAGCGAAGGCGCGCATGCCGGCGGCGCAGGCGGCGCCCTGGGCCTGGTCCGGCAGCACGTGGCAGGCGGCGAAGGGCAGAAAATCCAGGGTCTTGCCACCGGAATGGATGTCCAGCACCACATCGGCCATGGGCAACAGCGTGCGCTGGAAGTAGTCGGCGATTTTCTGCGTCACCGTGCCGTCCGGCTTGCCGGGGAAGCTGCGGTTGAGGTTGCCCTTGTCGATCGGTGAAGTGCGGCTGCCGGCCTGCACCGCCGGGGTGTTCATGAACGGCACAATGATCACCCGGCCACTGACGTCCTCGGCGCGCAGGCGCTGGGCCAGCTTGCTCAGCGCCAGCGGGCCTTCGTACTCGTCGCCATGGTTGCCGCCAGTGAGCAACGCGGTGGGGCCGCTGCCGTTCTTCACCACGGTGATAGGGATCATCACCGCGCCCCAGGCCGAGTCGTCGCGGGAATAGGGCAGTTTGAGAAAACCGTGTTGCACGCCGTCACGCTCGAAGTCGAGCGTGGGGCTGATGGGGTTGTCGCGCAGTTGGGTCATGGTCGGGCCTTCAAGATGGGGCTCATTGTGGGAGGGGCTTTAGCCGCGACTGGAAAACTTCGCAGCTAAAGCGGATCGCCGCCCGGCCACTCCTACAGGTGGAGCGGCAGCCACAGGATCAATCCTTCACGAACAGCTGGCGCGGTACGTCACAGAGGGTTTCCACGCCGCTGTCGGTGATCAGGATCGATTCAGTGATCTCCAGGCCCCAGTCGTCCAGCCACAGGCCGGGCATGAAGTGAAAGGTCATACCCGGCTGCAGCACGCTCTCGTCGCTCGGGCGCAGGCTCATGGTGCGCTCGCCCCAGTCCGGCGGGTAACTGATACCGATGGGATAGCCGCAGCGGCTGTCCTTGTGGATACCGAATTTCTCCAGCACCTTGAAGAAGGCGCGGGCGATGTCGCCGGTGGTGTTGCCCGGCTTGGCCGCCTCCAGACCGGCGGCAATACCTTCGACCACGGCCTTCTCGCCATCGAGAAAATGCTGCGGCGGTTTGCCCAGGTAGATGGTGCGCGACAGCGGGCAGTGGTAGCGCTTGTAGCAGCCGGCAATCTCGAAGAAGGTGCCGGCGCCGCTGATCATCGGTGAGTCGTCCCAGGTCAGGTGCGGCGCGCTGGCGTCGGCGCCAGTGGGCAGCAGCGGCACGATGGCCGGGTAGTCGCCGCCATGGCCGTCGGCGCCAAGGATGCCGGTGCGGTAGATCTCGGCCACCAGCTCGTTCTTGCGTAGACCGGGCTCGATCTTGTCGAAGATCGCCGCGTGCATCTTCTCGACGATCTTCGCCGCGATGCGCATGTAGCCGATCTCGGTCGGCGACTTGATCGCCCGCTGCCAGTTGACCAGCGCGGTGCAGTCGACGAAGCGTGCGCTGGCCAGGTTGCGCTGTAGCGAGGCGTAGGCGGCGGCGCTGAAGTAGTAGTTGTCCAGCTCGACGCCGATGGTCAGCTTGTCCCAGCCACGTGCGGCGATGACCTCCTTGGACAGGTAGTCCATCGGGTGGCGCTCGGTGGACTGCACGTAGTGATCGGGGTAGCCGACGATGTTGCTCTGCTGCATGAACACCGTGCGCTTGGCACCGTTGGCATCCTGGCCACGGCCATACCAGACCGGCTCGCCATCGAGCGCCAGCAGCACGCACTGGTGCACGTAGAACGACCAGCCGTCATAACCGGTGAGCCAGGCCATGTTGGACGGATCGCTGACGATCAGCAGTTCGATGCCCTTGGCCTGCATGGCGCTGCGGGTCTTGGCCAGACGCTGGGCATATTCCTCCCGGGCGAAGGGGAGATTGACGACGATTTCGGACATGGATGAATCCCCGTGGTTTTTTGGCTGCGGGAGGGACCGGGCAGCATTCCGTTTCAGCCGCGACGAAGCCCTCCCACAAGGTCATGAATCGAAGTTGAGGCCTTTGCCGGCCTGCCGGGCACGTTGATAGGCGAGGCTGGCGATGGCGGTGTCCTGCGCACCGGTGCCGGTCAGGTCGCACAGGGTGATCTGCTCGTTGGCGGTGCGGCCGGGCCGTTGGCCGGCGATGACCTGGCCCAGTTCGGCGAAGTCGGCGTTAGCCTCAACCAGCCCTGCGGCGATGGCGTGGTTGAGCTCACCAAGCACGCGGGTCTGGCTCAGGCGGTCGGCGACATAGGCGTCGACCTGCGCCAGCACGGCCGGGGCGATCTCGTTCTTGTGCTCGGCGTCCGAGCCCATGGCGGTGATGTGCAGGCCGGGGCGCAGGTGCTGCGGCTGGATCAGCGGCTCACGGCTGGGTGTGGTGCTGATGGCGATATCGGCGCCGTCCAGCGCGGCGTCGATACTGTCCACGGCGCAGGCATCATCGAGTTCGGCGACCATCGCCTCGGCCTTGGCCGGGTCGCGGGCCCAGATACGCACCTCGCTTACCTCGCGCACCAGACGCAGTGCCTGCAACTGCAGGCGTGCCTGCTCGCCGGCACCGAGAATGGCGACCACCTTGGCGTCCTCGCGGGCCAGCCATTTGGCGGCGATGGCGCCGGCAGCAGCGGTGCGCACGGCGGTGAGGTAGCCGTTGTCCAGCAGCAGCGCGTCGGCCAGGCCGGTGTGCGCCGAGAACAGCATCATCAGGCCATTGAGGCTGGGCAGGCCGAGCTTGGGGTTGTCGAAGAAGCCAGGGCTGACCTTGATGGCGAAGTGCGCAACGCCAGGCAGGTAGGCGGTCTTCACATCCACCTCGCCGTTGTGCTCGGGCACGTCCAGACGCAGGATCGGCGGCATGGCCACGGCAGCGGTGGCGAGCAGGCGGAAGGCGTTTTCCACCACCGCCAGGCTGTCGCTGTCGAGGCCGACACAGTCGCGCAGGTCGGCCTGGTTGAGAATCAGGGTCTTGGCCATGGCAACTCCTCAGGCATTAGCGCCATTGAGCACGCGCAGGTGCTGGTCGATATCGATGTTGCGCCCGCTGATCACCACCACCACCGGGCCACGCGGCTCGATCAGACCGTCGAGCAGGGCAGCGATGCCCACTGCGGCCGCACCTTCGATCACCAGCCGTTCCTCGCGGTAGGCGTGGCGTATGCCACGGGCGATGGACGCCTCGTCGAGCAGATGCACCAAGTCGCACAGGTCGCGGGTGATGGCGTAGGTGTAGCGGTTGTCCAGGCCAATGCCGCCGCCGAGCGAATCGGCCAGGGTTGGCAACTCCTCCACCTCGACCGGTTCGCCGGCCTGCAGGCTGGCATGCATCGCCGCGCCCAACTTCATGCTGATGCCGTGGGCACGAATCGCCGGGCTGGAAGCCTTGAGCGCCAGCGCTACACCAGCGAACAGACCGCCGCCGGACAGCGGCACCAGCACCTCGCAGACGTCCGGGCATTGCTCGAGAATCTCCAGGCCCAGGCTGCCCTGGCCGGCGATTACATGCGGGTGGTCGAAGGGCGGGATGAACGCCGCGCCCTGCTCATGGGAAATACGCAGCGCTTCGAGCTGGGCATCGTCCTGGCTGCGGCCGCTGATCACCACCTCGGCGCCCAGCTCGCGAATGGCGCGCACCTTGTTCTGCGGCACCAGCTCGGAGAGGCAGACGATGGCCTTCACGCCCTGCTGCGAAGCAGCGAAGGCCAGCGCGCGGCCATGGTTGCCGGTGGAGGCGGTGACCACGCCCAGGCGTTTCTGCTCATCGTCCAATTGCGCCACCGCATTGCTCGCACCGCGCAGCTTGAAGCTGCCGGTGGCCTGCTGTGACTCCAGCTTCAACCATACCGGCACCCCGGCCAGGCGGCTCAGGCTGGGTGAGTGCTCCAGTGGTGTCTGCCGCACCAGGCCGGCGATACGCTGGCGGGCCTTGAGTAGATCATCGGCGGTGATGGAAGACATGGCGCACGTTCCGTGAAGGTGTGCGGCCGAGTGTATGAGCGGGAAATTGAGTGGCTGAATGTACTAGGACGATTTTTTATGGGTCCGCTCAACTCGGTGGACAATCGGTGCGCGCGGCGCACCCTACAGAGGCGTCGACCGTAGGGTGCGCCGCGCGCACCAGCTTGTAGCCCTCTCCCCAACCCTCTCCCGCAAGCGAGAGGGGCTGATCAGCATGACGGGCGAAATTGTAGGAGCGGCTGGGCGGCATTCCGCTTCAGCCGCGAAACCTCTTACCGCGCTAGAAATCATGCACCTTCGGGTACTGGCCGAACACGTCACGGACGATCTGCACGCCCTGGCGCATCTTCGCCTCGCTGCATTCGGCGCCGACGCACAGACGCACCGCGCGTGGCCTGGGCATGCCGGGCGGGACGAAGGGGTCGGGCAGGGTCAGCGCGACGTTGCGTCGGCGCAGTTCGCGCAGCAGGCCGTCGGTCTCCCAACCCTCGGGCACGCGCAACCAGCTATTGAGCGAGTAGGGGTGGTTGCCGATCAGGTGCTCGCCCAGCTCCTGCTCGACCAGCGCCTGCCGGTTGGCCAGCAGTTGGCGCTGCAGCTGCACCAGGTCTTCAGCTTCACCGGAGTCGATCCAGCGCGTCGCCACTTCGCCGAGCAGCGACGGCGCCATCCAGCTGTTGACCCGCAGGATGCTCTCGGTGCGCAGGGCCAGGCGCTTGGGCATCGCCAGGTAGCCGATGCGCAAGCCGGTGAGCACCGACTTGGTCAGGCTGGTGCAGTAGAACGACAGCTCCGGCGCGTAATGGCTCAGCGGCCGGGTGGCCTGCTGGCCGGCCAGCAGCGGGCCGTAGACGTCGTCCTCGATGATGTACACGCCATAGCGGCGGGCGATCTCGGCGATCTCGCGGCGGCGCTCATCGGGCATCAGCGCGCTGGTCGGGTTGTTCAGGTTGGGCGTACAGACCAGCGCGGTGATGCGCTCGTTGCCGCACATGTCCTCGAAGTGCTCGGGATTCAACCCGTGGCGGTCCATCTCCAGCCCCTTGAGGGTAAAGCCGAGCACCTGCGAGCTGCCGATGGCGCCGTGGTCGGTCAGGCCTTCGCAGAGCACCACATCGTCCGGGCCGGCCAGCGTCGCCAAAGCCAGGAAAATGGCGTGGGCTGCGCCGCTGGTCAGCAACACGTCCTCGGTCCCCACGTCCATACCCAGCCGCGCCAGCCAGCGCACCGCCGCCTCGCGCTGGTGCTGCATGCCGGCAATCGGGCGGAAGGCGTGAATCCACGGCTGATCCGACTCCTGCGCCAGCTCCAGGCAGGTCTGCCGCCACAGGCGGTTGTGGGCATCGGTGTGCAGGATGCGCGCGTTTGAAAAGTCCATCAGCGCCTGTTCGCTGCGATCGAGCATGCTGGTGGCCACGCGCTCGCTGGTGCGCCGCGAAACGAAGCTGCCGCGGCCCACTTCGCAGCGCACCCGGCCCTGGCGCTCCAGCTCCTTGTAGGCGTTGGTCACGGTCTGCACGCTGATACCCAGGGCATCGGACACCTGGCGCTGCGGGGGCAACCGTTGACCGTCGATCAGGTTACCCTGTTCGATGTCGGCGGCGACCGCCTGGACCAGGAGCTTGTATTTCGACTCGCCCGGACGCGCGTTGGCCAGGGCCTTCTTCCAGTTGTGCATCGATGGCCTCCTCTGGCGGCTGCGGGCAAGCATCCCGCGTGGGGCATTGCGATTCAATTGTCCTAGTGCAATGCCGCAGCGAAAAAAGCCTTTGTATGCTCGGGCCAAGGGTGGAAAACAGTGCCTCGGCAACTCAGAAGAACACCACCCGGCGCTCCACGCGCCACCAACGCTCTTGATTTACCTGCCTCCTAACACAGCACGCCGCCGCTGGCGGACTACAAGAAACAGGAGAACACCAAGATGAGTAGCGTTATCCCCTCCCGCTTCGGTCACCTCGCACTGACCTGCGCCTTGCTCGGCGGTCTCGCGGCCGGCGCCCAGGCCTCGACCCTGGACAAGGTCAAGGACAGCAGCAGCGTGCGCATCGGCTACGCCAACGAAACGCCCTTCGCCTACACCGCGCTGGACGGCAGCGTCACCGGCGAGTCGCCGGAGATCGTCAGGAAGATCTTCGAGCAGATGGGTGTCAAGACCATCAACCCGGTGCTCACCGAATGGGGCTCTCTGATCCCCGGCCTGCGCGCCAGCCGTTTCGATCTGATTGCCGCCGGCATGTACATCACCCCCGAACGCTGCAAGCAGGTGCTGTTCACCGATCCGCACTACCAGTTGCCCGATACCCTGCTGACCAAGGCCGGCAACCCGAAGAACCTGCACAGCTACCAAGACATCGCCAAGAGCGGCGCCAAGGTGGCGATCATGGCCGGCACGGTGAACCTGGGTTACGCACGTGAATCGGGCGTGACCGACGAGCAGATTCTCCAGGTGCCGGACACCACCGCACAGCTGCAGGCCGTGCGCGCCGGGCGCGCCGATGCAGCGGTCGGTACCCAGCTGACCATGAAGGGCCTGGCCGAGAAGGGTGGCGACGGCGTCGAGGCCATCGCCGAGTTCAAGGACGACCCGGCCCACACCGGCTATGGCGCCCTTGCCTTCCGTCCGGAAGACAAGGACCTGCGCGATGCGGTGAACGCCGAGCTGAAGAAATGGCTCGGCAGCGAGGATCACCTGGCCACGGTCAAGCCCTTCGGCTTCGACCAGTCCAACATCACCGACAAGACCGCCGCCGAGCTCTGCGGTCAGTAACGCGGTGTCTGCCGCGCACGCCGGTGCGCGGCATGGATCCTTCGACCGGTAGACATTCATGACCGATCTTCTCCCCCTGCTGTTGCAAGGCGCCTGGGTCACCGTGCAAGTCACCTTCTGGGGCTCGCTGCTGGCCATCGTCAGCGCCGTGATCGCCGCCCTCGGCCGGCTGTCGCCAATCGGCCCGCTGCGCTGGCTGGCGATCACCTACATCGAGATCTTCCGTGGCACCTCACTGCTGGTGCAGCTGTTCTGGCTGTACTTCGTGCTGCCGATGCCACCATTCAATATCGAGATGAGCGCCTTCGCCGTGGCCGTGGTCGGCCTCGGTCTGCACATCGGCGCCTACGGTGCGGAAGTCATGCGCGGCGCCATCCGCTCGGTCGCCAAGGGCCAATACGAAGCCTGCATCGCGCTGAACATGACGCCGTTCCGGCGCTTCACCCGCATCATCCTGCCGCAGGCCTTGCTGGCGGCGATTCCGCCGGGCACCAACCTGCTCATCGAGCTGCTGAAGAACACCTCGCTGGTGTCGCTGATCACCCTGTCGGACCTGGCCTTCCGCGCCCGCCAGCTGGACCAGGCGACCTTCATGACCCTGGAGATCTTCGCTCTGGCGCTGCTGCTGTATTTCCTCATGGCACAGGTGATCAACCTCGGCATGCGCCTGCTGGAAAAACGCCTGAGTCGCGGCCGGATGCGCGGAGGCCTGCAATGAATTTCTTCGACTGGGATTTCGCCCTGAGCATCCTCCCGGACCTGCTCAAGGCTTCGCTCAATACTCTGCTGATCACCTTCGCCGGCTTTGCCATCGCCATCGTCGTTGGCCTGCTGCTGGCCATCGCCCGGCGCAGCAGACACTTGTGGCTGTCCTGGCCGGTGGCTGGGCTGATCGAATTCATCCGCAGCACGCCGCTGCTGATCCAGGTGTACTTCCTGTTCTACGTGTTCCCCAATTACGGGCTGAACCTTACCGCGTTGCAGGCGGGCATCCTCGGCATCGCCCTGCATTACGCCTGCTACACCGCCGAGGTGTATCGCGCCGGCCTCGACGCCGTGCCGCGCGGTCAGTGGGAAGCGGTGACGGCGCTGAACATGTCGCCGCTGTCGGCCTACCGGCAGATCATCCTGCCGCAGGCGCTGCGGCCCATTCTGCCTGCGCTGGGCAACTACCTGGTGGCCATGCTCAAGGACACCCCGGTGCTGTCCGCGATCACCGTGGTGGAAATCATGCAGCAAGCCAAGAACATCGGCTCGGAGAGTTTCCGCTACCTCGAGCCCATCACCATGGTTGGCCTGTTCTTCCTCGCCCTCAGCCTGGTCCTGGCCTGGTGCGTGCGACGCATGGAAGACCGCCTGGAGGTCACCGTCCGATGACTGCTTTTCTCAACTCTACCGACGCCGCAGGGAGTTCCTCCATGCCCCAGCCTATCGTCCGCTTCAGCGACGTGACCAAGCGTTACGGCAACCTCACCGTGCTCAACAAGCTCAACCTGGACGTCGCCCCCGGCGAGAAGGTGGCGATCATCGGCCCCAGCGGCTCGGGCAAGTCGACCCTGTTGCGCGCCCTGATGACCCTGGAGAGCATCGACGAGGGTCTGATCGCCGTCGACGACGAGCCGCTGACCCACATGAGCACCCGTGACGGCCGCCTGGTGCCGGCCAGCGCCAGCTACCAGCGCAAGGTGCGCGGCAAGATCGGCATGGTGTTCCAGAGCTTCAACCTGTTCCCGCACATGTGCGCGCTGCAGAACGTGATCGAGGCGCCGATGCAGGTACTCGGCATGGGCAAGAAGGAAGCCACCGAACGCGCCGAGGAGCTGCTGGCGATGGTCGGCCTGGGCGAGAAGCTGCGCCACTTTCCTTCGCAGCTGTCCGGCGGCCAGCAACAGCGCGTGGCCATTGCCCGTGCGCTGGCTATGCGGCCCAAGGTGATGCTGTTCGACGAGGTCACCTCGGCGCTCGACCCGGAGCTGTGCGGCGAAGTGCTGGGGGTGATCCGCCGCCTCGGCAGCGAGCACAACCTGACCATGCTGATGGTCACCCACCAGATGGGCTTCGCCCGCGAATTCGCCGACCGCGTGTGCTTCTTCCACCAGGGCAACATCCACGAGCAGGGCGCGCCGGAAGAGCTGTTCGGCAACCCGCAGCAGGAGCGCACGCGGGCCTTTCTCAGCGCGGTGAACGAGGCTCATTGAGTGCCCCGCTTTGCGTAGGAGCGGCGCCCCCGCCGCGAGCAGCGGTCATCCGAAATGCCAAGCCCGCCTGCAACAGCTTCGCCCCGGGACGGGGCTCCTACATCAACCCGCAAACCAGCAATGCTCCCTTTGTAGGAGTAGCTTCAGCCGCGACAGTTCGGCGGCGCTGTTGCCAGTAGCGTTGCGAATGTCCGGGTTGGCTGATGCCGTTCAGGTTTCGCCGAGAAAGCGCAGGCCGGCACCTTCGGCATCCACCCGCACCACTTCCATCTTCAGTATCGGCGCGGGGAACGGCAGATCCTGCACCTGCCCGGTGACCTCGGTGCCGATGGCCAGGCCAGCCATGTCCGGGTGCTTCACGTACACCCCACTGTCGGACAGGTCACGGGTCTGTGCCAGCAGCTCACCGAAACTCGGGTGGCTGATCTTGATCCGGCACTTCATCGGGGTACGCACCTGTTGACGCTGGTTGGACATGACGGCTCCGAGGATTGGGCGAGCGGTGTCGCCTTTAATAGCGCATTCCCGCGCCGAGGCCCAGCGGGCGGCAGAAAAAAGGCGCCATCGAGGCGCCTTCAGCGTAAATCCTGGCTGTCAGCAGTACGTCAGTACCACTTGGCCTCACCTTCCGGGCGCTTCTTGAAGCGCTTCATGCTCCACATGTACTGGCTCGGATAGGCACGCACATAACGCGACACCACCTCGCTCATGGCCGCCACACCTTCTTCCACGCTCTCGCTGTACATGCCTTCGGGCGCCGCCTCGAGGATCACCTTGTAACCGCTGCCGTCGGGCAGACGCACGGCATGCAGAAACACACCGACAGCCTTGCCGCCAGTCAGCATGCCAGGCACGAACTTGCTGGTCAGCGCAGTGGTGCCGAGGAAGGGCACGAACACCCCGGAGGAGCGACTCGGCTCCGGGTCGGCCGGAATACCCACCGCGCCGCCTTTGCGCACTTCCTTGATGACGCTGAGGATGCCTTCCTTGGTCGAAGGCGCCACGCGGTTGCCCATCTGCACGCGCTGCTTCTGCAGCAGCTCGTCGACCGCCTTGAGCTTGGGCGGGCGGTAGAAAATGATCGGTTTGCACTGGTTGCAGTAGAAGTGATTGAGCACCTCCCAGTTACCCAGGTGGCTGGTGATACCGACCACGCCCTTGCCCGAGACCAGCGCCTGCTGCAGCACCTCCAGACCTTCCACCTCGTGGATCAGCTTGAGCGATTTCTGCGCCGGCCAGATCCAGGCGCAGGCGCTCTCGGTCAGGGTCTTGCCGATGTCCTTGAGGCTTTGCCCGACCAGACGCTCGCGCTCGGCCTCGCTCAGTTCGGGAAAACACTTGGCCAGGTTGATGCGCACCACATCGCGCGAGCCGTTCGGCAGCTTCCACATCAACCAGCCGATGGCGTTGCCCACTGCCTGCACGGCACGCCAAGGCAGCAGTGCGAACAGACGCAGGAAGCCGACCACCAGGGCGCCCTTGAGTTTTTCCACGACAGACTCCAACCGCTCAAAAAAGGGTCAATTGTAACAGGCGCTTGGAAAACGTAAGCGAGACAGGCAAGACAAGGCAAAAACGAACGAAAAAGCGCAGTTTACGAGGTGTAAATGAGCATTTTGAGGGCGTTTTTAACGCAGTATTGCCAACGCAGGTAGTTTTCCTAGAGCCTGTAACGGGGGCACAGCGCAGTCAGTACAGGCTGGTGCGCAGCCGTTGCTGCAGGTCACGTTCGTAGGCTTCGACATCGAACTCCTGATAAATGCTGCGGAAGATATCCCCGGCACTTGGCAGGCTGCCCCGCTCGACCTGGCGCGCAGCGTCCCACAGGCCAGAGCGCACCGCGGCCTTGGAGCACTGGAAGTAGCAGCTGTCGATATGAATGCGCAGCGCGCTGCGCGGCAGCTTGTCCTGCGCGCGGCCCAGTTCGAGCAACGCGGGGTCGAGGCAGATCTCGGCACGGCCATTGACCCGCAGGCTCTCGCCGACGCCCGGAATCAGGAACAGCAGCGCCACCTGCGGGTTCTGCACGATGTTGCGCAAGCTGTCGATGCGGTTGTTGCCGGGGCGGTCCGGCAGCAGCAGGGTGTGGTCATCGAGGATGTGCACGAAGCCTGGCGCATCGCCGCGCGGCGAGCAGTCCAGGCCATCCGGTCCGGCACTGGCCAGGACCACGAAGGGCGACGCCTGGATCAGCGCACGATAGGGTTCGATCAGCTGCGGCAGCTCCTTGCGCCGCGAGCGCTCATGGCTTTCGCCGTACAGTGCCTGCAATTCATCCAGCGTGGTGATGGTGGTCATGAGCCCTTCAGTTGCGCGTAACGGTCGCAGTCGGTGGTGTGGTCCATCACCATACCCGTGGCCTGCATGAAGGCATAGCAGATGGTCGGGCCGACGAAGGTGAAACCGGCTTTCTTCAGCGCCTTGCTCATCGCCTCGGCCTCAGGGGTTACGGCCAGCATCTGGCTGCGATCACTGAAGTGATTGATCTTCGGCGTGCCACCGACGAACGACCAGAGCAGCGCCACCGGGTCCTCCAGCCGTAGCCAGGCCTGAGCGTTCTGCCGCACGGCCTTGAGCTTGAGGCGATTGCGGATGATGCCGGGGTCCTGCATCAGCGCCTCGATTTCCTCGTCGGAGAGCCGCGCCAGGCGCTCGGCATCGAAGTTGTGCAGCACCTGGCGATAGCGCTCGCGCTTCTTCAGCACGGTGATCCACGACAGCCCGGCCTGCGCGCCTTCGAGCAACAACATCTCGAACAGGTGCCGCGCATCGCGCTGCGGCACGCCCCATTCCTCGTCGTGATAGGCCTGGTACAGCGGATCGTCGGTACACCAGAAGCAGCGGGGCATGTCTGTGAGCCTCGGTCAGGAGAAGAAGCGACTATAACCACAAAATAACTGGATATAAATACAGCACAAGCACTCATCGCGATGATGCCGACGTGCCGTACCCTGCGGCTTGCGCCGAGTTTCGATATACTCCCCGGCTTTCCCTCGCAAGCCTCCACAGGTGATTTCTTCGTGAGCCAGAACAAGCCTGCCGTGCGCACCTTCCAGGACCTGATCCTGGCCCTGCAAAACTACTGGGCCGAACAGGGCTGCGTCGTGTTGCAGCCCTACGACATGGAAGTGGGCGCCGGCACCTTCCACACCGCCACTTTCCTGCGCGCCGTCGGCCCGGAAACCTGGAACGCCGCCTACGTACAGCCTTCGCGTCGCCCGACCGACGGCCGTTACGGCGAAAACCCCAACCGCCTGCAGCACTACTACCAGTTCCAGGTGGTGCTCAAGCCCAACCCGGAAAACTTCCAGGAGCTGTACCTCGGCTCGCTGAAAGCCATCGGCCTCGACCCGGAAGTGCATGACGTGCGCTTCGTCGAGGACAACTGGGAATCGCCGACCCTCGGCGCCTGGGGCCTGGGCTGGGAAATCTGGCTCAACGGCATGGAAGTCACCCAGTTCACCTACTTCCAGCAGGCTGGTGGCATCGAGTGCTACCCGGTGACCGGCGAGATCACCTACGGTCTGGAGCGCCTGGCCATGTACCTGCAGGGCGTCGACTCGGTCTACGACCTGATCTGGACCGACGGCCCGTTCGGCACCGTGACCTACGGCGACGTGTTCCACCAGAACGAGGTGGAGCAGTCCACCTACAACTTCGAGCACGCCAACGTCGAGAAACTGTTCGAGCTGTTCGATTTCTACGAGAGCGAGGCCAACCGCCTGATCGCCCTCGACCTGCCGCTGCCGACCTACGAAATGGTGCTCAAGGCCTCGCACACCTTCAACCTGCTCGACGCCCGCCGCGCCATCTCGGTGACCGCGCGCCAGCAGTACATCCTGCGTGTGCGCACCCTGGCCCGCGACGTGGCCCACGGCTACCTGAAGGCGCGTGCCCGCCTCGGCTTCCCCATGGCCACCCCCGAGCTGCGTGACGAAGTGCTGACCAAACTCAAGGAGTCGGGTCTGCTGCAAGACGATGGGCAAGGCAACAACGCGGAGGCACAAGCATGAGTGCACACGACTTTCTGGTTGAACTGGGCACCGAAGAGCTGCCACCGAAAGCCCTGAAAAACCTCGGCGACGCCTTCCTCGCCGGCGTCGAGAAAGGCCTCAAGGCCGCGGGCCTGAACTACGCCAGCGCCCGCGCCTACGCTGCGCCACGCCGCCTGGCGGTGCTGGTCGAGCAGCTCGAAGCGCAGCAGGCCGACCGCAGCATGAACCTCGACGGCCCGCCCATCCAGGCCGCCTTCGACGCCGATGGTAAGCCTACCCAGGCCGCCCTGGGCTTCGCCCGCAAATGCGGCGTGGACATCGCCGAGATCGACCGCAGCGGGCCGAAACTGCGTTTCGCCCAGCACATCCCCGGCCAGCCGGCGGTGAACCTGCTGCCGACCATCGTCGCCGATTCGCTGAACGACCTGCCAATCCCCAAACGCATGCGCTGGGCCGCGCGCCGCGACGAGTTCGTGCGTCCGACCCAGTGGCTGGTGATGCTCTTCGGTGACGAGGTCATCGACTGCGAGATCCTTACCCAGAAGGCCGGCCGCGTTTCCCGTGGCCACCGCTTCCACGCCAACCGCGACGTGCGCATCAGCAGCCCCAAGGCCTACGCCGAAGACCTGCGCGGCGCCTACGTGCTGGCCGACTTCGCCGAGCGCCGCGAGATCATCAGCCGTCGTGTCGACGAGCTGGCCGCCGCCGAGCAGGGCACGGCCATCGTGCCGCCGGCGCTGCTCGATGAAGTGACCGCCCTGGTCGAATGGCCGGTGCCGCTGGTCTGCTCGTTCGAGGAACGTTTCCTCGAAGTGCCGCAGGAAGCGCTGATCACCACCATGCAGGACAACCAGAAGTACTTCTGCCTGCTCGATGCCGACGGCAAGCTGCTGCCGCGCTTCATCACCGTGGCCAACGTCGAGTCCAAGGACCCGGCGCAGATCATCTCCGGCAACGAGAAAGTGGTGCGCCCGCGCCTGACCGACGCCGAGTTCTTCTTCAAGCAGGACAAGAAGCAGAAGCTGGAAAACTTCAACCAGCGTCTGGCCAACGTGGTGTTCCAGGCCCAGCTGGGCTCGGTGTTCGACAAGGCCCAGCGCGTCTCCGCGCTGGCCGGCTTCATCGCCCGCGAAGTCGGTGGCGATGCGCAGCGCGCGACGCGTGCCGGCCTGCTGTGCAAATGCGACCTGGCCACCGAGATGGTCGGCGAGTTCCCCGAAATGCAGGGCGTGGCCGGTTACTACTACGCACTCAACGACGGTGAGCCGGAAGACGTCGCCCTGGCGCTGAACGAGCAGTACATGCCGCGCGGTGCCGGCGCCGAACTGCCGAGCACCCTGACCGGTGCGGCCGTGGCCGTGGCCGACAAGCTCGACACCCTGGTCGGCATCTTCGGCATCGGCATGCTGCCGACCGGCTCCAAGGACCCCTACGCCCTGCGTCGCGCCGCCCTCGGCGTGCTGCGCATCCTCATCGAGAAGGGCCTGGATCTGGACCTGGCCGCCGCGGTCGACTTCGCCGTCGCCCAGTACGCCGGCAAGGTCAAGGCTGACAACCTGGCCGCCCAGGTGCTGGAATTCATCTTCGACCGCCTGCGTGCGCGCTACGAAGACGAAGGCGTCGACGTGGCCGTGTACCAGTCGGTGCGCGCGGTCAACCCGACCTCGCCGCTGGACTTCGACCAGCGCGTGCAGGCCGTGCAGGCCTTCCGCAAGCTGCCGCAAGCCGAGGCCCTGGCTGCCGCCAACAAGCGCGTGTCGAACCTGCTGAGCAAGGCCGAAGGCGGCGTTGCCGCCCAGGTCGAAGCGCACTACTTCGACAATCCTAGCGAGTTCGCCCTGCACGCCGCCATCCAGCAGGCCGATCAGGCCGTGCAACCGCTGGCCGCCGCGCGTCAGTACAACGAAGCGCTGGCCAAGCTGGCCAGCCTGCGTGAGCCGGTGGACGCCTTCTTCGAGGCGGTGCTGGTCAACGCCGAAGATGCCCGTGTACGCGCCAACCGCTATGCACTGCTGGCCCGCCTGCGTGGGCTGTTCCTCGGCGTGGCGGATATCTCGCTGCTGGGCTGACGTCCCCCTGAAGGAGCGAGCGGCGCTCGCTCCTTCAGCAGAATCTGAAATGGCTGCATGAAACTACTGATCCTCGACCGCGACGGCGTCATCAATGAAGACTCCGACGCCTATATCAAGACGCTCGACGAGTGGCTGCCGATTGCCTCGTCGATCGAGGCCATCGCGCGCCTGTCACGTGCCGGCTGGACCGTGGCCGTGGCCACCAATCAGTCCGGCATCGCCCGTGGTTACTACGACCTGGCGACACTGGAATCGATGCACCAGCGCCTGCGGGAACTGGTGGCCGAGCAGGGCGGTGAAGTCGGCCTGATCGTCTACTGCCCGCATGGCCCGGATGACGGCTGCGCCTGCCGCAAACCGAAGCCGGGCATGCTCGAGCAGATCGCTGCGCACTACGGCACGGAACTGGCAGGCATCTGGTTCGTCGGTGACAGCAGCGGTGACCTGCAGGCGGCGCAGACCGTCGACTGTCAACCTGTGCTGGTGAAGACCGGCAAGGGCGAACGAACCCTGGCCAAGGCATTGCCGCCAGGAACCCTGGTATTCGACGATCTGGCGGCTGTCGCCGATCGGCTGCTCTCATAAGGTGCAAGGTTAAATGGCGATCGTGCAGGCCCTCAGAATCACGCTTTTCTACCTGCTGCTGTCGTCCAGCTCGTTCTTCTGGTGCCTGATCAGTCTGCTCGTCGCGCCCCTGCTGCCCTTCCGCCAGCGCTACCGCTTCGTGGTCCAGGCCTGGTGCAACTGCGCGGTGTGGCTGGCCAAGGTCATCGTCGGTATCCGTTACGAGGTGCGCGGCCAGGAGAACATCCCCGAGCGCCCGTGCGTGATCCTCGCCAATCACCAGAGCACCTGGGAAACCTTCTTCCTTTGCGGCTTCTTCGAGCCACTGTCGCAGGTGGTCAAGCGCGAGCTGCTGCGCGTGCCGTTCTTCGGCTGGGGCATGGCCCTGCTCAAGCCCATCGCCATCGACCGCAGCAACCCCAAGGCAGCGCTCAAGCAACTGGCCAAGCAGGGCGACGAACGCCTCAAGCAGGGCGCCTGGGTGCTGGTGTTCCCCGAAGGCACGCGCATCCCGCCAGGGCAGATCGGCAAATTCTCCCGCGGCGGCGCGGCGCTGGCGGTCAACGCCGGCTTGCCGGTGCTGCCGATCGCCCACAACGCCGGCGAATTCTGGCCCAAGGTCGGTTGGTCCAAGCGCTCGGGAACGGTTCAGGTGATTATCGGCGCACCGATGTACGCCGAGGGCGAAGGCCCGCGTGCCATTGCCGAACTCAACGAGCGCGCGTTCCAGTGGGTCTGCCAGCAGCAGACCGAATTGCGCGGTGAAGCGCCACAACTGAGCCGCCTGGGCGAATAGCTGTGACGGCGGGTGACGGTTGAACAGCGCGCCAGCTGTCCGTGTCGACCAACCCGCCGCCACTAGGAAAATCGGGGCACAGGGTATAAGTTGCGGCAATACCAATGCATGCCTCATAAGCCTCGACGGGCGCACAGTCTCGCCCATGCAGATGGCCGATGATTCGATCAGGAAAAGGAATTCGCTGCCATGCCGTCGATCTACCAGCTCAAACCTGCCTTTCAGAACCTGTTGCGCCCCGGCGTCGAGCGCCTGCATGCGCGTGGCGTCACGGCCAACCAGGTAACGCTGGCCGCCGCCATCGTTTCCGTGCTGCTGGGCACCCTGCTCGCAGCCTTCAGCCACATCAGCTGGCTGTTCGCCCTGATTCCGCTGTGGATGATCCTGCGCATGGCGCTGAATGCCGTCGACGGCATGCTCGCCCGCGAATTCGGTCAGCAGTCGAAACTCGGCGCCTACCTCAACGAACTCTGTGACGTGATCGCCGACAGCGCGCTGTACCTGCCCTTCGCCCTGATTGCGGGCGTGGCGCCGCTGCTGGTGGTGATCGTGGTGCTGCTGGCGGTGATCAGCGAATACGCCGGCGTGCTCGGCCCCATGGTCGGCGCCTCGCGGCGCTACGACGGGCCGATGGGCAAGAGCGACCGCGCCTTCTGCTTCGGCGTACTCGGTGCGGGCGTTGCCACGGGTCTGCTCTCCGCCTGGTGGATCAACGCACTGCTGGCAGTGGTTCTGGCCCTGCTGCTCTACACCCTGTACAACCGCGTTCGCCAGGGGTTGGCCGAAACCGCCTGAGCCAGCCCCAAGGAATAAGGAGATTCCATGCGCCCCGAACAGATTCACACCTTTACCACCCATGATGGCGTCGAACTGAGCTACCGCCACTGGCCGGCCAGTACCCCGGCTGACGGTCCGCGCCAGGCCGTGCTGCTGTTTCACCGCGGCCACGAACACGGCGGACGCATGGCGCATCTGGTGGATGAGCTGGACCTGCCGCATTGCGACTTCTTCGCCTGGGACGCCCGTGGTCATGGCCTCTCACCCGGCGCGCGCGGCGACAGCCCGAGCTTCGCCACCAGCGTGCGCGACGTGCAGACCTTCATCGAGCACATCGACAGCACCTACGGCATCGCCGAGCAGGACCTGGCCGTGGTGGCGCAGAGCGTCGGCGCGGTGATCATCGCCACCTGGGCGCATGACTACGCGCCCAAGGTACGCTGCCTGGTACTCGCCTCGCCGGCGTTCAAGGTCAAGCTCTACGTGCCCTTCGCCCGCCCCGGCCTGAAGCTGCTGCATGCCTGGCGCGGCAACTTCTTCGTCAACAGCTACGTCAAGGCGCGCTTTCTCACTCACGACCCTGCGCGCATCGCCTCCTTCGACAACGACCCGCTGATCGCCCGGCCGATCTCGGTGACCATGCTGCTGGGCCTGTATGAGGCCGCTGACCGTGTAGTCGCCGACGCCCAGGCGATCCAGGTGCCGACCCAGCTGCTGATCTCCGGCGCCGACTTCGTCGTGCATCGCCAGCCGCAGGAGGACTTCTTCCAGCGCCTCGGCAGCCTGCGCAAGGAAAAGCACCTGCTGCCCGGCTTCTTCCACGACACCCTCGGCGAGCGTGACCGCGCCCATGCCCTGAGCCGCGCGCGGCGCTTCATCCTGCGTAACTTCGAGGAGCCCGTGGCGCGGCCGTCGCTGCTCGATGCCGACCGCCTCGGCGCCACCTGCGCCGAAGCCGAAGAGCTGGCCGCGCCGCTGCCGAAAAACTCCCTGCGCGACCTCTACTGGCGCGCCACCCGCGCCAGCATGCGTCTGGGCAGCAGCCTGTCGGCCGGGGTCAAGCTGGGCTTCGACACCGGCTTCGACTCCGGCAGCACGCTGGACTACGTCTACCGCAACCAGCCCACCGGCAAGGGCGCGCTGGGCCGCCTGATCGACCAGAACTACCTCGACTCCATCGGCTGGCGCGGCATCCGCCAGCGCAAGCTGCATGCCGAAGAGCTGCTGCGCCTGGCCATGAGCCGCCTGCGTGAGGCAGACAACCCCATACGTATCGTCGATATCGCCGCCGGCCACGGCCGCTACATTCTCGAATCGCTGGAAGGCCAGGCGCAGCGCCCCGAAGCGATCCTGCTGCGCGACTACAGCGACATCAACGTGCGCGACGGCAATGCCCTGATCCAGCACAAAGGCCTTGGCGACATCGCCCGCTTCGTCAAAGGCGACGCCTTCGACCGGGCGGACCTCGCGGCGCTCGACCCGAAGCCGACCCTGGCCGTGGTCTCCGGCTTGTATGAACTGTTCGCCAGCAACCAGATGGTCGGCGACTCGCTGGCCGGCCTGGCGGCGGCGGTCGAGGAGGGCGGTTATCTGGTCTACACCGGCCAGCCCTGGCACCCGCAGCTGGAACTGATCGCCCGCGCCCTGACCAGCCACCGTGAGGGCCAGGCCTGGGTCATGCGCCGCCGCAGCCAGGCGGAAATGGACCAGCTGGTAGAGGCCGCGGGCTTTCGCAAGGTGGCGCAGCGCATCGATCAGTGGGGCATCTTCAGCGTGTCCCTGGCACAGCGGGTGAACTGATGCCGGCCACGCGCGAACAGGGATTGTACAAGCGCGGGGTTCTCTGGCTGCTGCTGCTCGGCCCGCTGTTCTTCGCCAGCTACGGCTTCGCCAACTGGTTCACCGGGCAGCGCGAGGATGTCGGCAGTCTGGTCTTCGCCTGGGAGTCGCAGATCCCGCTGTGGCCCTGGACCATCGTGCCGTACTGGTCGATCGACCTGCTCTACGGCCTGTCCTTCCTGCTGCCCGCCTGCCGCCGCGAGATGGATCGCCACGCCCTGCGCCTGCTCGCCGCGCAGCTGATCTGCGTCGCCTGCTTCCTGCTCTGGCCGCTGCGCTTCACCTTCGAACGACCGCCGCTGGACGGCACCTTCGGCATGCTCTTCGACCTGCTGATGGGCTTCGACAAACCCTTCAACCAGGCGCCCTCCCTGCACATCACCCTGCTGGTGATCATCTGGGCGATGTTCGCCAGGCACACCCGCGGCCCGTTGCTGCGCGGCTTGTTGCACCTGTGGATGGGGCTGATCGGTCTGTCCGTGCTGACCACCTGGCAGCACCATTTCATCGACCTGCCAACTGGCCTGCTGGCAGGCTTCTTCTGTCTCTGGCTGCTGCCGCTGCAGGGCGACACGCCGTTGCAGCAGATGCGCCTGCCCCATGAACCAAGGCGCTGGCGACTGGCACTGCGCTACAGCCTCGGCGCGCTGCTGTGCTCGGCGCTGGCGGTGAATCTCAAGGGTGCCTGGCTGTGGCTGTTGTGGCCCGCCGTTTCCCAGGCATTGGTTGCGCTCAACTACCTGCTATTCGACGCCAGCGGTTTTCAGAAACAGGCCAATGGCCGTCTCAGCCCGGCCGCGACGGTGCTGTTCGCGCCCTACCTGCTCGGCGCCTGGATCAATTCACGCCTGTGGACCCGGCGCCAGCCCGCCCCCAGCCAGGTGCTCGACGGTATCTACCTCGGCCGCCTGCCTGCTGCGCGCGATCTCGAAGGTTACGCCGCCCTGCTCGACCTGTGCGCCGAACTGCCGCTGCAGCGCACGCCACAGGCCTATTGCAGCCTGCCGGCGCTGGACCTGGTAGCGCCGGATGCACAGACCTGCCGACGCGCCGCCGAGGCCATCGAACGCTTGCGGCAGACCGGGCCGCTGCTGGTGTGCTGCGCCCTGGGTTATTCGCGCAGCGCCACAGCGCTGGCCGCCTGGCTGCTGCACAGCGGCCGCTGCAAGGATGTGAATGCCGCCGTCGAGTTGATCCGCCAGGCGCGCCCGCAGGTGGTGCTCAGCCCGCAGCACCTGGCCGCGCTGCAATCCATGGTCGATGCACAACCGGTGCTGGAGGTCGCTCATGCAGGCTGACCTGCTACTGGTGGCGGCGCTGCTGCGCCGTGGCCGCAGTCTCGATCACTGCTCCAGCGCACTGAGCCTGGTCGCCGTGCTGCTGGGGCTGTCGCCCCTGCTCGGCGCGCCGTCCAGCCTTGGCCTGGCGCTGCTCTGCATTGCCCTGCTGGCTGCCGGCCTGGCGCAAAAGTACTGGGCCCTGCGCGTAGCCCTCGACGCCGAGCTGTTCGCCCAACTGGCCCTGGCCGGTGAACAACTCGGCAGCCAGACCCAGGCCCTGGACCAAGCCCTGCAGCGCCTCAAACTGCAACCTGTCGGACTGCCCGAGCGCAGCTGGAACCAGCGCGGTCAGGGCGCACTGGGCCTGCTGCGCAAACAGGCACTGTGCCTGCTGTTGCAGGTCGCTCTGCTCATGCTCGCTATCGTCCTCATTCACCTGTTCCCTCCACTCGGTTAAGGAGTCGCCATGCTCGCCGCATTGACCGCTTTCGCCATCACCTCGGCAGCACGCCTGCTAACGGGCGCTCGTGCCCTCTGGCTGGGCAGCACCGCGCAGCCCACTCAGCGCCTGTATTACGCCAACCACAGCAGCCACGGTGATTTCGTCCTGCTCTGGGCCTCGCTGCCGCCGGAGCTGCGCAAGCGCACTCGCCCGGTGGCCGGCGCCGACTACTGGCAGAAACCAGGTGTGCGCAGCTTCCTGATCAATCGCGTGTTCAACGGCGTGCTGGTCGACCGCGAACGCAAGGAAGGCGCCAATCCGCTGCAGGCAATGCTCGATGCGCTGGATGGCGGCGACTCGCTGATCATCTTCCCCGAGGGCACGCGCAACCTCAGTGACGAGCCGCTGTTGCCGTTCAAGAGCGGCCTGTTCCACCTGGCCCAGGCCCGCCCAGAAGTCGAACTGGTGCCGGTGTGGATCGCCAACCTCAATCGGGTGATGCCCAAGGGCAGGGCGCTGCCGCTGCCGCTGCTGTGCACCCTGAGTTTCGGTGCGGCGCTGGAGCCCATCGAGGGGGAGGGCAAGGACGCCTTCCTGGAACGCGCACGCAACGCCCTGCTGGCACTGGCACCCGAGGAGGCCTGAGATGGATCGCAATACTCTGCTGCTGTTCGCTGGTATCGGTGGCCTGCTGCTGCTGGCCAGCCTGGTTGGTTTCCTGCTGAAAAAACGCAGCGGCGACCGCCCCAACCCCGTGGTCGACAACCTCAACGCACGGATCAATGCCTGGTGGGTCATGGTGCTGGTCATCGGCATCGCCTTCCTGTTCGGCAACATCGGCGTGGTGGTGCTGTTCTACTGCGTGTCCTTCTACGCCCTGCGCGAGTTCATGACCCTGACGCCGACCCGGCGCAGCGATTATCCGGCGCTGGTCGCAGCCTTCTACTTCGCCCTGCCGATGCAGTACCTGCTGATCGCCTTCGGCTGGTACGGCCTGTTCGCTATCTTCATCCCGGTCTATCTGTTCCTGCTGTTGCCGATCCTCGCCTCGCTGGGTGGCGACACCACGCGCTACCTGGAGCGCGCGGCCAAGGTGCAATGGGGGCTGATGATCGCGGTGTACTGCATCTCCTCGGTGCCGGCCCTGCTGACCCTGGAGATCCCCGGTTATGAAGGGCGCAACCTGCTGCTGATCGCCTGGCTGATCATCGTCGTGCAGCTCTCCGACGTGCTGCAATACGTCTGCGGCAAGCTGGCCGGTAAACACAAGATCGCCCCCAACCTGTCGCCATCCAAGACCATCGAAGGATTTATCGGCGGCGTGGCACTGGCTACCCTGATCGGCGCCATGCTGTGCTGGATCACCCCGTTCGCCTTCTGGCAGGCGGCGCTGTTCGCCCTGCTGGTGTGCATGCTCGGCTTCGCCGGCGGCCTGGTGATGTCGGCGATCAAACGTGACCGCGGGGTGAAGGACTGGGGCCATATGATCGAAGGCCACGGCGGCATGCTCGACCGCCTCGACTCGGTGTGCTTCGCCGCGCCGGTGTTCTTCCATATGGTGCGCTACTGGTGGGCGTGATCCACTGACATCGGTATAAGCACGCTAGCGTTCGGCTCTCGCAACAAGGCGGAGGAATGGCCATGGTCGCCCACACGCAAACGCTGTTCGGAGCCGTCGCGCTGGTCGCCGTGATCATGGGCACCTGCCTGTTGCTGGTCGGGCGCCTGCAGCGCCGCGACGGCATGCTGACCACCGGCGTGGGCATGCTCGTGCATGCCCTGGCTTACGTCGGCTACACGCTGTTTGGCCATGCCTCGCTGTGGATAACCTATGTGCTGGCCAACACACTGCTGTCGATCGCCCTGGCCTTCTACACCGTCAGCCTGCCGCTGATTGGTGGAGAGCGACCGTCATGGCGGCTGGCCTTTGCCTTCCCTCTGCTGCTGTGCACCCTGCTGGCCCTGCTCATCGACACTCAGGCCCCGCGCCAGCTGACTGCCTGTTTGCTGTTGTTCAGCCAATGCCTGCTGATCATGCGCCTGACCTGGCGATACGCCCTACCGGACGGCCAGGCTCATCGTGTGCTGCTCATCGGCGCCGCGCTGAGCCTGTTCGGCCTGGGTATCCGGGTGGTGGTGATCCTCAGCGGCGCACCGACGGAAATGCACTACGACGTCAGCAATCTCAAGCAGACCGTCTCGGTATCCATCGGTGCGGCGACGGTACTCATGCTGTCGTTCGGCCTGGTGCTGCTGTCGCGCGAGCGGATCGAGGCCCAGCTCAAGCACACCGCCTTGCGTGACACCCTCACGGGTATCCCCAATCGCCTGGCGATACTCGAACAACTGAGCAGCGAACTCGAACGCGCCCGCCGCCAGCAGACCCCGCTGGCCATCGCCATGCTCGACCTGGACTACTTCAAGCAGATCAACGACCAGCACGGCCACCTGGTTGGCGACGCCGTGCTCAGGCACTGCGCCGACCACCTGCAGCGGCGCCTGCGCCTGAACGACAGCATCGGCCGCTACGGTGGCGAGGAGTTTCTGCTGATCCTGCCGGGCACCGATGCGCAGGGCGCCCTGGAGCTGGTCGACCAGCTGCGCCTGTCGCTGGCCGAGCATCCAGCCAGCGCCGACAAGCAGCCCATCCCCCTGAGCTTCAGCGCCGGCGTTTATGGCAGTGCCAGTCCGGCCGCCGAGGACATTACGAGCATGCTGCTCAAGGCCGACACTGCGCTCTATCGCGCCAAGCACGCCGGGCGTAACACACAGGTGCTGGCTACGGCGGACTGATAGAAGGGGCCCGAATTTACTGGTGATCTATAGAAGGCCAACAGCTTTCTTCTGGCGGACCTGAATAATGTTCGGCTAGCAGCGTTCAGCATCGCCTGACTTTCCTGCAGACAATAAAAAACCCGCCGAAGCGGGTTTTTTATGACCTTCCGACGTCCTGTCGTTTGCCATCCTGGCGCGGTCTGTCTTCCGTGACCCGGGACATCCAGTTCCCGGTAGGTGTGCGTAGATTAGCCAGCCTGCGCAGGTGATGGGAGAGGCCAATTGCGCTCAAGCGTGTAAGCCTTTTGCCATAGGAACCCTGCGCGAAGGCCAAAAAGGGTCGTAGCCTAGTCGCGGCTACCGGTACGAGCATCAATGAAGGGTACGGCGCTGTTGGGCAGGACGGTGGTTGGCAGTTTGCCGTCCCAGCGTTCGGCCTTGGTCAGCTCTACCAGCGCCTGGTTGGCCTTCAGCGCGTCGGCACGGGCCTTGATCGCGTCAGCCTCCGCCTCACCACGCAGGCGCGTCGCTTCGGCCTCTGCGCGGGCACGAGCGAGGGAGGAGTCCGCTGCAGCCTGGGCCTGGGTCACGGCGATTTCGGCATTGACGCGCTCACGGGCCAGATCCTGTTCACGGGTTTTTACCGCCACCTCGGCCTTCATCCGCTCCTCGATGGAACGTTCGTAGGCATCGGAGAAGTCGATGTTCTCAAGCTGAACACTGTCGATCACGACCGGGCCGGAGATGGCATCGGTAAAGGCCTTGGCGTAATCGAGCCCAAGCTGGCCGCGCTCCTGCACCGCACGCACGGCGGTATAGCCGCCGAAAATGCGCTCGGCCTGAGTGCCCACCTGGCGGCTGATCAGCCGCGTGACGAGCGCATCCTCACTGCCGAACTGCTTGTAGACCTGCTCAACGTCGTCAGGCGATACATGCCAGGACACCGAAATCGACATGCTCGCCGTCTGCTGGTCGCGACTGTAAGCCTGCACATTCTTGTAGGTCGTGGTCTGGTTCTGTACGGAAATGATCTTGACGCTGTCGATCCACGGCATCTTGAAGCCCAGCCCCGGCTCGGCAATATCGACGAAAGCGCCGTTACGCAGCACCACGCCCCGCTCCTTTTCATCAATGGTGTACCAGCTGTTCATCACGCTGATGATCAGCAGCAGGACCACAATCAACGCAAGAACAGGGCGCCACAGGGTAGAGATGCGTGAATTGAGGGCATCGGTTTCTTTCACAGGTTATTCCTTATTGGAGTGTTGGGCTGGTGCAGAATTAGAGCTGGTTTTTTATATGCGCGCGGAGGGGCGAGAGAAAATAAATCTGTCCCCTTTTGGTCTAAGAAAGGTCTAAAAAACATGCCCCCTTTTGCGGGCCATTTTCGATTACAAACTATAGATATCGGTTGCCTCCTCTTGCATAGGAAGGCTTCCAAGCGCTCCGAGATCGCATCTGTATATCTTTTCTTCTCCAGCACCAAAGTTAACAAAGAAACCAATATCACCATCCTGGCCAATCATTAAGAACTCAGGCTCATAATCTTGTATGGCATATGTCTGATTTCTTTCAACTATATCTAAGTGGCTATATATATATATGCACTCCCCGGCACCGCTGAATATTTGATAATTATCTTCACCCATTACTTCCTCTGATAGAAACTGCTTATACTTGACAGGTAATGTCATATTGAAAAGCTTTTCTATGCCATGTATTTTTTCTTGAATATCTTGTGATTCCATAGAAGCGTCCGGTCAGTTTTAAATATCAAAGAATGGATTTCCGACATTATTACTCCGAATGCCATCGAAGTATTTATATGAATCTGAAAGCGCCTTTCTAGCTTGTTTTGAGGATACCCCTGCGTCAAGCATCTCTCTATAACTAATATTGAACTCGCTCTTAAGAGTTGTATTCCAACCGCCAGGCGTTGCACGCCGTACACGCTGAGCAACGCTAATCGCAGCATGAGGGCTACCAGAGGACGACTGGAGCAAAGTGCCCGGCGCAGAGTTTCGCTGATACCCAAAAATATTCTTTTTGGCCCAAGCATCTTGGATGGCATGGTGGCTTTGAACGAATTTATCCGCCTTACTATTTGTATGACCTGCTGCCCGGTTTTTATTTGGGGATAATCTCCCATGTGCGTCAACGGCTCCTGTCTTGTATCCATTAGGAGAGTTGCATTTTGCCCACCCCCACGGATCCACCCACCCATACGGCTCCGGCGCGTACTGGAACAGGTTGATCCCACCCGCCAACCCAATCGGGTCCAGACTGATAAAGCGTCCGATATCCGGATCATAGAAGCGGAAGGTGTTGTAGTGCAGCCCGGTTTCGCGGTCCAGGTACTGGCCCTGGAAGCGCAGGTTCTGCTCGTCGATAAACAGGCTTTCCTGCTGCTCGGTCAGGGTGTTGCCCCAGACCTGATAACTGGCCTGCCAGATGCACTGGCCGTCATCTTCGGTGAGCTGCTGGGGCAGGCCGTTGGGGTCGTTGTGGTAATAGCGCAGGCGCGCGTGTTCACCCTGGCCGTCGATGCGCGCCAGCGGGTCGTAGCTGGCTTCGTCGTAGAGGTAGAGGCTGGGCCGGCCGTTGCGGGTTTCGCTGAGCAGGCGCATGCCGTCCCAGGTGAAGTCGGTCTGGCTGAGCAGGGCACCTCGGGCGTCGTAGTGGCGCTTGCCGATGCGCCGGCCGAGCGGGTCGTAGTGCATGACCACCCGGCTGCCGTCGTGGTTGCTGACTTCCCGTACGCGGTGTTCGGCGTCGTAGCTCAGGCGCTGCAGTTGATGACGGCCGCTGCGTTTTTCCACTAACCGACCGAAGGCGTCGTAGCGGTAGCGTTTGTCCTGGTAGGTGAGCAGCTTGTTGTGGCGCACCCAGCCGCTGCTGGCGGCATCGCCGCCGACCGGGTGCAGCAGGTTGGCGGCGGCGTCGTAGCTGTAGGTTTCCAGGTTGCCGCGCACCAGGTCCTGGCTGGCGATGATGCGGCCGCTGGCGTCGTAGTGCAGCTGCTGTTTCTGTTCGCGCTGGTTGGCCGGGTCGCGGTCAAGGCGGCCGATCAGGTTGTCGCTGGGGTCATAGGCGTATCGCCGTTCGGCTTCGGCCGGCAGTTGCACGGGCGTTTCCTGGCGCCGCCGCTGACGGGCGATCAGTCGGCCGCTGCGGTCGTACTGGCTGCGGGTGATGAGCTGGCCCTGGGTGCGCAGCACTTCGCGGTGCAGGCGGTCGCGCTCGAAGCGGCTGACCAGTTGATCGTCGAGGCTGAGCAGTTGCAGGTGGCCGCTGCCGTAATACAGGCGGCGAATGCGGCGCTGGTCGGGCAGTTGGGTTTCCAGCAGGTTGCCGAGTTCGTCGTAGGCATGCTGCAGGGCGCCGGCGGCGCTCTGCTCACTGAGCAGTTGGCCGAGGGCATCGTAGGCAAAAGCCAGCGACTGCACCTGGCCATCGCTGGCGGTGAGGTCGATGGCGGTGAGGCGGTCGAGCGGATCGTAGCGGTATTCGCTGCGGCCATCATCGGTGAGCTTGGCGGTCAGCCGGCCCACGGCATCACGCTCGAAGCGGTGGATGATCGGCGCCGGCGGCGTCTCGGGCACGCTGGTCAGGCCGGTGCCGTGCGGCGCCGGGGTGTAGGCCAGGGCGATCAGGTTGCCTTGCGCGTCGTAGCGGTAATGGCGGGCGCTGTCGTCGAGGTCGTGCTGGGCGGTGAGGCGGTCGAGCACGTCCCAGGTGAAGCGGTAGCGCTCGTCGTTCTCGTTGCTCAGGGCGAGCAGACGGCCATAGGCGTCGTATTCGAAACCGACGCTGCGGCCGAGGGCGTCGATGCGCTGACGCACTTGGCCACGGCGGTCATAGCGATAGCGCACCGGCTTGCCGGCGGGATCGAGGTAGGCGCTGAGCTGGCCGATGGCGTCGCGTTGAAACTCCTCGCAGCGGCCGTCGGCGAGTTGCGTCTGCAGCAGCCGGCCCTGGGCGTCGTAGTGGTAGCGGGTTATTTCGCCGAGGGCGTCGGTGATCTGCACCAGGTTGCCGCGCTCGTCGTAGGCGAAGCGCGTCGGGTAGCCGGAGCAGTCGACCTGTTCGGTAAGCTGGCCGAACGCGTTCCAGCGCAGGGTCCTGCGCTTGCCGCTGGCGTCGATGATTTCCACCGGCAGGCCGCTGCTGTCGTAGCGGTAGCGGGTGACATGGCCCAGCGGGTCGATCTCGGCGGTGCAGTTGCCGCGCTTGTCGTACTGGTACTGCCAGGCGTGGCCGGCGGCGTCGGTTTCGCTGGTGGGCAGCGGCCAGTGGCCGAGGTACTCGGTGCAGTCGCGGCGGCCGAGCGGATCGATGGAGCCGCAGAGGTTGCCGAACTGGTCGTAGTCGTACTGCCAGCGTGCGCCATCCGGCGCGGTGGCCGCGAGCAGCTGGCGGTCGTCGTTCCAGTCGAAGCTCCAGCTCTGGCCCAGCGGATCGGTGAACCGGGTGACCTCGTACTGGCTGTTCCACTGGTGCTGATTGATGCGGCCGAGGCCGTCGGTAACGCGGGTGATTCCGGCCTCGATGTCGTAGTCGAGGCGGTAATCTTCACCCTCATCGGTCCAGTGATGCACCACGCGGGAGAATACGCCGGAGACTTCCTGAAACTCGGCCCACTGGTAGAAGCACTGCAAGCCGCTGGGCAGCTGATGGCTGCTCAGGCGCTGGCGGTCATCGTAGGTAAAGCGGCGCACGGCCTGGCCATTGCTGTCATGCACTTCAAGCAGCAGGCCCTGCGCGCTGTAGCGGTAAGCGGCCAGCAATTGCCGGCGGCCATCGCTGAAGCAGCGCTCCAGGCGCGCCACGCGCGTGGGATGAGCGGCGTCGTAGTGCAGCTCCACGCGCAGGTTCGGCTCGTTTTCGCTGATGGCAGCGAGGCGGCCCTGAGCGTCGTAGTGCAGCAACTGGCGATTGTCGTTGCGGTCGCCGAGCTTGCTCAGGCGCAGCAGGTGAGGCGCTTCGGGGCGTGCTTCGAAAAGGCGGTAGAGGCCGTCGGCACTTTCAATCAGCAGGGCACCGGTGCGGGCATCGCGGCGCAGGTTGAGGCCTTCGCCGGGGCCGTAAGCGGCGTCGCCGGGTTCCAGCCAGCCGAGGTCAATGGGCCGGCTCTGTTCGTCGGTGTAGATGAAGCTGCGCGTGCCGTCGGCAGCGGTGGTGAACGCAACCGACACTTCATAGGCCACGCTCCAGCCCGGGCCGAACAGGCCATTCTGGCGTTCGTCGCGGCTGCAATAGAAGCGCTGCCATTCGAAGGGCAGCAGGCCCGGCAGCACGCAGTCCAGATCATCGGCCCCGTTGAGTACCTTGGCCCCGGTGGCGGCATGCACCGGGTTGGGCGCGCCGGTGATGGCCCGTGTGGCCGCCCCGGCGACCTGGTTGGTGACATAGCCGTTGACCATGCCCATGGCCAGACATGGCAAGCCGCTAAGCAGCTTGCGCGGATTACCGCGCAACGCCATCAGCACGCTCAGGACCAGACCGACGCCGGGCGTCTTGCCGCTGCGGATCGGCCGCACCACCACGGAGTCGCCACCGATGCGCACGTTGGAAGAAATAGTGCCGGCTTCCACCACCTTGGCTTCGCAGGTGGAGCGGTCTCCGCTGCGTACTGCTGGCTGGCCTTCGATGCTGACCTTGCTGGAACCTTCGGCCAGCAACTGCGGCGGCATAGGCGGGTGTTTGCTGCAGAGGATGGTGTCCAGCGGACAGGGGATGGCACCCGGCACCGGGCTTTCAACCGTGGGATTCCACATTTCGCTGAAAAAGCTGGCAGCCATGTCCAGATAACTGGGTTCGGGCTGTTCCAGCTCGGTACCGGAGGGTGGCGTCACTTCGCCCAGCTTGCCGGCCGCACGTGCCGACGGCAGACCGTTGGTGAAGGTCTTGCTGGCGCCGCTGGTGATCTTGGCCTGCGGGCTGGGCGGGAAAATCGCATTGGCCACCCAGTCACAAAAAGTGGTGACGCCCTTGTCCAGCCCGGTGAGATTCATCCCGACACCGATCACTACACCGGCCGCAAAGCTCAGCACGCAGGCGGAAACAGGGGCGGTAACAACGACCAGGCCGGCAGCGGCTACCAGCGCCGCGCCGGCAGCGGCGTAGGCGGCTACCTCCAGTACACCGCTGAGAACGTCAGCGAAGACTGAGGTGTGCTCAAGGTCATCACCAAGCCGGGCGGCCCAGAACAGGTCGGACATCTACGCTTATCCCGCTGCGTTGAGAACCAGCGAGCGCTTGATGCTTTCCCAGTGGCTAGCCTCGGCCTCACCCATTGGCTTGGGCTTCACATAGCTCAGCGACATGATGCGACCCGCAGCCGGTATGAAGCCAAGCTGAAACTGGTACACCTGTTCGCCACCTTTGATGAACTGGTTGCGCAGCTCCACTGCGTCGATATCGCCAGCCGGTCCGACGCAGGTATCGCTGATCGGGCTGGTCTTCATGTCCTTGAGCTGTGTGGCCAGTTTGCCGAGCTGCTCCTCGAAGTGGCTGCGCAGGGTTTCGTCCGCAGCCAAGTTGCCGCGGGTAATCACCAACGAGGTGCCCAACGCAGGGAAGCGCAGGATGTTGATGGTGCCGTCCTGCATCTCATCGGTAGGCAGCTGCAGGCTTAGTTCCTGGGTGGTGTAACTCATCATGCGTTTCCTTTTTCTTGCCCGAAGAAGGCTTTGACGGCTTCATCGATCTTGCCTTGCTCGCCCCGGCCTTCGGGACTGGCGCCGGCCTCGCCGCCGATGTTCAGGTTGAGCACGCCGCCTGTGTTGAACTCGGCGTCACCGCTGGCGTGGAAGTTGATCGCCACGCCGCTGAGGTTGATCTGGCCGCTGGCGTTGAGTTCGAGAATGCTCTTACCGCAGACCAGTCGCAGGTTCTGCCCGACTTCGATCAGGTAGCTCTGGCTGATGCTGTCGGTCTTGGTCGAACCCACCAGCAGCACGTCGTCGAGCTTCACCGCGCGCAGGCGGTTGTTGCCGATGGTCACGGTCTCGTTCATGCCGATGCTCTTGACCCGGTTGTTGCCCACCGAGTGGGTTTCATCCACCTCGACGACGATGTCCTGGTTGCGCTCGGCGTGGATGTACAGCTGCTCGGCGCCCTTCTTGTCCTCCATACGGATTTCATTGAAGTTGGTCGGCGTGCCGCCTTTGCTGGAGCGGCTCTTGATGCCGCTCTGGGTGGCGTTGGCGGGCAGGTCGTAGGGCACGGTCTGCTCGGCGTTGTAAACGCGACCGGTGATGATCGGCTGGTCGGGGTCGCCTTCGAGGAAGCTGACGATGACCTCCTGGCCGATGCGCGGAATCTGGATATGCCCCCAGTTCTTGCCGGCCCAGGATTGCGACACGCGAATCCAGCAGGAGCTGTTTTCGTTGGACTGGTCGTGACGGTCCCAGTGGAAGTGCACCTTGACCCGGCCGTACTGGTCGGTCCAGATCTCCTCGCCGGCGGGGCCGACCACCACGGCGGTCTGCGGACCCTGCACCGTGGGTTTGACGGTGGCGCACAGCGGGCGGAAGGTCTGCTGGGCGTCGGTGCAGGTGAGCTGACACTGAAACTGACCACCGCCACCGCTGCCGCTTTCCAGTGACTCCTGAGCGGCGTGATAGCTGGCACCAACCACCAGGTACTCGCGGTTCTGGTCGCCACGGCCGAAACCGGTAAGGCTGAACAGATTGCCGGAGGCGATGCCGCGCACGCTGCCACTGACTTCGACCCGCTCATGCAGGCTCTGCAGCGCCTCGATACGGTTGCGCGCGTAGTGCTCGCCGTCGCTGCTCTGCACATAGGCGCCGGGGTAATCGTACAGCGGGTAGTCGCCGGCACTGTGCGGGCGCGGCATGTCCGAGCGTACGTCGATGCGCGCACTGGGGCGCTCGAAATCGTAGTCGTTGAGTTCCATCGAGCCCGACTGCACATGGTGCGCCAGACGCCAGTCGTTGAAATGGTCACGCTCGCGATGCTGCCCGTCTGGCGGATAGTAGGGCACGCTGGCATAACCGGGCGCGGGCTGATGCGCGCCATAGGCGTCGGCCAGCACCAGCACATGACGCTCGGCCTCGTGGCGGAAGTAGTAGTAGATGCCTTCCTTCTCCATCAGCCGGCTGACGAAGTCGAAGCTGGTCTCGCGGTATTGCACGCAGTATTCCCACTCGCGGTACGGGCGGCTGAGTGCGTCCTCGAAATCGGAGAAGCCGAGGTCACGGAACACCTGCTTGATGATCTGCGGCACGCTCATGTGCTGGAAGATGCGGCAGTCCGAAGTACGGCTGAGCAACCACAGCCAGGGCCGCAGGGTGACCTGATAGGCCGCGAACTGGCCGCTGTCGACGGTCTGCCCGCAGGCGGCGACGATGCCGTGGAAGTAGCGTTCGCCGAGCCCGTGCTGCTGCACGGCGAGCGACAACGGTTTGCCGAGCAGTTGATTGAGATCGAGGCTGCCATCGTGCGAGACCAGTTGCAGTTCGTACTCGAACAGGCGCCCAAGCTCGTCGCTGCCACGCATCGAGCGCAGCAACAGCACGTCCGGCCCGAGTGGGCAGGAAATGCGGGCAAAACGGGTGGATTGAGCGAAGAACATAGGTCGGGTTCCAGCCGGTGCTGAGGCGGGCCGGCAGCAGCCGGCCCGCGCTCAGGCTCAGGCGTTGTCGGCGAAGCTGTAGTTCAGGTCGTTGTCCTGCACACTGATGCGCACGCCGGCCAGCGGCTTGCCTTCCATCATGCGGGTGAGGAACTCGCGGCTCATGTCCGGCAGCATGCCGTTGGTGAGGATGGCGTCGATCTGCCGGCCGCCGCTCTCGCCTTCGCTGCAGCGCGAAACCACCAAGTCCACCACCGCCTCGTCGAAGTCGAACGGCACCTTGTGCGTGCTTTCGATGCGCTGCTTGATGCGCCCCAACTGCAGGCGGGTGATGGCCTTGAGCATGGCGTCGCTGAGCGGGTAGTAGGGGATGGTCACCAGGCGGCCGAGCAGCGCCGGCGGGAAGATTTCCAGCAGCGGCTGGCGCAGGTCGCGGGCAATGCTTTCCGGCTCGGGCACGTTGTCCGGATCCTGGCAGAGCTGCGCCACGCGCTCGGTGCCGGCGTTGGTGGTGAGCAGGATCAGGGTGTTCTTGAAGTCGATCAGGCGGCCTTCGCCGTCTTCCATCACGCCCTTGTCGAATACCTGGAAGAAGATTTCGTGTACGTCGGGGTGGGCTTTTTCCACCTCGTCGAGTAGCACCACGCTGTACGGCCGACGGCGCACGGCCTCGGTCAGCACGCCGCCTTCGCCGTAGCCGACGTAGCCGGGTGGTGCGCCCTTGAGGGTGGAGACGGTGTGCGCTTCCTGGAATTCGCTCATGTTGATGGTGATCAGGTTCTGCTCACCGCCATACAGGGCTTCGGCCAGGGCCAGCGCGGTTTCGGTCTTGCCCACGCCGGAGGTGCCGGCGAGCATGAATACGCCGATCGGCTTGTTGGGGTTGTCGAGGCCGGCGCGCGAGGTCTGGATGCGCTTGGCGATCATCTTCAGCGCGTGGTCCTGGCCGATGATGCGCTTGGCCAGCAGGCTGTCGAGGTTGAGCACGGTTTCCACTTCGTTGCGCGCCATGCGCCCGACCGGGATGCCGGTCCAGTCGGCGACCACCGAGGCCACGGCCTGGTAATCGACGGTGGGCAGGATCAGCGGGGTTTCGCCTTGCAGCGCATTGAGGCGCTGCTGCAGTTCGACCAGTTGGGCACGCAGGGCCTGGTGGTCGGCGCCGCTGTCCTGATCGACCACGCCGGCGCTTTCACGCAGGCTGGCGCGGGTGGCCAGCAGCTCGTCGACCAGTTGTTTCTCTTCGACCCAACGGCTTTCCAGCCCGACCAGACGCTCGCGCTCGGCCAGCAGCAGGCTTTCGCTGTTGGCCTGGCGCAGGCTGACGTCGATGCCAATGGCGTGTTCGCGGGCGATGATCTGCAGCTCGGTTTCCAGCGCTTCGATGCGCCGGCGGCTGTCATCCACCTCGGCCGGCACGGCGTGCAGGCTGATGGCCACGCGGGCGCAGGCGGTGTCGAGCAGGCTGACCGATTTGTCCGGCAGCTGGCGCGCCGGAATATAGCGGTGCGACAGCTTCACCGCAGCTTCCAGGGCTTCGTCGAGGATCTGCACCTGATGGTGTTTTTCCATGGTCGAGGCCACGCCACGCATCATCAGCAGGGCTTTGTCTTCGGACGGCTCGGGCACCTGCACCACCTGGAAGCGGCGGGTCAGCGCCGGGTCCTTCTCGATGTGCTTCTTGTACTCGGCCCAGGTGGTGGCGGCCACGGTGCGCAGGCTGCCGCGCGCCAGTGCCGGCTTGAGCAGGTTGGCGGCGTCGCCGGTACCGGCCGCGCCACCGGCGCCGACCAGGGTGTGGGCTTCGTCGATGAACAGGATGATTGGCTTGGGCGAGGCCTGTACGTCTTCGATGACCTGGCGCAGGCGCTGCTCGAACTCGCCTTTCATGCTGGCGCCGGCCTGCAGCAGGCCGACGTCGAGGCTGCGCAGTTCGACGTCCTTGAGCGAGGGCGGCACGTCACCGGCGGCGATGCGCAGGGCGAAGCCCTCGACCACGGCGGTCTTGCCGACGCCGGCCTCGCCGGTGAGGATCGGGTTGTTCTGCCGGCGGCGCATGAGGATGTCGACCAGCTGGCGGATCTCCTCGTCGCGGCCGACGATGGGGTCGAGCTTGCCGCTGCGCGCCTGCTCGGTGAGGTCGACGGTGAAGCGCTTGAGCGCCTCCTGCTTGCCCATCGCCGCCGGCGCCATGGCGCCGCTGGCCTCACCCGGCGCGGCGGCGGCGAAACCGTCGTTGGCGCTGAGGTGGTTTTCCGGCGAGTCGCCGACGTATTCGTCGAAGCGCTCGCTCAGCGCCTCCACCTTGATCTTGTCGAACTCGCGCGACAGGCCCAGCAGCACCTGGCGCAGGCTCGGCGTCTTGAGGATGCCGATGATCAGGTAGCCGGTGCGCACCTGGTGTTCGCCGAACATCAGGCTGCCGTAGACCCAGCCGCGCTCGACCGCTTCCTCGACGTGCGAGGACAGGTCGGTGATCGAGGTCGAGCCGCGCGGCAGGCGGTCGAGGGCTTCGGTCAGGTCACGCGCCAGGCGCGCCGGCTCTATATCGAACTGGCGGATGATGCGGTGCAGGTCGCTGTCCTGCAGTTGCAGCAACTGATGAAGCCAGTGCGCCAGCTCGACATAGGGGTTGCCACGCAGCTTGCAGAACACGGTGGCGGCCTCGATGGCCTTGTAGCCGACGCTGTTGAGTTTGCCGAACAGTGCGGAACGACTGATTTCACCCATGAGGGGTTCTCCTTGATTGATCCGCCGGCGGGCTCGCTGCGGCGTGATGGCGGGTCAGCACCAGATCCCTGGCGTCGTCCTGTGGCCGGCCAAGCCAGGTGGTGTAGCCCAGACGGGCCTGGCCGTTGAGGTGCAGCGCGGGCACCTGCTCGCGCTGCAGAATCAGATTCAGTTGCCAGTCGAACTCGTCGCCCAGGTATTCGGCGACCCAGGCCACCAGCGCGGCGAAGGATTCGCCGTCGGGCAGCATGGCGTCGTACTGCTCGCGGCTGAGCGGGCCGAAGACGATGCGGAAGCTGTGCTGGCGGTCCCAGACCTGGCTGCCGATACAGAAGTCCATGCCCAGCTGGCTCGACTCGACACCCAGGCGCGTGCGCTCGGGCAGCCTGAGCCAGCTGCCGGCGTATTCCTCGATCTGTACCGGCACGCCGAAGTAGTCGGCGAGGATTGCCTTGAGGCCGTCCGGGTAGCGTGTTTGCGCGGCTAGGTGGCCGCTGTAGTGCAACTTCGCAGCGTCGGGCAGCAGGCCCTGATGGCGCAGGCCGGGCATACCGCGGCCACTGAAGGCGGCCAGGCGAGCGGACCAGTAGTCGTCACCCGGGCGGTCGTGGCTGACGGTCGGCCGGGCTTCGGCCCAGGCACGGTAGAACAGGCTCAGCAGGCGGTGGTGGAACAGGTCGAGGAAGTGCTTGCTGGTGCTGTCGTCGTGGTTGCGCTGGCGCTCGCGCACGTACTCAGTGAGGTGCAACGGCAGCGGCCCGTTTGGGCCGCCGAGGCCGAAGAAGTACTGCTCCAGACGCGCCGGGCGGGCGTCGCCTGAGGGCGTTACGGCCGCCAGGGTGGCCGGGGCGAAGCTGCCTTCCTGGCGCTGGCCGAGGCGCAGCGGATCGTCCGCCAGGCGCCGGGAACGGCCCAGGCGCGGCAGATCGGGATGCTCGTTCTCGATACGGCGCAGGGCCTGGAAGAAGTCGTACTCCCAGGGCTGCGCCTGCATCTGTGCAAGCGTGTCTAGAGGTTCGGACGACGGCCGGGCCGGGCTTTCCATCGCATGATCTCGCCGCGCTCGGTGCTGCGCAGCACCGTCTCGGTAAAGCTGTTGAGGGATACGTAGCGCGCCAGGAAGCGCTCGAACACGGCGCCGAGGAGGAATACCCCGGTGCCGCGAAAGGCGTTCTCGTCGAACTCCAGGGTGATTTCCAGGCCACGGCCGAAGACGATCGGCCCGGGCATCGGCAGGCGCCGCGTGCAGGGTTTGGCGCTGACTTCACGCAGGCCTTCGATCTGCAGTTGCAGGGCCGGGTCCTGCGCGTCGCCGTACAGGCGCAGCATCTCGCGCAGGGCGGCGGCGCCCTGGCCTTGTTCGGCCAGCGACAGGTAGTTCAGCGACAACTGGCTGATCAGGCGCCAGGCCTGGTTGTCATGCGCCTGGCTGGCGCGCGGCCGGCTCGGCCCGGCAACGCAGCGCACGCTCTGCACCGGCGCGCTGTCGGCGAGGGTGAAGTCGCTCTTGCCACTGCCGAGGTTCATGAACAACGGCAGATCGCGGTTGGTGCACAGCGCGCTGAGGCCAAGCTGGCGCAGGTCGTGGCGATACGGCGCCTGCTGGCTGTCGACCAGGCTGATGAAGGTTTCGCTGCCGACGTAGCTGGAGCGCGTACCGTTGCGGCGCTGCTGCGCCGACAGCACGCGCGGCTCGCGGCGCACGATGTAGTAGGCCTGATCGCGGCCGTAGCGGGCCGGGTCGCGCACCGCATAGAACGGCAGAAAATGCTGCTCGGGGCCGCTGCCATGGCCACTGACGCTGCGCAGCGAGTGGATCTCGTAATCCATCGGTCGTGTGCGGTCGGCGATGACATGATGCTCGTGCACCTTGTCGCTGAGGTGAATGCGGTCCAGACGGCGCGGGAACAGGTTGATCGCCGGGGTGCAGAAGGGCAGGAAATGCCTGGCGTCGACCTGGTTCTGCAGATGCTTGTCGAGACGATCGAAGAGCACGATCAGCTCCAGCTCTTCACCGTCGCACTGGCGTACGGCACGGCGCAGGCCACTGAAGTCGACGAACAGATAACGCTGCGGTAGGGCGAAGTATTCCTGCAGCAGGCGGTAGCCCTGGAAAGCCTGTGGCACCACCGGCAGGGCCGCCTCGGCATCATCGAAACCACCCGGGCGCAGGTCATCGGCCGGCAGGCGCTCGACCCAGTCGCGCCCCGGCTGACGGGCGAACACGGCGATACGGTTACCCAGCAGCTGCTCGTAAAGGCGGAACGGCAGCTCGTCGACTCCGTTCAGGTACAGCGGCAGGTTGTCCAGCTCGAGACTGGCGAAGGGCGTCTCGGCGCCACTGCGCAGGGTAATGCGCAGCGCCGCCTTGGCCTGCGCCTCACTGGCGGCAAGACGGCCCAGGGTGGCGGCGGGGTTGCTGATGTATTCGGCCTCCGCCACCTGCAATGGCCACAGGGTCACCGGGTGGGCGGTGCGGTATTCACAGGCGGTCTGGCTGTCTTTGCCCAGATTGGCGCGCAGCACGCTGTCACGCGGCAGGGTGAAACTGCCGCTGAGGCTGCCGTCATTGGCATCGGTGTGCATCTGCACCACGGTCATCGACGGGGTCGGCGCCAGGTAGTGCGGGTAGGCGATTTCCAGCAGGTTGTGGGTGAACACCGGGTATTCGGCGTCGAGTTTGAGCTGCACCCGGGCAGTAAGCCAGGCGAAGCCTTCGAGCAGGCGTTCGACGTAAGGGTCGGTGCACTCCTGGTCGGACAAACTGAGGCGGCTGGCGATTTTCGGGTAATCGCGGGCGAACTCGGCCGCGCCGTCGCGGATGTGTTGCAGCTCCTGGTTGTACAGCTCCAGCAGGCGGGGATTCATGCGCGTCTCCGCTGTGCGGCAGGCAGCACCTGCACATGGCCGGACTCCAGATCCAGCTCGGTGCGCAGCAACAGCGGCAGCGGTGCCGGCTCGGCCCAGAGGTCGCCCTGAATCTCGAAACTCAGGGCGTTGTGGTTCATCTGCTCATGGCCGACATGCGCGTTGACCCGCACGCTGTGGGCGATGATACGAGGCTCGAAGGTGACGATGGCGCGGTGGATCATGCGTTCCAGCGCGACGATATCGACGCTGGAAGCGCTGCTGCCGGCCAGCGCCGGCAGCCCGTAGTTGATCACCGAAGTACCCGCCGGGGTGGTGCGGGTGGTGTCGGCATCGAGCAGCGAGGTGGTGTTGAGCAGCCAGGTCAGATCACGCAGCACCGAGGCCTTGAGCTGATTGAGCGAGAGCACACGACGCTCCGCGCTCTCCTGTGGATTGCCCGGGTCGTCGTCGGTGATGCGGTCGAGCAGCGATGGCTGCAGGCGATCGCGCGGGGTCATGGAAGCTACCAATCGAACATCCCGACGAAGGCCTTCTGGTCCCACAATGCCGGGCCACAGGCGGCAATACGGCTGACTGGAGCGGCTTGCAGCATGCCTTGATGCAGGCGCACAGCCTGCAGGTCGGTCAGGCAGCTCTTGCTCGGCGCCGGCAGCGGCTCACTGCGCTCGACCATGATGATCGGCGTGTCACGGAAGGTTTCCACCCGCAGCGCCTGCTGCTGGTTCTCGCTGAAGCGACACGGCCAGGCCATGTCCAGCGTCAATGGGGCCTCATCGCCATAGCTCAGGGTGCAACGCCCCTGGTTTTCGCTCAGGCTCACTGGCTGGCCGGCAAATTCGGCCTGGGTGATACCGGTAACCGGGCCGGCATCCTGCCCGGCGCAAGCGCCAAGGCTCAGCAAAGCGGTCAGCAGAAGCAGGGCGCGCATCAGCTCAGCTCCCAGAACCAGACGGCCTTGGCGCGGTGGAAGTAGTCACCGGTCATGGTCAGGCCACGGTTCCACAGATCGATATGGTCGCCAGTGGGGCGGCCTTCTGCGTCGCTGGGGCGGTAGTAGAAATCCTTGTAGAAAATGATCCCGGTCTTGTCGAGCAGGCGGGCTCTGTCGCTTGCGTTGTAGATCCTGGGTGGCCCTAGCTGCGGTCTTTTCCACAACCAGTTGGCCAGCGACTCGGCGCCCCGGGCATGGCCATGCGCACAGCGCGGCTCGCTGTAGGTCGAGGCGTTGACCATGACGCTGCGCTCCTTGTTCAGGGCAACGCTCAGGCGAATCGCGCACTGGTTGGCCCAGTCGCCATCACAAGGCCGCTTGTCCGGAAATTCGACCAGCATGTCCTCGTACGCTTTCCAGAGATTGATGAACGAAGGTTTGGCCATGGCTGCGAGTCCTGTCTGTTTCCATCTTCCTGATAGAGGCACCCCCAGGGACAAGCCACCGGGGGTGAAGGGCGTCAGATCTTGACGTTGGAGCGGATGTTCCAGCCGTACTTGATCGGGCCGCCTTCCTTGGTGCCATCGGCTTTCTGCGGCTGATAGTCGACGGTGACCTTGGCGAAGTTCAGGGTGACGTTCTCGATCAGGCGATCATCGCTGCCCGAGCCGCCAGTGCTCAGCGAGGAGATCAGCACTTCTTCGAGGTTGATGATCAGGTACTCGACCTGGCTCTCACCGCCCGCCTTGCGCACGGTCAGGGTGACCTTGGGCACGTGCTTGCCGCTGGAGCAATGCATCATCAGGTTGGGAGTGGACTTGTCGACGTACTTGGTCAGCGACAGATCCTGAATGCTTACCTTGCCCGCACCACCGCCTGTGCCGGAGTGCATGTTGCCGGACTGGGACATGCCCCAGCTCCAGTTCAGCACTTCGATTTCGTCCTTGTGGGTCTTGTCCTGAGACTCGCCCTTGATGTCACCGATCTTGATGAAAATATCGACAGCCATTTTTTCTCCTGGGTGTGGTCGTCGCCACGGGTCTGGATGAGCGAAAAGCCCGGTGTTTTTCCATGTGTCAGACAGATGCCTCACGCGGCAGCGAGGTGCCGCGCGAGTTCAGACAAACTGCTGGATCAGGCGCCCTTGGCCGACGGCAGTTTGGAAACCAACCGCAGCGACACGGTCAGCCCTTCGAGCTGGTAGTGCGGGCGCAGGTAGAACTTCGAGTTGTAGTAACCCGGATTGCCCTCGACCTCCTCGACCACCACTTCAGCGGCAGCCAGTGGATGCTGGGCCTTGGTGGTTTCGGTGGAATGCGCCGGATCACCGTCGACGTAGTTGAGGATCCAGTCCTGCAGCCAGCGCTGCATTTCGTCCTTCTCCTTGAACGAGCCGATCTTGTCGCGAACGATGCACTTCAGGTAATGGGCGAAGCGGCAGGTGGCGAACAGGTACGGCAGGCGCGCGGCCAGGTTGGCGTTGGCGGTGGCGTCCGGATCGTCATATTCGGCCGGCTTCTGCAGCGACTGCGCACCGATGAACGCAGCGAAGTCGGTGTTCTTCTTGTGCAGCAGCGGCATGAAACCGTTCTTCGCCAGTTCGGCCTCACGGCGGTCGCTGATGGCGATCTCGGTCGGGCACTTCATGTCCACGCCACCGTCATCGGTGGGGAAGGTGTGCGCCGGCAGGTTCGGCACTTCACCACCGGACTCCACGCCACGGATGCGCGAGCACCAGCCGTAGTGCTTGAACGAGCGGTTGATGTTCACCGCCATGGCGTAGGCCGCGTTGGCCCAGGTGTACTTGCTGCTGTCGGCGCCGTCGGTGTTTTCCTCGAAGGCGAAGGCCTCGACCGGATCGGTCTTGGCGCCGTAGGGCAGGCGGGCTAGGAAGCGCGGCATGGTCAGGCCGATGTAACGCGCGTCCTCGGACTCGCGCAGCGAGCGCCAGCCAGCGTATTCCGGGGTGGTGAAGATCTTGCTCAGGTCGCGCGGGTTGGACAGCTCCTGCCAGGAGCCCATGCCCATCACGGTTGGCGACGCGGCGGCGATGAACGGCGCGTGCATCGCCGCACAGACCTTGGACAGCTCACCTAGCAGCTCGACATCGGGCGGCGACTGGTCGAAGTAGTAGTCGCCGACCAGGCAGCCGTAGGGCTCGCCACCGAACTGGCCGTATTCCTCTTCGTACATCTTCTTGAAGATCGGGCTCTGGTCCCAGGCGGTGCCCTTGAATTTCTTCAGGGTCTTGTGCAGCTCCGGCTTGGCGATGTTGAGCACGCGGATCTTCAGCTGCTCGTCGCTTTCGGTGTTGTTGACCAGGTAGTGCAGACCACGCCAGGCGCTTTCCACTTGCTGGAAGTCCTGGTGGTGGATGATCTGGTTGACCTGCGCGGTGAGCTTGGCGTCGATGGCGGCGATGATCGATTCGATCGATTTGATCGCGTCGTTGGAGACCAGATTGGTCTGCGCCAGCGCCTGCTCGGCGAGGGTACGCACGGCGCTTTCCACCGCTTCGCGGGCACGCTCGGTCTTGGGTTTGAATTCCTGCATCAACAGCGCGGCAAAGTCGCTGGTCTGCTCGGTGTTGGCCAGTGCGGCCTGGTCTTGCTGCAACAGTTCGCTCATGGTGGTCTTCCGAATCAGGCCTGGGGCTCGTTGTCCTGGGGTTTCGGCGCGCTGGCCAGGGCCTGCAGCAGGGCCGGGTCCTTGATCGCCTTCAAGATGATGTCTTCGGCGCCGGTCTTGCCGTCCATGTAGGTCAGCAGGTTGGCCAGCTGGGTACGCGCTTCGAGCAGCTGGTTGAGGGCGTCGACCTGGCTCGCCACGGCGGCCGGGCTGAAGTCGTCCATGCTCTCGAAGGTCATGTCGATGCTCAGGTTACCTTCACCGGTCAGCTCGTTGGGCACGTTGAAGGCCACGCGCGGCTTCATCGCCTTGAGGCGCGAGTCGAAGTTGTCGACGTCGATCTCCAGGAACTTGCGATCAGCTACTGCCGGCAGTGGCTCGGCCGGTTTGCCGGTGAGGTCGGCCATGACGCCCATGACGAACGGCAGCTGGACCTTCTTCTCGGCGCCATAGAGTTCGACGTCGTACTCGATCTGTACCCGGGGCGCGCGATTGCGCGCGATGAATTTCTGAGAACTGCTGTTCGCCATGGTTGCTCTCCTGGTCGCCTGACGCGACGCGGCGTGTCGGCCAACGGCCGTCTACGGTGAAGCGTGATCCCGCTACCTTGGCCAGTTGGCCTAGTACTCGTCGGGGCCGCGCAGGTTTTCGAACTGGCTCATGCCTTCGGGAATCAGGTTGCGGACGATGCTTTCGAAATCGGCGTTGACCAGGCCACGGGCTCGCTTGAGCAGCACTGGCAGCGGGCTGGACGGCTCATGCCGGGCGTAATAGGTGAGGATGCGATCCAGGCTCTGCAGCACATCGTCGCGGCTGGCGACTTCGCCACTGACGCGCACCGCAGCAGGCGTCGACGAACCTTGTACGCCCGGCTCGGCAACCGCAGTGGCGCTGTCCTGAGCGGCAGTCGGCAACTCGCCGGCAGCACCATCGCCGATCGCCTGCAGAGCCAGCTTGAGTGGTTGACGCAGCGCGGAAAGATCGACGCCCTGGGCAGAACCGACCTGCTCGCTGACCTGTCGCTCGATGGCCTGGAGACTGTCCAGCGCGCGCTTCAGGGCATCACGGGTGCGCTGCAGGGCCTCGCTGTCGGCATCCTGCAAGGCGCCGCCGAGTGCCTCGGCGGCAAGCGTTTCGTCGCTGGCTGGCAATAACCCGGCCGCGTTCAGCGCAGCCCGCAGAGTGATGTTGCCGAAGACTCGCGAACGGACCAGCAAGGCGCTACGTAGCAGATCGAGATTGGTTTCGCAGGTCAGCCCGGAGAGAACATTGACCCGTACCGTCGGATCATTGTCGTCGTCGACATCGAGCTGTGGATGGATATGCGGCCAGTAGCGCAGCAGCAGCTCGAGAGTCAGCTCAAGGCTGTCGGCAAGGCCTTCGAAGCCATGCAAAGCCAGACGGCTCTGCAGCAGATAGTGGGTGATGCGCAGATCCTTGCTGCGTTGCAGCAGGGCGTGGCAGGCCTGTTCCAGCTGACGCCAATCCGGTGGCTCGGCAGCCTGGACGATATCGCCCATGCTGCGCTCGGGGCGCCCCTGAGCATCGCGCTCAAGTTGGAGAAAATCACTGTCGTATTCCAGGTCTTCACCGCATGGCGAAGTGTCTGAAATAGCGGCCAGTAACAAAGAAGCCTCCACGATTTTCGATCTCCCTATCGATTTGAACTGCGTCGCAAAAGTGCAACGGCATTATCCTCGCCGACACTCCGTCAAACAGCGACTCATATTAAAGAGCCACTACGTAATTGCGATGTAATCAGCATTTTTTAACTTGGAATATATGAATGTCAAGGTAGGATAGCGCGCACCTTGGTTATTTGTGACCGAAGCCAAAGTGTCAGGGAGTCATGCGCCCGAGCCTTGTCTCGGACCATGCGAAGCAGGGTAACATCGTGCGTTTTTCGCGATCTGCGTCCGCTTGATGGATTTTCCAGATAAGCTTTTGGCGGCCTGAAAGCCGCGCAGTGAAAGGATTCCATGATTTTGCGGGCGCCAGGAAAGCCGGGCAGGGAGGCCGCATGGCGCTGCGTTTGACCATCACCAGCTATCACAAGATCACGCCGGGTCAGTGCGCCGAGAAGACACTGCAAGATGGCGTGATGGCAATTGGCCGCGCGCCGGATAATGACTGGGTATTGCCGGACCCGGCACGCCTTGTTTCATCGAAACATTGCCTCGTGCAACATCGCGACGGGCGCTACTACATCACCGACCAGAGCACTAACGGCGTTGAGCTGATTAATGCCGGTGTACGCATGCAGCGTGGCAACAGTGAACTTCTCAATCACGGCGAAGTTATTCGTATCGGTGAATACGAAATACAGGTCGCGCTGGAAAGTTCCATTTCCGACGGCCCCGAAATCTTTGCCGCAAGCCCATCCAGCAATAGTTTCGAAGCCTTGATGGCGGCTCAGCAGGCGCCGGTCAGCGATCCATTCAGTGATGCATTCAATCCTTCGGCCAGCGCCCACCTGCAGAGCGTTGCGCCGCACGAAACGCTACCGGATCTGTTCGATTTCCTCGCCCCAGGCACCCCGCCACCGGTAGCGGTCGCCGACCATGTACCGGCTCAACAGCACGACTTCCGCCCTCCAGAATTCAGCGCCATGGCCACCGAGCCAGCAGCACCTGCCGACGCGGGGCTGATTCCCGAAGACTGGGACCTGCTCGGTGAAATCCCTGCCGCGCCCGAGGCTCCGGCAAGAACACCACCGCCGCCTGAACCGGCTCCGAGCGCAATGCCGGCTGCACCTGCAGTTGAGCAGACGCCTCCTATGGCAGCCCCCATCCCTGCAGTTGCAAGCGCACCGGCGCCAGCAATGCAGGATGACGCGCTGCTACGAGCCTTTCTGCGTGGCGCCGGACTCGATCATCTGCGCCTGGACAGCCAGCAGGCCGCCGAACAGATGGAGAGCATCGGCCGCAGTTACCGGCTTATGGTCGATGGCCTGATCGACGTACTGCGCGCGCGCAGCAGTCTCAAGGGCGAGTTCCGCCTGCAGCAGACCATGGTCCAGCCGGTGGAAAACAACCCGCTGAAGTTCGCGCCCAATGCCGAGGAGGCCCTGCTCCTGCTACTGCGCGGTGGCAATTCGGCGTTCATGCCTGCCGATCAGGCGGTGCAGGACGGTTTCGAAGACCTGCGCGCCCATCAGTTGGCGGTCATGGCCGGCGTGCAGGCCGCCATTCGTCACCTGCTGGCACGCTTCGAACCGCAAGCGCTGGAGGCGCGCATGGGCAGCAGTGGCGGGCTTGCCAGCCTGCTGCCGAACGCTCGGCAGGCACAGTGCTGGCAGCAGTTCGTGGCGCTCTACGCGACGTTGTCGCGTGAAGCCGAAGACGATTTTCAGGACCTGTTCGGCCGTGAGTTCGGCCGGGCTTATGAACAACACATCGCCCGCCAGCGGCGCCCGTGAGGGTTACGTTCAAGGATGAGCAACGTGCGTAAACGAACACTCCGGCCAGTCATGCTGGGACTGCTACTGGCCATCCTCGGTGGCTGCAGCAAGGATGCAGGCCAGCTGCAAGACAGCTCACCAGGCAGCACCGCCGTCGTGCTGCAGCTGCAGGCCGGTGAAGCGCTGAATCCTACCACCGAGGGCCACAGTGCCCCCGTGCGTGTGCGCGTGCTGGAGTTGCGCAGCGCCGCGGCCTTCAGCCGCGCCGATTACTTCAGCCTGGCCGAACGTGCCGACGCGACCGTCGGCGACGAACTGGTAGCGCAGGACGAGTGGCTGGTGCACCCCGGGCAAACCCGTGAGCTGAAGCGCGAGCTGAACGCCGCGACACGCCATCTCGGCATCATGGTCGGCTACCGCGACATCGACCGGGCGCAATGGCGCCTAGTGCTCGAGCCGCAACAGGGCGCACTCAGCCATTACCGCATCAACCTTGGCGTCAACGCCCTCAGCGCTGCGCTGCTGGCCAGGCCTGAACGCAACGAATCCCGCTAACCGGAGCCCCTATGTCCTGGAATAACCGTGTGATCTGGTCCGAAGGCATGTTCCTCGGCACCCAGCATTTCCAGCAGCACGACCGCTACCTGGAGACGCTGATCGACGCCCGCAGCCGCCCGCTGTCGGCCGCCGGCTGGGGTTTTGCCGAGCTGCAGCTGGATAAAGGCCTGCTCACGCAGGGCAAGCTGGCCATTCTCCGCGCCAGTGGCCTGCTGCCCGATGGCACGCCGTTCAACATCCCCCAGGACGACGTAGCGCCGGAGCCGCTGGATGTTCCCGAAGACCTGCGCGATGGCGTGATCTACCTGGCCCTGCCGCTGCGCCGCGCCGGCGTACGCGACAGCGTCGAGGCCGGCGAGCCACTGGGCGGCGCGCGCTATCGCGGCCAGGTGCGCGAGGTGCGTGATGACAACGCGGCATTCGAGAGCCGTACCCCGGTGATGGTCGGCGAGCGTGCCCTGCGCCTGCTCACGGCTGCCGACGGCCTGCAGGAATACGCCGTGCTCGGTGTCGCGCGGGTGCGCGAGAAGCGCGCCGACCGCGCCCTGGTGCTGGATGAGCAGTACATCCCGCCGCTGCTCGATGTTGCCACCAGCAAAGTCCTGGCGGCGTTTCGTGGCGAGCTGCTGGGCCTGCTGCACCAGCGGGGCGAAGCCCTGGCCGGGCGGGTGGTGGCCTCCAGCGCTGGCGGCGCCTCGGAGATCGCCGATTTCATGCTGCTGCAGCTGGTCAACCGCGCCCAGCCGCTGTTCGCCCACCTGATCCAGCTGCAGCCACTGCACCCGGAACGCCTGTACAGCGAACTGCTGGCGCTGGCCGGCGAATTCGCCACCTTCTGCAACGAGGGGCGCCGCCCGCCGGAGTTTCCGCCCTACCTGCACGACGATCTGCAGGCCTGCTTCACTCCGCTGATGCAGGCACTGCGCGAGGCGCTGTCGATGCTGATCGACAGCAAGGCGGTGGCCATTCCCATCGTCGAGAAGGCCTACGGCGTGCACGTGGCCATGCTGGCCGACCGCAGCCTGCTGGACAACGCCAGCTTCATCTTGGTGGTACGCGCCGACATGCCGGCCGAGACCTTGCGCGGGCGCTTCGGCCAGCAGAGCAAGATCGGCTCGGTCGAGCACATCCGTGATCTGGTCAACCTGCAATTGCCGGGTATCAACCTGCTGCCGTTGCCGGTGGCGCCGCGGCAGATTCCGTTCCATGCCGGCTCGACCTACTACGAGCTCGACCGTGGCAGCGAACACTGGAAGCAGTTAGCCCATTCCGGCGGCTTCGCCTTCCACGTGGCCGGCGAATACCCCGGCCTGAGCCTGGCCTTCTGGGCGATACGGGGTTAACTCATGACGGGTCAAGATGACTGGCTGAACAAGCCGCCAGCGCCACAACCGGCGAACAATGATCGTACCCAGTTCATGCCGCGCCCCGGTGGCCGTGGCCCGCAACCAACTGCCGAAGCAGCGCCTGCTGCGCCCCTGCAGATGCCGGCGGCGCCGCTGCCGACCGGTCAGGCCCACGGTATGAACCCACTGGAGCAGGCCGCCGGGCCGCTACTGAGTATGCTGACACGCTTACGCAGCACCCTGGCGCACCCGGCACCGGCCAGCCTGCGCGCGCAGTTGCTGGGCTACCTGCGCCAGTTCGAACAACACGCCGAAGCCGCCGGGGTGCCGCGCAACGATGTGCTGCTGGCGCGCTACGCGCTGTGCACCGCGCTCGATGAAGCGGTGCTGAGCACACCGTGGGGCAGCACCAGCGAGTGGGGCAAGCAGAGCCTTTTGATCACCGTGCACAACGAGGCCTGGGGCGGCGAAAAGGTGTTCCAGCTGCTCGAACACTGCCTGCAGAGCCCGCGCGAACGCCTCGACCTGCTGGAGCTGCTCTACCTGTGCACCAGCCTCGGTTTCGAAGGCCGCTACCGGGTCATGCACGATGGCCGCAGCCAGCTGGAGGCGCTGCGCGAGCGCACCGCCGCGACCCTGCACAGCGTCCGTGGTGAGCGTGAACACGAGCTGTCGCCGCACTGGCGTGGCGTCAGCGTGGCGCCGGACCGGCTGTCGCGGCTGTTGCCGCCCTGGGTCGGCCTGGCCGTGGCGCTGGCCGTGCTGCTGCTGTTGCTGCTGGTGCTGCGGATGAAGCTCACCGCCGATGCCGAGCCGGTGTTCCGGCAGATTCACGCCTTGGGCGAAATCCCGGTGCAGAGCATCGAGCCGGCGCGGGTCCAGCCGCGCGTTGTCGAACGGCCGCGCCTGGCTACCTTCCTTGCCGACGATATCCGCGCCAACCGCGTGGCGGTGGAAGACGGCGTCGACCGCTCGCTGGTGACCATCCGTGGCGACGAGCTGTTCAGCTCCGGCAGCGCCAGCATCCGCGACGACTTCCAGCCGTTGCTGCTGCGCATCGCCGAGGCCGTTGGCCAGGTCAAGGGCCAGGTGCGCATCACCGGCCATAGCGACAATCAGCCGATCGCCACGCTGCGCTTCCCGTCCAACTGGGCGCTGTCGCGCGCCCGCGCCGAGGAAGTGCTGCAGATACTTGCGGCACGTACCGGCCAGCCCCGGCGCTTCAGCGCCGAGGGTCTGAGCGACACCGAGCCGCTGGCGTCCAACGCCACGGCGCAAGGCCGGGCGAAGAATCGCCGGGTCGAGATCACCGTGCTGGCGGAGGGTGTGGAGTGAAGGCGCTGTTCGGATTCATCACCCGCTGGGTCATCCCGCTGCTCGGGCTGATCGCCCTGAGCCTGATCATCTGGTTCATCGGCCCGCTGCTCGACGCCCTGCAACCGGCCTGGATCCGCTGGACGCTGATCATCCTGCTGTTCTCGCTGTGGCTCGGCTGGCGTTTGTTCTGCCTGCTGCGCGAGCGCCAGCAGGAGCGCAAGGTGCTCGACAGCCTGGCCGCCGAGACCGCACCGGACCCGGCCAGCGTGGCCACCGCCGAGGAACTGGCGACCCTGCGCGAGCGCATGGACGAGGCCCTCGCGCTGCTGAAGAAGGCGCGCCTGGGCGGCGCCGAGCGGCGCAACCTGTATCAGCTGCCGTGGTACGTGATCATCGGCCCGCCCGGCTCGGGCAAGACCACCGCGCTGGTCAACTCCGGGCTCAACTTCCCCCTCGCCGCACAGCTCGGCGCCGGGGCCGTGCGCGGCGTGGGCGGCACGCGCAACTGCGACTGGTGGTTCACCGATGAAGCGGTGCTGCTCGATACCGCCGGCCGCTACACCACCCAGGACAGCCATGCCCAGGTGGACAAGGCGGCCTGGCTGGGCTTCCTCGACCTGCTCAAGAACCAGCGCACGCGCCGGCCGATCGACGGTGCCTTCGTCGCCATCAGCCTGGCCGACCTGCTGCAGAGCAGCGACAGCGAGCGCGCCGCCCATGTGGCGGCAATCCGCGCACGGGTGCAGGAGCTGTACAGCCAGCTCGGCGTGCGCTTCCCGGTCTACGTGATGCTGACCAAGTGCGACCTGGTGCCGGGCTTCATGGAGTTCTTCGATGACCTCGGTCGCGAGGAGCGCGAGCAGGTATGGGGCTTTACCTTCGCCCTCGATGACGGCAAGAGCGCTGGCGGCCCGCTGGAGAGCTTCGACAGCGAGTTCGCCGCCCTCGAACAGCGCCTCAACCAGCGTCTGGTCGAGCGCCTGCAGCAGGAGCGCGACCCGGCACGTCGCGATCTGATCTACGGTTTCCCGCAGCAGTTCGCGGCGATCAAACAGCTGCTCGGCGAATTCCTCAACGGCGTGTTCAAACCCAACGCCTATGAAGAACGTGCGCTACTGCGCGGCCTGTACTTCACCAGCGGTACCCAGGAAGGCAGTCCCATCGACCGCCTGATCGGCGCCATGGCGCAGAGCATGAACCTCGACCGCCAGCACCTGGCGCGGCAGAGCGGCAGCGGCCGCAGTTACTTCCTGCAACGTCTGTTCAGCCAGGTGGCCTTCGCCGAGCGCGGCCTGGTCGGCGTCGACCAGAAGGTCGAGCGCCGCCGCCGCTGGATCGCCATCGGTGCAATGGCCGCCAGCGTGGCGCTGGTCGTGGTGGTAAGCACGCTGTGGCTGCTCAGCTACAACGCCAACCGCGACTACATCGCCCAGGTCGGCGCGCGCACCGCGCCGCTGGAGGAGCAGGTACGCAGCCTCAGCCCGGCGCAGCGCGACGTGCTGGCGGTACTGCCGCTGCTCGATGCCGTACGCAACCTGGCTGGCGACGCGCCGGACTGGGCCGAGGGCTTCGGCCTGTATCAGGGCGACATGCTCGAAGAGCAGGCCGCCAGCGTCTACCGCCGGCTGCTGGTGGCCACCTTCGCCCCGCGTCTGGTCAGCCGGGTGGAAGAGCAGCTGCGCACAGGTGGAGGCAGTGACTACCTCTACGAAGGCCTCAAGGCCTACCTGATGTTCGGCGGCGGCGAGCACTACGATGCCGAGTTCATCAAGGCATGGGTCAGCCTGGACTGGGATCAGAGCCTGCCGCGCGACCTCGCCGGCGAGCAGCGCCAGGCCCTCGACGGCCACCTGCAGGCGCTGTTCGAGCGGCGCCCGCCGGATGCACGTCTGGATCAGCGCCTGATCGACGAACTGCGCATGCAGCTGCAGCGCCTGCCACTGGCGCAGCGCGTGTATGACCGGGTCAAGCGGCAGAAGCTGCCAGCCGGAGTCAGCGATTTTCGTCTCAGCGAAGCCGCCGGGCGCGATGCCGCGCTGGTGTTCACACGCAAGAGCGGCAAGGCCCTGAGCGATCCCTTGAGTGGCCTCTTCACCCGCCGTGGCTACCGCGAGGCGTTTCTGCGTGCCAGTGTCGGCCAGGCCGGTGTAGTCGCCGAGGAACAATGGGTACTCGGCCGCCAGCTCGACAGCACTCAGGATGCCGTGAGCCTGGCCGCCGACGTACGCCAGCTGTACCTGCGCGACTACGTGCAGCAGTGGGATGCGCTGCTCGCCGATCTCGACTTCGTGCCGATCACCAGCGTGGCGCAGGCCGCCGATGTGCTGCGGGTACTCTCCGGGCCGGCGTCGCCACTCAAGCAGTTGCTGGTTGCCGTGGCGCAGGAGACCGACCTGCAGCAGGCGCCGGCCAGCGAAGGTGAGGCCAAGGCCGGCGACGAGGGCGTCGATCAGCTCAAGCAGAAACTCGGCTCGCTACTCGGCCAGACCCCAGCCGGCAACGCCGTGGCGGCGGTGGCAGAACGCGATCCGGTGAGCGCGCACTTCGCCGAGCTCAACAGCCTGGTCAGCCAGGACCCGTCGACACCGATGGCCATCGACAGCCTGCTGGCCGACCTCAACGAGCTCTATGTGCAGCTCAGCGGCATGGTCGGTGCCAGTGGCGACGCCCTGCTCGGCGAGGCCAAGAACCAGGCCGCCGCGGCAGCCGCACGGGTCAAACTGGCCGCTGCGCGCCAGCCGGCCCTGGTCCAGAACCTGCTCGGCTCGGTGGTCAACGCCAGCACCAATAGCATGATGGGCGGTGTGCGCAATCAGCTCAACGCGGCCTGGCAGAGCGATGTGGTCAGCGTCTGGCGGCAGTCGCTAAGCGGCCGTTATCCGCTGGTGGCGGGCAGCCCGCGCGATGCCACACTGGACGACTTCGGCCAGTTCTTCGGCGTTGGCGGGGTGATGGACAGCTACTTCCGCAAGTACCTGCAGCCTTATGTCGACACCTCGGCGCGCAACTGGCGCTGGCAGCCAGGGGCGGCACAGAAGCTGGGTATCTCCGCTGGCGTGCTGCAGACCTTCCAGCGCGCCGCGCTGATCCGTGACCAATACTTCCGCAGCGGCGGCCTGCAACCGAGCGTGCGCTTCGAGCTCAAGCCGGTGAGCATGGATGCCACCATCAGCCAGTCGCAGCTGGACCTCGACGGCCAGCTGATCAGCTTCGATCACGGCCCCAGCCGGCCGGTGTCAGTGCAGTGGCCCAACCCCGGCAGCATCGGCGTAGTGCGCCTGAGCGTGTCGCCACCGGTGGAAGGCGGGCGCTCGGCGCTGACCCTGGAAGGGCCCTGGGCCTGGTTCCGCCTGCTCGATCAGGCCGAACTGGTCGGCGGCGCCTCGCCGGACCGCTTCAACCTGCGGGTGCGCCTGGATCGCTCCAGCGTGGCCTACGAGCTGCGCGCCAGCAGCGCCTTCAACCCGTTCAAGGGCCGCGCCGCTGCCGGTTTCAGCCTGCCGGAGCGACTCTGATGACGGTTGGCTTCTACGGCAAGATCGCCTGCCGCGGCGACTTCATCGAACGCAACCTGGCGGGCGACTTCCTGCGTAGCTGGGACGCCTGGCTGGCGGCCGGGCTGCAGAGCAGCCAGCAGCAGCTCGGCAGCCGCTGGCTGGACGCCTATCTGACCAGCCCGCTGTGGCGCTTCGCCCTGGCGCCGGGCGTGTGCGGCGCGGCGGCGATGGCCGGGGTGCTGATGCCGAGCATCGACCGGGTCGGCCGTTACTTCCCGCTGACGGTGGCCTACCGCCTCGGGACTGACCAGCCGCTGCAGGCCCTGCAGGCGGACGAGGCGTGGTTCGAACAGATCGAGGAACTGCTGCTGAGCACCCTCGAAGACGGCGCCCGCCTGGAAAGCTTCGAGGCCGGCGTGCAGGCACTCGCGCCGCTGCCACCGGCCAGCATGCCCGCCGCCACACACAACCACGGCCTGCAGCACTGGCCGGTGCTCGATGCCCCGGGGCGCCTGGCGGCACTCGCCGCCCAGGCCTGCGACGGCGCCAGCCTGTGGTGGGGCCGTGGTTCACAACATATCGCGGCGGGGCTGCGGCGTTGCCGCGGCCTGCCGCCAGGCGAGTCCTTCGCGGCTTATCTGTTGGGGCCGGAGGGGGCCACCCGATGACTGTTCTGCATTATCACTCGGCGGCCCACAGTCATGTCGGCCTGGTGCGCCAGATCAACGAAGATGCCTACCTCGAACGCCCCGAGGCCGGCCTGTGGCTGGTGGCCGACGGCATGGGCGGGCATGCGGCGGGCGATTACGTCAGCAGCCTGATCGTCGACAGCCTGCGCCATCTGCCGGCCGACGACAGCCTGGAAAACGCCGCAGCAGCCCTGCACCAGAGCCTGGCCCAGGTCAACGCCGCCGTCCGCGAGCAGGCCAGCCTGCGCGGCGTGAGCATGATGGGCAGCACCCTGGTACTGCTGCTGGTGCGTGGCAACCGCGGCCTGTGCCTGTGGGCCGGCGACAGCCGCCTGTACCGCCAGCGCGACGGCGAGCTGCAGGCCATCTCGCGCGACCACAGCTACGTGCAGGAGCTGCAGGACAGCGGCCTGATCAGCGAGGCCGAGGCCCGCGTACATCCGCGCGGCAATATCGTCACCCGCGCCGTCGGCGTGCAGGAGCAGCTGGAACTGGCCAGCGTCGCGCTGGATATCCGCGCCGGCGATACCTGGCTGCTGTGCAGCGACGGCCTCACCCGCACCGCCGAGGATCACGAGATCCGCGATGTGCTGACCCACAGCGACCCCTACCAGATGGTGCGCAGCCTGGTGCACCTGGGCCTGACCCGCGGCGCGCCCGACAACATCACTGCCATCGTCATCAAGGCGAGCGAGCCTGCGTCATGAACCTGAACGTTCCCGGATTCGACATCGAAGGGGTGATTGGCGAAGGCGCCATGGCCACCGTCTACCTGGCCCTGCAGCGCTCGCTGGAGCGCAAGGTGGCGCTGAAGATCATGGCCCCGGCGCTGGCCGCCGACGCCTCGTTCTGCGAGCGCTTCCTGCGCGAGGGCAAGACCCTGGCGCGCCTGGCGCACCCGCATATCGTCACCGTGCACGACATCGGGCACGTCGACGGCCAGTACTACATGGCCATGGAGTACCTGCCCAACGGCACCCTGCGCGAGCGCATCGCCGCCGGCCTGAGCCCCGAGCAGGGCTTGCAGTACATTCGCCAGATCGCCGCGGCACTGGGTTACGCGCACAGCCAGGGACTGATCCACCGCGACGTCAAACCGGCCAATATTCTCTTCCGCGGCGACGGCACCGCAGTGCTCTCGGACTTCGGCATCGCCAAGTCGCTGGACGACCGCACCCAGTTCACCCAGGCCGGCTTCGCCGTCGGCACGCCCAATTACATGAGCCCGGAGCAGGCCCGTGGCCTGGAGATCGACGGCCGCGCCGATCTCTACGCACTGGGCGTGGTGCTCTATGAAATCCTCGTCGGCGAGCTGCCGTACATGGGCACCGATGCATTGTCCACGGCGCTGGCCCATCTGACCCAGCCCCTGCCGGAATTGCCGATGCAGCACGGCCGTTACCAGGCGCTGCTGCAGCGCCTGCTGGCCAAGGAGCCGAACGATCGCTTCAGCAACGCAGCGGAGCTGGTGGCCGCTCTGGATGCACAAGCACATTCGGATCAGGACGCCACGCTGGTCCGTCCAATGCCTGTCTCGCAAGCCGCACTGGGCGCACCGTCGGCTGCCGAGCTAGGTGACCTGCAGCCGGTGTCGATCGAAATTCCGCGCACGCCACCAACGCCCAGGTCGGCTCCGCCGTCAGCGCCTGCGTCCGTTGATAACGCTGCCCCAGCGCGCCCGGCCACTGCCGGCAAAGGTCCACGCGTGGCACTGCTGGCGTTGGCGGTGGCCGCCGCACTGGGCCTCGGCGGCGGCGCCTACTGGTGGATGGCGCAGCCGGCAGCGGTGGTTGCCGCAGATAATCAGTCAGCCACCACGCCGACCGCCAGCGTCAGTCAGACGCAGCAGGCCGATACCGGCGAAGCCGGCGAGCACCCATTGCTGATGCCGGGCAAGCAGACCCTCTACCAGCGCATCCTGGCCAAACCCGGGGCGCAGCTGCTGGATGCCCCGGGCGCAGCTCAGGGTGAAGCGCTGCCGGCCTTCTCGGTGCTCTATGTATATGCCCGGCACCAGCAGTACGGCCAAGACTGGCTGCAGGTCGGCGCCGCCAGCGATGGCCGCGTGCAGGGCTGGGTCGCCGCCGAACAGGCCGCCGACTGGAAGCAGAGCCTGGTGCTGAAATTCACCGAACGCTCCGGTCGCGCGCCGGTGCAGTTCATGCAGCAGGCCAGCGACGTCGAGCGCCTGATCGATCACGTCAGCCTCGCCCGAGAGCAGCTGCTGCAGGCGCAGAACCAGCCCGAACAGGTGCCGCAGGTGGTGGCGCTGGAGCCGACCGCCAGTGCGGTACCGGCGGATCAGTTCTACCTGATGCCGATCTTCGACTTCCGCGAGACCTTCGACAGCGAAGGCCAGCCGGTGCAGCTGCTCAATGTCGCCTCGATCGACCCGGGCAGCGCGGCGCCGCAGGGCGGCAGCACAGCGCCGGCCGCCGCTGGCGCGGACGGCTTCCGCACCGGCATCGTGCTGGTGGTCGACACCTCGGTGTCGATGCAGCCCTACATCGACCGCGTGCGCCAGGTGGTCAGCGAACTGCAGGGGCAGCTACAGGCACGCGGCGAGCTGGACAACGTCAGCTTCGGCCTGGTCGGCTACCGCAACAGTACCGAGCGCACGCCGGGCCTTCAGTACCTGAGCAAGACCCTGGTCAGCCTGCAGGACGGCAGCGATCCACAGCGCTTCCTGCGCGCCGCCGAACAGGTGCAGGCCACCCGGGTGTCGAGCCATTCGTTCAACGAGGATGCCTTCGCCGGGGTCATGCAGGCCGTCGAGGGCATGGACTGGTCGGGTTATGGCGGGCGCCTGATCCTGCTGGTCAGCGATGCCGGCGCGCTGCGCAAGAACGACCCCTACAGCAGCACCCGGATGAACGAGGCCGAAGTGCGCCAGGCGGCGCTGAGCAAGCAGATCAAGATCTTCGCCCTGCACCTGCGCACCGCCGCCGGCCAGGCCAATCACGGCGCCGCCGAGCAGCAGTACCGGGTGCTCACCGCCGACAGCAACCCGCAGATCGGCGACCTCTACGTGTCGGTGCCGGGCGGCGATGTCGGCACCTTCGGCGAGCGCGTGCGCCAGATCGGCTCGACCTTCGCCGAACTGGCGCAGCAGGTGCGCGCGCAACAGGCACCGCTGACCCCGCAACTGGCTGGCAGCGCCAGCCTGGCGGCCAAGTCGCAGGCCATCGGCTATGCCATGCACATGGATTTCCTCGGCCGCCGCAGCGCCAGCCAGGCGCCACAACTGGTCAGCGCCTGGACCGCCGACCGCGACCTGAGCAACCCGAGCCTGCCGACCCTGCAGGTGTGCGTGATGCTGACCAAGCTGCAGCTCAACGACCTGCAGCAGTCGCTCAAGCTGATCGTCGACTCGGCGCGCAAGACCAGGACCTCGCCGGTCGATTTCTTCAGCGAGATCGCCAGCGCCAGCGCCTACATGAGCCGCGACCCCGCGGCCCTGCGCCAGGGCGCCAACCTGGCGCAGAGCGGGGTGCTCGGCGAGTACCTCGACGGCCTGCCTTACCGCAGCAAGGCGCTGAGCATGACTCAGGACCTGTGGCTGTCGCTGTCGGTGGCCGAACAGGAGGACTTCATCGACGAGCTGGAGTCGAAGATCCGCCTCTACGAAACCTTCCACAACGACATGGCCAACTGGGTGCGCTTCGGCAATGCCGAGCCGGGCGACGCCCTGTACCGTGTGCCGCTGTCGACGCTGCCGTGATGATGCGTCTGCAGCAGGTGCACAAAGCCCGCGGCCAGGGCGCCCAGCGCTTCAGCCTGGTCATCGACCAGCTGCAGCTGGACGCCGGCGCGCGGGTGGCACTGGTCGGTCCCAGCGGCTGCGGCAAGAGCACCCTGCTGGATCTGCTGGCGCTGGTGCTGGCGCCGGACAGCGCCGAGGCCTTCAGCCTGGCGCCGAACGGCGTGTCCAGTGATGTCGCCAGCCTGTGGCAACAGCGCCGCCTGGAGCAACTGGCGCGCCTGCGCAGCCGCCATCTGGGTTACGTGCTGCAAACCGGCGGGCTGCTCGGCTTCCTCGACGTGCGCGGCAACATCAGCCTGCCACGGCAGTTGCTCGGCCTCGCGGACGGCGGCCAGGTGCAGCGCCTGGCGCAGGCGCTGGACGTGCAGGAGCAGCTGGACAAATACCCGGCCGAGCTATCCATCGGCCAGCGCCAGCGGGTCAGCTGCGCCCGCGCGCTGGTGCATGGCCCGCAACTGCTGCTGGCCGACGAGCCGACCGCCGCACTCGACCCGCTCAATGCCGAGCGGGTCATGCAGCTGCTGCTCGGCCAGGCCGAAGCGCTCGGCGCCACCTGCGTGGTCGCCACCCATGACGAAGGGCTGGCGCGGCGCGCCGGCCTGAGCATCCTGCGCCTGCACTGCCGGCGTGATGCCGACGGCGGTGTCAGCGCCAGCCTGGAGCAGGCCGCCTGATGCGCCCGCTGCTGATCGCCGGCCTGGCCTGGCAGGACTATCGCCGCGAAGCGCGCCTGTCGGCGTGCAGCGTGCTGGCGCTGGTGGCGGTGATCGCGCCGCTGCTGGTGCTGTTCGGCCTCAAGCACGGCCTGGTCGGCAGCCTGACCGAGCGCCTGCGCAGCGACGCGGCGGTACGCGAAATCATCCCGCTGGGCGGGGCGCGGCTGCAGGCTGATTTTATCGAGGCGCTGAGCCAGCGCGCCGATGTCGCCTTCGCTATCCCGCGCACCCGGCAGATTGCCGCGACCAGCGAACTGCAGGCCGGCTCGCGGCGAGTAGGCGTGGAAATGCTACCCACCGCTGCCGGCGATCCGCTGCTCGACAATCTGCCGGTGCCGCAGACGCTGCAGCAGGTGGTGCTCAGCCACAGTGCCGCAGAAAAGCTTGGCGTCCGCGCCGGCAGCGAACTGCAGGCGCGCTTCGGCCGCCAGCGCGCAGGCGTTCTGCAGTGGCAGCAGAGCACCGTGCAGGTGCTGGCGGTGCTGCCGCTGGCGGCCTTCGAACGCGACGCGCTGTTGGCCCCGGCGGCGCTGCTGGAGGCGGTCGAGGATTACCGCGACGGTCTGGCGGTGGAGGCCCTCGGCTGGCCGGGCGCAACGGCCAGCCCGGCGCCACGTATCTACCCGGGCTTTCGTCTGTACGCGCGCACGCTGGACGACGTCGAGCCGCTGCGCCAGTACTTCGCCGCACAACAGCTGCAGGTGGTCACCCAGGCGGCGCAGATCGCTCAGGTGCAGGCGCTGAGCCGCAACCTCGATCTGCTGTTCTGGCTGATCTGCGCCCTGGCCCTGGGCGGCGCCGTGGCCGCCAGCAGCGCCGCAGCGCTGGCGGCGGTGGAGCGCAAGCAGCGCGAGCTGGCGGTGCTGCGCCTGCTCGGCCTAGGCAGCGCCGCGCTGCTGCTGTTCCTGATCGCTCAGGCGCTGTACAGCGGCCTGTTCGCCAGCCTGCTGGCGGCGCTGCTGTACCGCCTGGCCGAGAGCGGCCTCAACCATCTTTTCGTGCAGGTGCCGGGCGAATACGCCAGTCGCCTGCTGCCCGTGCATTACCTGATCGCCCTCGGCACCGTGCTGCTGGCCAGTGCCTGCGCCGCCGCGCTGGGCGGCTGGCGGGTGGCGCGGATCGACGCTTCTCAAGGAATTCGTGATGTCTGACCGTCGCCTCGCTCCCTCTGCGCTGCTGCTCGGCACGCTGGCCCTGGCCGCCTGCTCGCCGGGCGATGAACCACCGGCAAAAGCCAAGCCAGCAGCCGCCAGCAGCGCTGCCCCGGCAGCGGCTGCGGCGCCGGCGCGCGCGCTGGACCCGGAACAACTGGCCAAACTGGATAACCCCAAGCCGCTGCCAGGCGACATCAGCCTGCCGCTGCCCTGTGGCGGCGAGATGGTCTTCCGTCATGTCTACGTGCTGACCCAGGGCAGCCTGGATGACCGCGAGATCAGCCTGGGTTATCCGTTCAGCGAGGGCGAGGCGGGTTACAAGCAGTCGTTCATTTCCGGTTATCGCCGCGACTTCATCAATGGCCAATTCAGCCTGGCGGATCTGGCGCCGCAGTGGCAGAAACAGATAGCCGACCGCCTGCCGAAGATCGACGCTGGCAGCCCGCTGAAACCGATGATGTACTTCATCGGCAAGTACGAGGTCACCGCCCGCCAGTACGCACAGGTGATGGCCCAGGCACAATCGCTGGCCAGCGGAGAACCAGCACCGGCTTGCGCCCCCGTCACTGACATGAGTGGCCGCCTGCCCCAGGTCCGACTATCGCGCTTCGAGGCCGAGCGTTTCGCCGCGGTATACAGCGCCTGGCTGCTGGCCAACCACCGTGATCTGCTGCCAGTCAGCGGCAGAGGTAAGCAGGCGGAAGAGGGCGGCGCCGCATTCGTGCGCCTGCCCACCGAAGTGGAATGGGAGTTCGCCGCCCGCGGCGGCTCCGAGGTCAGCCGCCAGCAGTTGGAAGCGCGGCTCTTCCCGCGTCCGGTCGAAGGCAGCGACGATGACGGCCCGCTGGCCAAGTGGGCCGTGTTCAACCAGGTCGCCGGCGGCACCGGTCAGGCACCACGGCTTATGCCGATCGGCACCCGGCAGGCAAACCCGCTGGGGTTGTTCGACGTGATCGGCAACGCCGCCGAGATGGTCCAGGAGTCGTTCCAGCTGGTCAGCGCCGGCCGCCGCCAGGGCACCTACGGCGGTTTCGTGGTCAAGGGCGGCAACTACCTGGAAGGCGAGGGCACGCTGTTTACCGGCATGCGCCGCGAGTACCCGCTGTTCGGCACCGACGGCAGCGAGCAGCGCAACGAAACCACCGGTTTTCGCGTGGCCATCGGCGCGCTGTCGGCGCCCCGTTCGCGTTACGACGAGCTGTTCGCCCAGTGGCAGAAGCAGGGCCGCCTGGCCGGCCTGACCGATGACATCGCTGACGCCGATGATCCGACCCAGCGCCTCGACAGCATCATCGCCAGTGCCAGCGATCCGCGCTTGCAGGCCGAGCTGGGTCTGGTCAACGAAGAGCTCAAGCGCAATGTCTCGCTGATCGCCCGCCAGCGCGAAGAGGCCGCCGGCAACCTGATCCAGTCTGCCGCGCTGGTGGCGGAAACCATCAACAACTACAACATCCGCCTGACCAACCTGCGCCAGAGCCAGCGCGAGGCGCAGCAGAAGGGCGACAGCACGACCGCACAGATATTCGCCGCAGCCATCCGCAACGGCACCAGCGCCCTGAACGGTGCTGTTGCCATTTATATCGACAACATGGCCAGCGGCACCCGTTACACCAATGAGGTCATCCAGGTGCAGTTCCAGCGCATCAAGGAAGAGCTCGCGCGCAAACCAGTGATCGGCAACAGCCTGGTCAGCCGCGCCACCCTGTTCGTCAACCACGTCGACCTGTATCGCCGCCAACAGCGTGCCGATCCGGAGGACATTCTCAAGCAGTTGCTGGAGGCACGAACGGCCCGACAGCCGTGAGCAACTTCAGCGTCTGCCCAAGAAAAACGGGCGACTTCGGTCGACCCGCATTATTCCAACCCCAGCAGAGAGTCTAGCTATGCGCTTAACCAAATCGCACGACACCCAGCAATCCCGTAGCCGCGTCATGACACTCGCAGCCATCGGCTTCACCTCGATGGCCGTTCTGATCAGCGGTTGCTCCACTTCCGCGGTCAATAGCGTCGGCAAGAGCACCGAGGTCAACTACTACCCAAGCTGCTACCAGCCGGTACAGCACCTGCGTGACACCGACTCCAGCCTGACCCGCTCGGTAGCCACTGGCGCCGCGATCGGTGCGCTAGGCGGCGCCCTGACTGGCGCCCTGACCGCGGACAAGGAAGACCGCAAGCGCAATGCCGCCATCGGCGCTGCTGGCGGCGCGCTGGTCGGTGGTGCTGCGGCCTATTACACCACCAAGCAGCAACAGATCAGCGATGACAAACAGCGCATCGGCTCCTACTCCACCGATATCAGCACCAGTGCCGGTACCTTCGATCGCAGCATCGCCTACGCAGAAGCTTCGCAGAGCTGCTATCAGAAGGAATTCACCAACCTGTTGCAGCAGCGCAAGTCCGGCGCGGTCAACGAGACCGAAGGACGCAAGCGCCTGGCGGAAATCATTGCCGGCCTGAACGAGTCGAACAATCTGATCACCGCCGTCAACGGCAAGGCTGGCGAGAACCTGGACCACTACACCCAGGCCTACGAGGCTGACCTGAAGAACGTTGGTGTCGAGCGCACAGAAGTGGCAACCGCGGCCAAGGCTCCGGCCAAGAAGCCGGCCAAGGTACCGACCGAAGCGGTCAAGACCGAGCAAGTGCTGCAACAGGCCGAAGCCAAGCAGGCCAAGAGCCAGCAAGTGGCCACTGCCGGTACTTCGCAGATCAACAGCATGTGCAATAACCCGGATATGGGCGACTGGGCGCCGATCCCCTGCCCGAACGTCTGAGTCATCGCAGATGACTGTGTGATCGAAAGCTCCGCTGGTCCTCCCTCAGGGCAGGGCCGGCGGCTATCGTAATTTCGACCAAGGAGGGCCAATGTCCGACTACCTGATCGGGTTGAGAAATACCCCATCACAAATCATGGCGCGGCGTCGCATCGAAGCCATGATCGATCTACGCAAACTCTATACAGCCATCGACGCCGACCCGGCTATCTCCGGTGCAGGCGTGGTTTACATCGATTCCAGTTTCAACGTGGTGACCCTGCGCGAGTTCACCCCGATCTGCAGCATCAAACCCAAACGCATCATCATCCGCGAAGCACCGCGCAATATCTCGCCGCAACAGTTCGCTCAGAACGTACAGAGCAATCCCCGCGAATCCCGGTTGTTGGCCGAGAGCGTCAATACCAGCCTGGCCTGTGCGGGCGCGGTGCTGGGTTGGATCGCGATTATCGGCGGTAGCGCCATCATTCCCTTCACCGGTGGTGCGAGCCTGGTGATTACCAGTCTTGGCGTGGCGGCTGCGTCGGCGAGCTCCCTGCAGTGTGTTGCAGGTGCAGCAAGGGTCTATACCGAGATCAATAACCCGGAGGCGCTGGACAAGCTCGACAGCGAAGAGTGGTACCAGAACACCTCGAAGGCTCTGGATATCATTTCCCTGGGTGGAGTGGCGGGAAGCGGTGCGACCATTCTGCGCGTCATGAACATGCGTAAAGCCATGACAGGACGTAGTTGGTATCAGAGCCTCAAAGGACTCAGCCGACAGGAACGCCGACGTCTGACCAACGAGATTCTCGAAAACCGTAACCCCGCACTCACGCCCGCGATGCGTAAGGCACTGCAACGCGGTGGCGAGTTGCCCAAACGTATGGCGACCAGTGAAATTTCTTCGGCACTGGCCGTCAATATCAAGGACGCCTTGGGCGCCGGAATCGGTCTGCTTGGCAGCAGCACCGTGCAGACCTATGCCATCGGCCTCTATGAGGAGCTGGACGAGTGAAGCAGGGGCCGGATTTTCTGACGATACTGCGCCGACACTTTCTGATTTTTATCGGTGCCTTTTACCTGGCGTTGTTTGCCCTGGCTGTGAGCATGATTCTGTTGCTCGAGGTCTATCCACCTGCCCCGGACGAATACGGTATCTACATGATGTCAGCCAGCGCAGGGATAGCTGTCTACCTGTGCGCTGCCAACTTTCTGATCGTACGCGGCCGCCCCTGGGCGGTGTGGGTGATCGTCGCAGGCATGGCGGCGTGCATGCTGGTGGTGCTCACTCACTGGGGCCGCCGAGCGGCCGATCTGATGTATGTCATCGGCCTGCTGCTGCCACTGGTGACGCTGCTGACGCTCAACAGCAAGCGTTACCGCGCCATGCTCGACGCCATGGTGGAGGTACGTAGCCAGCGCGCAGCGTGGCGCGAACGACATAGGAAAACACGCAAACGTTAGGGTAGGCGTAACTCCAATTCCCCAATAATCAGAACTGGGACTAGCGGTGGCAGCACCACAGCCTGCTCAGGCTTTGGCAGCTCAGCCAGTAGCCGTCACTCATCGCGTTGAAACCCGATTCTGTTTGACGCAGGCAGCGCGTTATTTGAGCCGCTCAGCAGCCTTGCGATAGGCCTGCTCGCGATCACGCCGATCCACCGCGACGACAAACACCACCACCTCATGCTCGATCACCTGATAGACCAAGCGATAACCACTGCTGCGCAGCTTGATCTTGTAACAATCGGGTAGTGAGTGAAGTCGATTCGCCTCAACGCGCGGATTGACCAGCACCTCCGCGAGCTTTTTCTTGAGCTGCTCGCGGATGGTATCCCCCAGCTTGTGCCACTCCTTAAGTGCTCGTGCATCGAATTCGAGGCTATAGGTCATCCAGCGAGACCTTCACGCGCTGCGGAGCAGCAAGGCGTTCACGCACAGTGGCGATCAGGGCCTCATCTTCCTCGGTCATAAGTACCGGACGGAAGGGCAGCTGACCGCGTTCGGCTACGTATTGCAGAGCTTGGCGCATCAGCTCAGAAGGGGTGACACCAAGCTTTTCCAGTTCCCGGTATGCGCGGGCTTTCAGCTCGTCGTCGATGCGGATATTGATCGAAGCCATGGTAGCGGCCTCCATGTAAAGACATTCGTCGTTACGATGGCATCCTTACGGTTATTTGGCAACCGCTCGCTCACAATTGACGAGCGTGGGCTGAGCCTCCTGCCACCGCGCTGCTCAGGAGTTTATTAACAATCCTGTTAAGAAAATCTCGATCCACTCTGCCGGCTAAATTTGACCCAGGGCAGGGATCCGGCAGGACGCAACCAGGCAGATAGACTGCCCCTGTGCGAGGGGTCAACAAGCCCCGCTGATGAGCCTATTTGACCCTGTTCAGTTACTTCGACTTCGCTGGTGGGTAGTTACCGCGACCACTCCGATTTGTTCTCCGTGGTACTGGGCAGATTTGGGACGACTGGTTCTGGCGTCTGGCTGGTAGGGCTTTCGGCTGCTTACCTGATCGCCACCGCGAGCGAGAAGACTGAATTTATCAAGCGGCTGGAATTGGAAGGCGACCTAGAGATCCGAGGAGCAGAATAATAGGTCTGCGCGTAATAGGAAGTTCTGTTTAATCCACCCCCTCACCTGACCCCATGCCGGTGACCGCTCGACCGATGGCGGTATCCGGCCTGCGGCCCTGCGCTATACCGGAACCCTGGGGACTGGTTTGACGCGAGGGTAGGGGGCCATGAAAAGAGCCATCGAGCAGGAGACGTTGCAGGCGCTGGTCGAGACTGGGACAGCGCCTCGGGGTGAAATGGCTGCCCGTGCGCTCCCGGCGTGAACCGGTACGGCTATGGCGCTCGCTGACGGCGGTGGGGCGGTTTTGCAAAGGGCTGGGGATCAAGGTGCTGACGGTGGAGCTATAAGGGCACGGTGACCTCGGCCTGCTGCCGGTAATCCTGATAGCTATCCAGGACTTGCTCGTACAGGGCTTTGCGAACTTTCGTGCAAGCCGGATGAAAGGCGTTGATGAATGGCACGCCGTGGAGCAGATGAACCCGGTAGGAAGCCTTCTCCAGCTCAGGAAACACGTGCTCCTTGATGATGTCGTATGTCCCGCCCATCACCACAACATCTGGAGTAATTGAAAGAATCTGCTCGCGCAAAAACGCGCCGTGAGCCTCGGCAAATGCCCGAACTTCAGCGGTAGCGCGACGTCCACCAGTTGTTTTTTTAAGGTTAATAAAGGCCGACGCAAGCAGGGCGGATTTTCGGTTACGGTGTGCTTCCTTGAACCCACAAATACTTTCGCCACAGCGCTGCAAACCATAGGCCCAGCGACCGATGTTATGGAATGTCGGCCTGCACCAGAGCTTACTCTTGGGCTTTTCCACAATGGCCTTGCGAATCAGTTCAGCAATATTTGAACCGTCATAGCCGTTCGCTTCCTTCAGGATAAACAGCACCTTGACCCGGCTCTGGTGCCAACTCTCAGGCGAGATAATGCCATCCACAATGTAGATCGCGTCGGCATGTGTCTTGAGAACTGCATACCTGAAGCTGTTGTGGTTAAAGCCATCCTGCGGGTAGCCACTCCTTCTGGGTTCTACCTCCAGATCTCCGTGCATCAATCATCCGTCTCATTAACATGTCCAACAAACGAGAGGGTACCAACCCTACTCACTCCTCCTGATCGTCTGAAGGTGCTAGCTGCTGCCAATCATCAGCAATCTCTTTCCAGTTAACATCCCGCTCCACATTGACTCGGTTCCCTGCCTCATCAACGCGACTTCCAGACCATACGGCCCAGAAGTCTGGATCATCTGACTTAGGCCGCTGACCATCAGGTAAAGAATTCATCTGAACTAATACAGGTAATTCTGAAGCCCAGCCCAGCAGAATGGCATGACGTGAAGGTAGGGAAGGGAGATCACGTAATAGACCTCGCAGATTGTCTGGTACTAGCTTGTGCACCAACTCCTGGTCGCGGTCGTTACTAATGCGATGTAACAAGTAGCTGTTGCACTGTGAAAGCACTGTTTGCGAAAGCTCACTTGGCCGCTGGGAGGAAAGCACCAGCCCGAGGCCAAATTTACGACCTTCACGGGCAATTTTCTCGAACACCTGACAACAAATGGCGGCAGAGCTTTGGTTCTCTGCATCGTCTTTGTAGCGCTTGATGAAAGTATGCGCTTCCTCCATAACCAGCACGGAGGGGAGCGTCTTGCCGTGGTTCAGCTTGCGATAGCGCTGCAAGGCTTCCAGCGTCATGCGAGCGATAACAGCAGTGATGATATGCACCACCTCCGCTGGTACTAAAGACAGGTCGATAACTGTCACTGAACCGTTCGAGGCCTGGTTGTCTCCGATGTAGTTTTCCAACCAGCTGGCCAGGGTCACGCCCTGAGTATCACCGGTAACGGTTTTCATACGACTATCCGAAAGGATCGTCCGGATACGCATCAACATCGTCTCGACATACTCCGAGACATTCAATAACTCCGCATTAGCCTCCACGCTGCGTAACAGTTGATCACCTGTGAACTCACGAGGAACGTCTGCATCAATTGGCAAGATATCGGTATCGCTACCACCAAATGCCGCATGGGCTGTTCTAGCTAGTGCTAAAAACTCGTCAATTTCGCCACGGGTGAAATCAAAGGTCGGATACGGCCCACTACGAGCTTGGGAAAACTCGGAAATTTTATCTGTGAACGCACCCAGTGCCTGCCTTTCACCAAGGCTGAACGAGTCATCGTTATCTAGGCCGTCCTGCCATTTCTTTATCTTCTCGAAGAAGTTCTTTGGATGCGGAAACTTAG
>NZ_JBJKFJ010000008.1:0-279776 GCF_050473265.1 Pseudomonas pichavaramensis | reverse complement strand
CAGCAGAATGCGCGTCAAGCTTTAATTGCAGTTTTATTACTCGGCTTTAAGCGAGATCCGCGCAAAGGCCTTCTTACCGGCCTGACAGACATGGGCCGCACCTACTTTAAACAGGAAGGTACGATCCACCACCTCGCCATCGACACGCACGCCACCAGAGCCCAGCAGATCACGTGCCACCGCAGCATTCTTCACCAGCCCTGCCTTATTAAGAACAGAAGAGATAGGCATATCTTCTGCCGAAGTCAGTTCGACTTCCGGCAGATCTTCCGGTAGCTCACCATCCTTCATGCGGTTACCGGCGGAGCGGTGCGCATTGGCAGCTGCCTCTTCACCATGGAAGCGCGCGACGAGCTCTTCGGCCAGCTTGATCTTGATGTCGCGCGGATTGGCGCCCTGCTCGACGTCACGCTTGAACTGCTCGATCTCGTCCATGGAGCGGAAGCTCAGCAGCTCGAAATAACGCCACATCAGCGCATCCGGCATGGAGACCAGCTTGTTGTACATCACGCCCGGAGCTTCCTGAATGCCCACATAGTTACCCAGAGACTTGGACATCTTCTTCACGCCGTCGAGCCCTTCGAGCAAGGGCATGGTGACGATGCACTGCGATTCCTGACCGTAGGCACGCTGCAATTCGCGCCCCATCAGCAGATTGAACTTCTGGTCGGTACCGCCAAGCTCCACATCGGCCTTGAGCGCAACGGAGTCGTAGCCCTGCACCAACGGATAGAGGAACTCGTGAATGGCAATCGGCTGATTACTGGTATAGCGCTTGTCGAAATCATCACGCTCGAGCATACGCGCCACGGTGTACTGTGACGCCAGGCGAATGAAGTCGGCCGGCTTGAGCTGATCCATCCAGGTGGAGTTGAACGCCACTTCGGTCTTGGCCGGATCGAGAATCTTGAAGACCTGCTGCTTATAAGTCTCAGCGTTATCCAGAACCTGCTCGCGAGTCAGCGGCGGACGGGTAGCGCTCTTGCCACTGGGATCACCAATCATTCCGGTGAAGTCACCGATCAGGAAGACCACCTGGTGGCCCAGCTCCTGAAACTGGCGCAGCTTATTAATAAGGACGGTATGACCAAGGTGCAGATCCGGCGCAGTTGGGTCGAACCCTGCCTTGATCCGCAGTGGCTGACCACGCTTGAGCTTTTCGATCAGCTCAGCCTCAACCAGAACCTCTTCCGCACCGCGCTTGATCAGCGCCAGCTGCTCTTCGACCGACTTCATGACAGAACCCGCAACCACTGGAAATTGAAAGGGAACCAACCATACAAGATCGCAAACTAATTACAAGTTTTGCCCTAGGTCAGCCCAGCGGTGGCCTGGATGGCATGTCAAGGGTTGCCCCAAGGCGATTTTGGTTATATTTTATACAGTTAATGCACACTTCAAGAAAACGCCTCACGCCATGACGCAAAATATCCCTAAAGCCCCGCCCTACCCGAAGAGCCACATCCTGGCTGCTAGTGGTGTAGCCGCGCTGCTGAGCCTGGCTCTGCTGGTGTTTCCTTCGCGTGAAGTCGAAGCGCAGAAAACCTTCCTCGATCTGGACCTCGTCAGCGAAGCCGAGATGGTGCTAGAGGAAAAGGACGACCTCCGAGCGGGACAGCCAGACACTGGCGCCGCCTCTCCTTTCGCCAAGATCGAGCAGAGTGCGGATAGCGCCGAAAACAGCGCCGGACTCGACGCTGATGAGAAAAGCCCAGAAACAGCCGATACCCTCCCCACCGATCCCAACCATCACAACGTTACCGTCAGCAATGGCGATACGTTGTCCACTGTGTTCGCTAAGGTCGGCCTGAACGCCAACGATCTGCACGAGGCGCTCAACAGCAGCAAGGAGGCCAAACAATTCAGCCGTCTGAAGATTGGTCAGGTACTCGATTTCGAACTGGGTGAAGACGGCAAGCTGAAGACGCTGCAGAGCAAGCTCAGCGAGCTGGAAACCATCCGTCTGAGCCGCACAGACGAAGGCTTCGATTTCCAGCGCGACCAGGTCAAGCCTGAAGTTGTGTCGGCATACAGCCACGGCGTGATCAACAGTTCGCTGTTCCTTTCGGCAAAACGCGCCGGTCTGTCCCATGGACTGACCATGGATCTGGCCAACGTCTTCGGTTACGACATCGACTTCGCCATGGATATTCGCGATGGCGACGAGTTCGAAGTGATCTACGAAGAGAAGGTTGTCAACGGCAAGCGCGTCGGTACCGGCGATATTCTCTCCGCACGTTTCACCAACCGTGGCAAGACCTACACCGCCGTGCGTTACACCAACAAACAAGGCGCAACCAGCTACTACAGCGCCAACGGCGAAAGCATGCGCAAGGCCTTCATCCGTACACCGGTAGACTTCGCCCGCATCAGCTCGCGCTTCTCAAACGGCCGCAAGCACCCGATCCTGAACAAGATTCGCGCGCACAAGGGCGTTGACTACGCCGCCCCGCGCGGCACGCCGATCAAGGCTGCCGGTGACGGCAAGGTGGCTCTGGCAGGTCGCAACGGCGGCTACGGCAACACCGTGATCATCCAACACGGCCAGCGCTATCGCACGCTCTACGCGCACATGCAGGGTTTTGCCAAAGGCGTACGCAACGGTGTGAACGTCAAACAGGGGCAGATCATCGGTTACATCGGCACCACCGGCCTGTCCACCGGACCGCACCTGCACTATGAGTTCCAGGTCAATGGCGTGCACGTCGACCCGCTGAGCCAGAAGCTGCCGATGGCCGATCCTATCGCTGCCAGCGAGAAACAACGCTTCATGCAGCTGAGCAAGCCGTTGATGGCACGCATGGATCAGGAAAAGGCCACCATGCTGGCCAGCAACAAGCAGTAAGCCATGCCCCTCTATATTGGTGTGATGTCCGGTACCAGCCTGGACGGACTGGACATCGCACTGATCGAGCAAGACCACTCCCCTCGCCTACTCGCGACTCTCTACCGGCCAATGCCCGAGACCCTGCGCAGCGATCTGCTGGCACTCTGCGCGCCCGGCGAGAACGAACTGGCACGTGCCGCCATTGCCGAGCAGCATTGGGTCGAACAGGCCGCGCAAGCCATCAATGAACTGCTGCGTCAGCAGAACCTGAAGCCACAGGAAATTCGCGCCATTGGCAGCCACGGCCAGACCGTACGCCATGAGCCAACTCGCGGCTTCACTATCCAGATCGGCAACCCTGCACTGCTCGCCGAGCTGACAGGCATCTGCGTAGTCGCTGACTTTCGTCGCCGCGACGTTGCTGCGGGCGGCCAGGGCGCGCCGTTGGTGCCCGCCTTCCATCAGGACCTGTTCGGTGATACCGGGCGTCAGGTGGCGGTGCTCAACGTCGGCGGCTTCAGCAATCTCAGCCTGCTCTCTGCAGACGGACAAGTGCTGGGCTTCGACAGCGGCCCGGGAAACGTACTCCTCGATGCATGGATTCATCACTGCCAGGGGCTCAACTATGACCGCGACGGAGCCTGGGCAGCCAAAGGCAACGTCCACCCGGAGTTACTGAGCCGACTGCTGAGCGATCCCTTCTTCGTAACGCAAGGCCCCAAGAGCACGGGCCGCGAACTGTTCAACCTCGACTGGCTGCTCGGCCACCTGCAAGCATTGCCAGCGATACCGGAAGAAGATGTCCAGTCGACGCTGGTCGAGCTCACGGCGCGCAGCATCGTCAGCGCCTTGCGCAATGCACAGGCTTACACTGACGAGCTGCTGGTGTGTGGCGGCGGTGCGCACAACAGTTGCCTGATGCAACGACTGGCCACGATGCTGCCGGGAACCGAGGTACAAAGCACCGCGGCCAGAGGGATAGATCCAGACTGGGTCGAAGCCATGGCCTTCGCCTGGCTTGCTCACTGTGCCCTGGAAGGAATTCCCGGCAATCGACCGAGCGTTACCGGCGCTGCGGGGTTACGCGTTCTCGGCGCAATCTATCCGGCCTGAACGAAAACGCCGCGCATCGAGCGCGGCGTTTTTCTATCTTGCGAATGCTCAGATCGAGAAGGACGAACCGCAACCACAAGTAGTGGTGGCATTGGGGTTCTTGATCACGAAGCGCGAACCCTCGAGCCCTTCCTGATAGTCGACCTCGGAACCGACCAGGTACTGGAAGCTCATGGCATCGACCACCAGGCTGACGCCCTCGCGCTCGACGATGGTGTCATCCTCGGCCACATCTTCATCGAAAGTGAAACCATACTGAAAGCCCGAGCAACCACCGCCCGTGACGAACACGCGCAGCTTCAGTCGCGGATTGCCTTCCTCATCGACCAGGGTCTTCACCTTGCTGGCCGCACCCTGGGTAAAGTGCAAAGGGGCAGGGGTGAAGGTTTCGACGCTCATGCTGGACTCCCGGCGCCATGCGCCATACTGCGTAAGGCATGCATTATCCGCTTGCCCTACGAAACTGGTCAACTATTGCTCGGCTTCCACTGAAGCCGGCAACTCAAGAGGTTTGTCGCCGTCCTTGAGATGGTGAAGACGGCCTTCGATCTGCGCGCCCATGGCCATTTCCATCAGGCCGTAGTGCAGATTGCCGCGCACACGCGAGCGCGAACCGAGCTCCAGATGGCCACTGGCGAACACATCGCCGTTCACTTCACCGTCAATGACGATATGGGGGGCGCGTACCTCACCTTCAACCAGGCCGCCAACACTGACACGCACCAGCCCCTCGGTGGCCAAGAGGTTGCCGGTGACCTTACCGTCCACCTGCACCGCGCCCTGAAAGCGCATGTCGCCCACCAACTCAGCACCCGCCGCGATCAGGCTGGTCTTGCCGCTGAAGCGCTGCAGGTCGGGTTTGGCCTTGTCTTTACTCCACATGGGTGGCTATCACTCCTGATTTGATCCATTCGAACGTGCGACTCAGCGGCTTGTCGCCTTTGACTTCCGCCTGCACCTTGACCTGAAGTGGCTCGAAGCCTTCAGGCAGTTGTAATTCGCCAAAGCGACCAGCCTCTGGAAAAGACTGGAAATGCTTGAAGGAGAACGGGATGGGGTTGTCGCTGACATCATCGGAAAGTGCCGATAGCTCCAGTGAGGCAGGCTTGCCGCCCTGCCGCCCCTCGACAGTAACGCGCATCTGCCCCTGCAACGCCTCATCACTGGCGCCGACTCGACTCATCAGCAACTTGTAGCGGAATCGCTGCGGCACGTCCGTGGCTTGCAGCTCAAAGGCACGGATGCGCACACCTTCGCGACGACTGGCAGGCGCCAGTACCCCCTTGTAGAACGCCAGATCCTGCTGCTGCTTGAAGATCTGTTCTTCGAGCAGCTTGATCGTCAGCCGATTCTGCTCAATGGCCTGCTGACTCAACTTGTCGCTGCTGCCCACTACCGCCAGACGCTGACGCAGCAGCTCCAGCTCCTGTTCCTGCTCGGCAAGACGCGTCAATAATGACTGCGTCTGCTCGGTGCTCTGCTGAGGAGTCGCCTGCGGCCAGTACCACCCGAGGGCGAAGGCCGCTGGTACCGCGAGCACCAGCAGCAACAACAACCATCGACGGCGACGCTCTCGTCGCGGGTCGCTGAGGCGAACCTCCCAGCTCGCGGTCACGGCAAGAGAGCCGCGTGCGACAGGCCGAGATGTTCCTCAAGACCGAAGAGGATGTTCATATTCTGCACGGCCTGACCGGAAGCCCCTTTGACCAGATTGTCGATAACCGACAGCACCACCACCAGGTCACCGCCCTGCGGCCGATGCACCGCGATCCGGCAGACGTTGCCGCCACGCACGCTACGGGTTTCCGGATGGCTGCCAGCTGGCATCACATCGACGAACGGCTCGCCCGCATAACGTTCTTCGAACAGCGCCTGCAGATCCACCGAGGTATCGGCTACGCGTGCATAAAGCGTCGCATGGATGCCACGAATCATCGGCGTCAGGTGTGGCACGAAGGTCAGGCCGACGTCGCTACCCGCTGCCTGGCGCAGGCCCTGGCGAATTTCCGGCAGGTGGCGATGACCTTTGACCGAGTAGGCTTTCATGCTTTCGCCAGCCTCGCAGAACAGCGAGCCGACACTGGCACCACGTCCAGCGCCGCTGACACCGCTCTTGCAGTCAGCGATGAGGCTGCCCGTTTCCGCCAGACCGGCCTCGAGCAGCGGTATCAGGCCAAGCTGAGTCGCAGTCGGATAGCAGCCGGGCACGGCAATCAGGCGCGCCGTCTTGATCGCCTCGCGGTTGACCTCGGGCAGACCATATACCGCCTCGCTCAGCAGCTCCGGCGCGCCGTGCGGTTGGCCGTACCACTTGGCCCACTCTTCGGCATCCTGCAGACGGAAGTCGGCAGACAGATCGATCACTCGCGTGCCCGCAGCCAGCAGCTCGCCAGCAAGGGCATGAGCGACGCCGTGAGGCGTAGCGAAGAACACCACATCACAGGCCCCCAGCGTGGCGACGTCCGGCACACTGAATGCCAGGTCCGGGTAATGGCCACGCAGGTTGGGGTACATCTCGTCGACACGCAGGCCGGCTTCGGAACGGGACGTGATAACAGCCACTTCTGCCTGCGGGTGTTGCGCCAGCAGACGCAGCAGTTCGACACCGGTGTAACCCGTGCCGCCGACGATACCGACCTTGATCATCACATGCCCCTTCGCAAAAACCATTGGAAAGTTGCCGATGATAAAGCCGCATTGGCCAAGCTCCAACCGCGGAGGTGACGTAAAGCGTCGCCTGCCTCTACTATCGAGGGCATTTTTCTGCACGAGACACGCAAATGCTCTATCTCTGGCTCAAGGCCCTGCACATAGTCGCTGTGGTCTGCTGGTTCGCCGGTCTGTTCTATCTGCCACGCCTGTTCGTCTACCACGCGATGAGCGACGACAGCCTCAGCCGCGAACGCTTCTGCGTCATGGAGCGCAAGCTCTACCGCGGCATCATGGTGCCATCGATGATCGCCACGCTGGGCCTGGGTATCTGGCTGCTGAGCCTCAACCCCAGCTACTACTTTTCCCAAGGCTGGATGCACGCCAAGCTGACGCTGGTGGTCGCCCTGATCGTCTACCATCACCTGTGCGGCGCCCAGCTCAAGCGCTTCGCGCGAGGTGAGAACACACGCGGCCATGTATTCTATCGCTGGTTCAACGAAGCGCCGGTGCTGGCTCTACTGGGCATCGTCATTCTGGTCGTCGTCCGCCCCTTCTGAGGAAACCACCATGTCTCTGCCTACTCTGCTCGAGCAACGCCTGCGTCTGCCCTTGGTAGCCGCGCCGATGTTCCTGGTCTCCAACCCCGCCCTCGTCAGTGCCTGCTGCAATAGCGGAATCGTTGGCAGCTTTCCGGCGCTCAACCAGCGTGAAAGCAGTGGTTTTGCGGCATGGCTTAACGAAATCAAGACCAGTCTAGAGCCCGACGCGGCACCGTTCGCGGTCAATCTGATCGTGCATCAGAGCAACCCACGACTGCAGGCCGACCTGGCCATCTGCGTCGAGCATCGCGTACCCATCGTCATCACCAGCCTGGGCGCGGTAAAGGAAGTGGTCGATGCCGTGCATGGCTATGGCGGCCTGGTGTTCCACGACGTCACCACGCGTCGCCATGCCGAGAAAGCCGCGGAAGCAGGCGTCGACGGACTGATTGCGGTGGCCGCCGGTGCGGGTGGTCACGCTGGCACCTGGAGCCCATTCGCGCTGCTGGCCGAGATTCGTCAGTTCTTCGACAAGACCGTGCTGCTGTCCGGCTGCCTCAATCATGGCCATGAAATTCTTGCCGCACAGTTGTTGGGGGCAGACCTGGCGTACATGGGCACACGCTTCATCGCCACGACCGAGAACGATGCCTCCATGGCATACAAGGAGATGATCCTTGGCGCCCGCGCCGCCGATATCATCCACACGCCTGCGGTGTCCGGCGTTCCCGCCAGTTTCATGCGCCAGAGCCTGGAGCAAGCTGGCTACGACCTCAAGCAGCTGCAGAACAAGGCAGACGTCAACTACGGAGAGAAGCTCAAGCCCATGGATGACGAGGCCAAGGCATGGAAAACCGTGTGGTCGGCAGGTCAGGGCGTCGGCGGTATCGATGACCTGCCATCTGTATCGCAACTGGTATCGCGGCTCGATGAGGAATACCGCGCCGCACTGAGCCAAAGCCAGCGGCTGGGGCAGCACTGGCCACGATGAAACGCCGGCATCTGCTCGGCCTGGCGGCGCTGGGCCTGATTGGCGGCTGGGCAGTGCGTCCGCAGGACCGGGGTAGAGCGCACGATGCCTACTTCGCGGGGCTCAACAGGCAATTGCAGCGCGATGGAGACGGTATTCCCACCCTGCTGCTGGATCTCGATCGCCTGGACGCCAACGCCGACCTCCTGGCTGCACAGTTGCCGAATCGACTGGCGCTGCGTCTGGTCGCCAAGTCGCTGGCCAGTACCGGCCTGTTGGAGTATCTGGCCAAACGCCTGCAGACTCAGCGCTTCATGGTCTTTCACCAACCGCAGCTGAACCGGCTGGCGAGAAGCTTTCCCGAGGCCGACCTGCTACTGGGTAAACCCATGCCGGTCGAGGCTGCGCTGAACTTCTATCGCCAGCTACCGCAGCAATTGCCTTTCGACCCGAATCACCAGGTGACCTGGCTGATAGACAGCCAACAGCGCCTGCAGCAGTACGCCGAACTCGCCAAGGCGCTGAACCGGCCGCTGCGCATCGCTCTGGAAATCGACATTGGCCTGCAGCGTGGCGGCTTTGCCGATCCGCGAGCGCTCAACCAGGCCATGCAGCAACTCACCCATTACCCAGCTCTGCGGCTGCGGGGAATGATGGGTTACGACGCCCACGTCGCACACAATCCGCCCTGGGCGAGCCAGCAACAGGCGTTCGCTCACGCCGACGCACGCTATCGCGACTTCATAAACAGCGCACGCTCATTCACCGAACAGTGGCCCGGCATACCGCTGCTCAACGGTGGCGGTAGCCTGACCTACCGCCTGCACAGCCAACAGCCCAGCTCACTGAACGAGATTTCCGTAGGTTCTGCGTTGCTCAAACCCTCGGACTTCGACATCCCGATGCTGCAGGAGCTGCAACCGGCACTGTGGATCGCCACGCCGGTGCTCAAGGCTGTCGATGGCGCCCTGCCCTACCTGCAGCCGCTGCAACCCGCGCTCAGTGCCTGGAACCCGAACCGCCAGCATGCCTATTACCTGTATGGAGGCCGCTGGCCGGCGCAGCCTGTCTCGCCAGCGGGCCTTGACTACGACGCACTGTACGGCCGCAGCGCCAATCAGGAGCGCCTGGTGGGCAGCGACAGTACAGGTCTGAGCACGGGCGACTGGATATTTCTGCGCCCAGCCGTTAGCGAAGGCCTGCTGGCTGATTTCGGCGAAATACGTCTACTGCGCCGCGGCCAACTGGTCGGCCGCTGGAGCACAATAAGCGGCGCCTGAAAATTGCCGTACATAGTGCGTCAGGCCGCTTGTATAGTGCCCAGGCGTCACTCTAGGCTTAGCTCACCTCAACTTCCCGCAGACAAGGAAGCTCGCATGAATCAACCGCGCTACAAGATAGTGTTCGATGGCCAACTGATGCCGGAGATGACCCTGGAAACGGTCAAGGACAATCTCGCCCGCCTGTTCAAGAGCGACCCGGCACGCATCGACAGCCTGTTCAGCGGTAACCCGGTCGCACTCAAGCGCGATCTGGAGGAAAACGAGGCGAACCAGTACCTCAACGCCCTGCAGAAAGCGGGGGCCAATGTACGCAAGGAGCTGGACCAGAGCGCCAATCTTAGCCTGGTGCCCACCGAAGAAGAGTCCGAGGCGGGGCCGGTGGATAGCGCCCGCATGAGCTGCCCTAAATGCGGGCACGAGCAAGCCAAGGCGATCGAATGTTCGGCATGCGGCATCATCATCGAAAAGTATCTGGCACGCCAGGCGCAGCTGGCCGAGGCTGAGGTCGCACCTGCATCGGCACCGGCAGTTGCCATCAGCAGCGCATCGCCCTATGCCCCGCCTCAGGCGAACGTCGCCGAAACGCTGCCGGAATTCTCCGAGCTCAAGGTATTCAGCGTCAGCGGTCGGATCGGTCGTGTGCGTTACCTGGGCTGGAGCATGGCCATGTTGCTGTGCAGCATGCCAATACTGATGGTCCCCGCCGGCCTGTCGGCGATGTCCAGCGTACTGGGCGGCTTGCTGCTCATCGTCGCGATAGTCGCCATGCTCGCGGTTAGCGTCTTTATCGGCGTCCAGCGTCTGCACGATATCGGCTGGTCCGGCTGGTTGTGGCTAATCAACTTCGTCCCGGTCGTCGGCGGCGTATTTGCCCTGCTCATGCTGATCATTCCCGGCACTCAGGGAGCCAACCGCTACGGCCCGCCGCCACCACCTAACAGCACTGGCGTGAAAGTCCTGGCCTGGCTGATCCTGCTGGTTCCGGTGATCGGCATCATCGCCGCCATCGCCCTGCCCGCCTACCAGGGTTACCTCGGATAATGCCGACGATACGAGCACATTGACGTCTCTCCATGCGCAGCTATGCATTGATCACCGGCGCGTCCAGCGGTATCGGTCTGGCCATGGCCGAAGCCCTGGCGCGCCGTGGACGCCACCTTATTCTGGTAGCACGGCGGCGTGAGGCTCTGGAAAGCATTGCATGCGAGCTGGCTCAACGCTTTGGCGTCGAGGTGCTGTTCCGACTTTGTGACCTGAGTGAGCCCCTGCAACTGTCCGGGCTGCTGATCGAGCTGGAGCAGGGCCAGTGGCATATCGATCTACTGGTCAACAGCGCCGGGCTAGGCTGCGCAGGCCCGTTCCTCGAACAGGACTGGAGTCGCGAGCAGGAGCAGTTGGAAGTCAATGTGCTGGCATTGACGCGCCTCTGCCACGCTCTCGGCCAGCGCATGGCCGAACAGGGCGGCGGACAGATTCTCAACGTGGCCTCGGTCGCGGCTTTTCAGCCGGGTCCGTGGATGAGCAGCTACTACGCCAGCAAAGCCTACGTATTGCATTTCTCCGAAGGTCTGCGTGAAGAACTGCGCACGCGCGGCGTTCATGTGTCCGTGCTATGCCCTGGGCCGACGCACAGTGCGTTCTTCCGCACCGCGCGGATGGACGTTGGCCGTCTCGCTGGCAGCAAACTGATGATGAGCGCCGAGGAAGTGGCGCTGATCACCGTCCGAGCGCTGCAGAAGAACCGCAGCATCATCATTCCCGGCTGGCGCAACCGCCTGCTGGCGTTGAGCCCGCGCCTGGCACCGCGTTGGCTGGTACGCAAGATCAGTGCTCGACTGACACGTCCGTTCACCGGCGCCTGACTAGGCGCGCATTACCCCGCGTTGACCGTCCGCCCCTCCGCCCAGCTACGCAGGGCCGCCAGCCGCTCGGCCATCACCACCGACAGTGGCGCGGTGCCTTGCAGGACACGCAACACCAACGCCTGATCGACCGCCTGCTGCTGGGCCTGACCGGCATACAGCGCGCTGACAATCGCCTGCTCGATCTCTGCCCCGGAATAGCCGTCGCTGGCTGCGGCCAGTTGCGCCAGGTCGAACCCCGCTGGATCGAGCTCGCGCCGCTGCAGATGGATGCGGAATATCTCGGCGCGAATCTCCGCATTAGGTAGGTCGACGAAGAACAGCTCGTCGAAGCGGCCCTTACGCACCAGCTCGGGCGGCAGGCGATCGATGGCATTGGCCGTGGCCACGACGAACACCGGCGCCTTGCGCTCCGCCATCCAGGTCAGCAGAGTGCCGAACACGCGCTGGCTGACACCACCATCATGATCACCACTGGCCAGGCCCTTCTCCACCTCGTCCATCCATAGCACGCAGGGCGCCATCTGCTCGGCAAGGCGCAACGCTTCGCGCAGGTTGCGTTCGGTCTCGCCGAAAAACTTGTTGTACAGGCAGGCGAAATCCAGGCGCAGCAGTGGCAGCCCCCACAGTCCGGCAACCGCCTTGGCTGCCAGGCTCTTGCCACCACCCTGCACCCCGACCAGCATCACGCCCTTGGGCGCATCGATTTGTTTACCTTCAAGGAAGCCGGCTTGCCGCTCGGCCAGCCAGCGTTTGAGGTTGACCAGCCCGCCGACTTCGGCGAAACGCGCAGTGTCGTACTCGAAGCTCAGCACTCCCTCCAGATCCAGCAGCTGGAACTTGGTCTTGTTCAGCTCAGGGATGTCTTCCTGGGTAATTGCACCGTCATCGCAGATCACGTTACGCGCCAACGCACGTGCCTCGGCATGGCTGAGTCCACGCAGGTTCTTCACCACCTGCTGCAAGGTGCGGTTATCGGTACGCACCCGTGCACCGCGGTTACCCTCGCTCCAGCGCGTTGCCTCGTCGCGTACGATGCTCAGCAGCTCGTCTTCGGATGGCAGCGCCAGGCTGAAGCGCGCGGCATAACGCTGCACCTCGGGCGGTAGCTTGATGGCGTGCGACACCAGAACCAGCGTCGGCTTGTGCGCCCCCTCGCTCATGGCGATTTCCTTGAGCAGGCGCACCAGTCGCGGATTGTCATCGAGGAACGGATGCAGATCGCACATCACGTACAGATTGGGCTGCGGATCGACCTTGATCATGCGCAGCGCGGCATCCGGCTCCAGCGTAGGCGCCTCGTCCACTGCTGCACCGCCGAAACCGAGACGCTGCAGACCTTCGGTCACCGACCAGGTATGCAGCCCCAGACCCCGCTTGATGGCCAGCCCGGTCAGCGTTTCCAGCACGCGCAACTCGTCCCAGGATTCGATGACCACCAGTTTGACCTTGGAATCCAGTACCAGCCCCAGATCGTGAATATCGTTCTTCAACACCAGCTCCTTGTGAGGTTGGGTCTGCCGGGCGAGCAGGGTTAACATCCGCGTTTTGGCAGAATACGGAGGCCGCCGCATGGACCCTATAAACATGCAGATCGTCGCTGGAGGCAACGAACCGTGCAAGTGCTGAACCGCCGCGCTGTGACAGCGAAGCGTTCTCTCCGCCTCGCGGGCCTTATGCTGCTGGGCTTACCCGCCCTGGCCAGCGAGATGATCAGCGATCCGCTCGCCACTGGAGGCGTCGGGCCTGAGCTGGTGGTGATCCCCGCCGGGGAGTTCCTGCTGGGCGATGGCAGTGGCCGGGGCAACGACAACGAACGCCCTCAACGCAGCGTGACCTTCACAGTCCCCTTCGCAATCGGCCGCTACGAAGTCACCTTCGCCGATTGGCAACGATATGCCGAAGCCGCCAGCCTGCCGATGCCCGACAACGAGGGCTGGGGCCTTTCCGCGCAACGCCCGGTGATCCATGTTTCCTGGCGCGATGCCCATGCGTACACCCAGTGGCTGTCACGCCAGACTGGTGCTCGCTACCGCCTGCCCACCGAAGCGGAATGGGAATATGCTGCCCGCGGCGGCAGCCCGAGCTACTACTGGTGGGGCGACGCACTCGACAGCAGCGAGCAGGCGCCACGCGCGCACTGCCGCGGTTGTGCGACATCGCGCCTGTTGCGCAACAAGACGGCCGCCGTGGGCCAGTTTCCGGCCAACGCTTTCGGCCTGCACGATACGGCGGGTAACGTCTGGGAATGGACAGCCTCACGCTTCACCCAACACTTCGACGGCAGCGAAACACAAAGCGCCGGGCTGCTCGACGACAGCCCGCGCGTAGTCCGCGGCGGCGCCTGGAACAGCGGGCCGAGCTACCTGCGCAGCAGCATGCGTGACCTCAAGCAGCCGCATCATCGCGACTATGCCCTGGGCTTTCGCGTGCTGCGCGAACTACCCTGAGCACGGACGCTCAGCTCACTTTGCAGTAGACTAAAGGCGTTGTTCCATCTGGAGGTGCCCCATGGCCAGCGAACGCCAATATTCCCCCGTCGATCGCCTGCTGCTGCAAGCCGACGCCGCCCTGCGTACTCTTCTGCCCTTCAGCGGAGCTTCGGGCCGCCCCTCGCCTGCCGTCGTACAGAACGAAGCCGAGCTGAGCAGCGAGGAGTCGCGCCATGTGGCTGGGCTGATGCGCATCAACCATACCGGCGAAGTCTGCGCCCAGGCCCTCTATCAAGGGCAAGCCCTGACCGCCAAGCTGCCAGAGGTTCGCAGCGCCATGGAACATGCGGCCGACGAGGAAATCGACCACCTGGCCTGGTGCGAGCAGCGCATTCGCGAACTCGGAAGCCACCCCAGTGTGCTTAACCCGTTGTTCTACGGCCTGTCATTTGGCGTAGGCGCCGTCGCTGGTCTGGTCAGTGATCGGGTCAGCCTGGGCTTCGTCGCCGCCACCGAAGATCAGGTATGCAAGCATCTGGACGAACACCTGGAGCAGATACCCGAGCAAGATGCCAAGTCCCGCGCCATTCTTGAGCAGATGCGCATCGACGAGCAGCAGCACGCCAATAGTGCCTTGGCCGCTGGAGGCGTGCGCTTCCCCGCCCCCGTGAAGCTGGGCATGACCCTGCTGTCGAAGGTCATGACCAAGAGCACCTATCGCATCTGAACGAACGAGGGCGCCAATTGGCGCCCTCGTTCCATGCAGCAACGTCGCTTAGCCCAACTCGACGATTTCATAATCGTGGCTGATATCGACGCCGGCGCGGCCCAGCATGATCGAGGCCGAGCAATACTTCTCCGCCGACAGTTCCACCGCTCGCTTGACTTGGGCCTCCTTCAGACCACGCCCCTTGACCACGAAGTGCAGGTGAATCTTGGTGAACACCTTGGGCTCTTCGCCTGCACGCTCGGCATCGAGGAAGACCTCGCAACTTTCTACCGGCTGGCGGCCTTTGCGCAGGATGCTGACCACATCGAAATTACTGCAGCCGCCGAGGCCGATCAGCAACATTTCCATCGGTCGAACGCCAAGGTTGCGGCCGCCAGCATCAGGCGGCCCATCCATTACCACGGCATGACCACTGCCGGATTCCCCCAGGAACAGGGCTTCGCCGGCCCACTGCACGCGCGCTTTCATCTATCCAGGCTCCGTAGCTTTTGCAAAGGCACGCAGGTTAGCACAGCACCGCGACATCCCGGAGTGTGGCCAAAGCGTCAAAGTTCCACTGGGCTGTGTTAGCCAGGTCACAAAAAACACCCTTCACTTTGTGCGTCTGTTAAGCTGGCGCCGGAATGCTGGCACACTTGGCCGGATAACTAATAAGAAATTGCCTGTTGGACAAAGGCCTACTTTTCTATATTCGGGACTCGGGCATGGTCGCTATTACCCTTACACCTAAAATCAAACATCTGGACAAGCTACTCGCGCATTGTCATCGCCGACGTTACACGGCGAAAAGCACCATCATCTATGCGGGTGATCGTTGCGAAACCCTGTTCTTCATCGTCAAAGGCTCGGTCACCATCCTCATCGAAGATGATGACGGCCGCGAAATGATCATCGCCTATCTCAACGCCGGCGACTTCTTCGGCGAAATGGGCCTATTCGAGAAAGAAGGCGCAGAGAAAGAACGCAGCGCCTGGGTTCGTGCCAAGACAGAATGCGAGGTCGCGGAAATCAGCTACGCCAAGTTCCGCGAGCTGACCCAACAGGATCCGGACATTCTCTTCGCCCTCGGCAGCCAGATGGCCGAGCGCCTGCGCAATACCACGCGCAAGGTCGGCGACCTGGCCTTCCTCGACGTGACTGGCCGTGTCGCGCGTACCCTGCTCGACCTGTGCAAGCAGCCCGACGCCATGACTCACCCCGATGGCATGCAGATCAAGATCACCCGTCAGGAAATCGGCCGTATCGTCGGCTGCTCCCGCGAAATGGTCGGCCGCGTGCTCAAGTCCCTGGAAGAACAGGGCCTGGTGCACGTCAAGGGCAAGACCATGGTGGTGTTCGGCACTCGCTGAGCCACCCTGGAATGAAAAAGCCGGCACTCAATGCCGGCTTTTTTATGCGCTTTATTCGGGATCCTGGCCGATTACCGCAGCCCGCCCACGCTCGGGAAAGAACAAGCGCTGCAATTCACTGCCCGGACTTTCCGCACGCATAAAGGCTTCACCCACGAGGAAGGTGTAGACCTCGTTGATCTCCATCAGCTCAACGTCGGCGCGGTTAAGAATGCCGCTCTCGGTCACCACCAGGCGATCACGCGGGATGCGCGGCAGCAGATCCAAGGTGGTTTCCAGGCTGACATCGAAGGTGTGCAGGTTACGGTTGTTGATACCCACCAACGGCGTGTCCAAGGTATTCAGCGCACGATCGAGCTCGTCGCCGTCATGCACTTCCACTAGCACGTCGAGACCGACGTCCTTGGCTACCGAGGCCAGCTCGGCCATGCGCACGTCATCCAGGCAGGAGACGATCAGCAGCACGCAGTCGGCCCCAAGGGCACGGGCCTCAACGATCTGGTACGGGTCGACCATGAAATCCTTGCGAATCACCGGCAGCGCGCAGGCAGCACGCGCCTGCTGCAGGTACTGATCGGCGCCCTGGAAGAAGTCGATATCGGTCAACACCGACAGGCAGGTGGCGCCGCCGGCTTCGTAGCTGCGGGCGATGTCGGCCGGGACGAAATCGGCACGCAGAATGCCCTTGCTCGGCGAAGCCTTCTTTACCTCGGCAATCACTGCCGGCTGCTTGCGCGCGGCCTGTTCCAGCAGGGCACGGGCGAAGCCACGCGGCACATCGGCAGCGCGCGCAGCGGCCTCGACCTCGGCCAGGCTGACCTGCGCACGGCGGGCGGCCACTTCCTCGAACTTACGGGCGACGATCTTCTCCAGTACGGTTGGTACGCTCACCCTTCGTTCTCCTGTTGGAATACCGCAGTAAAGGACACCAGCTCTTCCAGCTTCTCGCGAGCCAGGCCAGTGTGCAGGGCATCATGCGCCAACTGCATGCCCTCGCGCAGGCTGCTGGCATGGTCGGCGGCATACAGTGCAGCGCCGGCGTTGAGCACAATCATCTCGGCGGCCTTCTGGCCGTTGTCGGTCTTGCGCCGACCCAGCGCATCTCGGATCAGCGCCAGCGACTGCTCGGCGTTGTCGACGGTCAGGCCGATCAGGCTCTGGCTCTTGATGCCGAAGTCCTCAGGCTGGATGCGGTACTCGCTGACTACGCCATCTTTCAGTTCGGCGACGAAAGTCGGCGCCGCCAGGCTGATCTCATCCAGGCCATCCTGCGCGTGCACCACCAGTACATGCTGGCTGCCCAGGCGCTGCAGCACTTCGGCCATCGGCCGGCACAGCGCCTGACTGAACACGCCGATGACCTGATGCTTGGCGCCGGCCGGATTGGTCATCGGGCCGAGCATATTGAAGATGGTGCGCAGGCCCAGCTCGCGACGCGGGCCGATGGCATGCTTCATCGCGCCGTGATGGGCCGGCGCGAACATGAAGCCGACGCCGACGCTTTCCACGCAGCGCGCCACTTGCTCGGGCTTGAGGCCGAGATAGACGCCAGCAGCTTCGAGCAGGTCGGCACTGCCGCTCTTGCCCGACACTGCACGGTTGCCGTGCTTGGCCACTTTGCCGCCTGCCGCCGCGACAACGAAGGCCGCGGCAGTGGAGACGTTGAAGATGTTCATGCCATCGCCACCGGTGCCGCAGGTGTCGACCATGCGCTCGGCGTCGATCACCACCGGTGCGGCCAGCTCACGCATGACGCTGGCGGCGCCGACGATCTCGTCGATGGTCTCGCTCTTCATGCGCATGCCCATGAGGAATGCACCGATCTGCGCGTCGGTGCACTGGCCGGTCATGATCTCGCGCATCACCGACTGCATTTCCTCAGTGGTCAGATCGAGCTGGGCGACAATGCGGTTGAGGGCTTCCTTGATGTTCATGCGCGCACGCCTCCGGTCTGCTTGAGGAAGTTGGCGAACAGTTCATGGCCCTGCTCGGTGAGGATGGACTCGGGGTGGAACTGCACACCTTCGATATTCAGAGTCTTGTGGCGCAAGCCCATGATCTCGTCGACCGAACCATCGTCGTGCTGCGTCCAGGCGGTCATTTCCAGGCAATCCGGCAGGGTCTCGCGCTTGACCACCAGAGAATGATAGCGGGTCACGGTCAGCGGCTTGTTGAGGCCAGCGAACACGCCCTTGTCCTCGTGGAACACCGGACTGGTCTTGCCGTGCATCACCTGGCGCGCACGCACGACGTCTCCGCCATAGGCCTGGCCAATGCTCTGGTGGCCCAGGCACACGCCGAGGATCGGCAGCTTGCCAGCGAAATGCAGGATGGCCTCGATGGACACACCCGCTTCGGTCGGCGTGCACGGGCCCGGCGAGACGACGATGCGCTCGGGCTTGAGGGCCTCGATCTCGGCAATGCTCAGCTCGTCGTTGCGGATCACATGAACGTCGGCACCCAGCTCACCCAGGTACTGCACGACGTTGTAGGTAAAGGAGTCGTAGTTATCAATCATCAAAAGCATGGTGCGGCGCCTCTTATTCCTGAGCCTGGGGAGCGGTCTGTTCAGCCAGCGCAACAGCGCGGAACATCGCGCGGCGCTTGTTCAGGGTTTCCTCCCACTCCAGGGCGGGCACCGAGTCGGCGACGATACCGGCGCCGGCCTGCACGTGCAGTTCACCATCCTTGATCACCGCGGTGCGAATGGCGATGGCGGTGTCCATATTGCCGTTCCAGGCGTAGTAACCGACCGCGCCGCCGTAAACGCCACGCTTGACCGGCTCCAGCTCATCGATAATTTCCATGGCGCGGATCTTCGGGGCGCCGGACAGGGTGCCGGCCGGCAGGATCGCGCGCAGCGCATCCATCGCCGACAGCTCGGGTTTGAGCTGGCCGGTGACGTTGGAGACGATGTGCATGACGTTGGAGTAGCGCTCGATGACCATCTTCTCGGTGAGCTTGACCGAGCCGATCTGCGACACGCGGCCGGTGTCGTTGCGGCCCAGGTCGATCAGCATCAGGTGCTCGGCCAGCTCCTTGGTATCGGACAGCAGGTCCTCTTCCAACGCCTTGTCGGCCTCCTCACTGGCACCACGCGGGCGGGTGCCGGCAATCGGGCGCACGGTGACCAGCCCTTCCTCGACGCGTACCAGCACCTCCGGCGAGCTGCCGACCACATGGAAGTCGCCGAAGTTGAAGAAGTACATGTAAGGCGTCGGATTGATGCAGCGCAGCGCGCGATACAGATCGATCGGTGCGGCCTTGAACGGAATCGACATGCGCTGGGAGATCACCACCTGCATGCAGTCACCAGCCAGGATGTATTCCTTGATGGAGCTGACTGCCGCTTCGTAGTCACCCTTGCTGTAGCTGGAGCGGAAGGCCGGCTCCTCACCCAGTTGCGCGGCCAGGTCAACACCAAGGCGTGGCGTGATCGGCTGACGCAGCTTATGCAGAATCTCGCGCAGGTGCGCATGGCCCTGCTCGAAGGCATCGGACTGGGACGGGTCAGCGAGGACGATGGCGTGCATCTTGCCAGCCAGGTTGTCGAACACCACCACGGCGTCGGACACCATCAGCAGGATGTCCGGCGTCCCCAGCGGATCAGGATTAGGGCAATTGGCCAGCTTTTGCTCGACATAACGCACGCTGTCGTAGCCAAAGTAACCAACCAGACCACCATTGAATCGCGGCAGACCGGCAATGGTCGGCACCTTGTAGCGCGCCTTGAACTGCTCGACGAACGCCAGCGGATCACTGCTGGTGTGGCGCTCTACCTCGACGCCATCGGTGGTCACCACGATTTCGTGACCCTGCACGCGCAGCACGGTGCGCGCCGGCAGGCCGATGATCGAGTAACGGCCCCACTTTTCGCCGCCTTGCACGGATTCGAGCAGGTAGGAGTTGGGCGCGTCAGCCAGTTTCAGATAGATGGACAGCGGCGTGTCGAAGTCGGCGATGGTTTCGCAGGCAAGCGGAATGCGGTTGTAGCCTTCAGCGGCTAAACGCAGGAATTCTTCATGGGTCATGATCAGCCTCATGGCTCGGGGAATACGGTCGGGTGCAAACGGGCCGCGCGCAGCGGCAGGACGAAATCAGGCGCGCCAGCGCCAACGGGCCAGAGCCTTGATTACTTTCATCCAGAGTTTGCAGCTAACCACCACGGTGCGATCTCGACAGGCGGGAAATGTACAGAGCGGCCAAGGTAGCGCAGCCGCTCGGGCTAAGCAACCATCAGAGCAGTTCGGCAAGGCTATCCACCACCAGACTCGGCCGCTCTTCGGCGATGGGGCGGCCATGGTTGTAGCCATAGCTCACCGCCACACAGGGTACCTGCGCTGCGCGAGCAGCGAGCACGTCATTACGTGAATCACCGACGAACAGCGCTTGCCCGGCGTCAACACCCGCCAGCTGCATCACCTGCAGCAAGGCCGCCGGATCGGGCTTCTGCTGCGGCAAGGTGTCACCGCCGATGATCCAGCGGAAATAGCCGCCTAGGCCGACCTGCTCCAGCAAGGGCGCGACGAAGCGCTCCGGCTTGTTGGTGACGATGGCCAGCTCCACCGCCGACGTGCTCAGTGCCTCGAGCAACTCGTGCACGCCTGGGTACAGCACGGTGAGGTGATGGCAATCGGCGTAGATCTCGAGAAAACGCGCCAGCGCCTGCTCCGTCTCGCCCTCACCGACGGCCGAATGATCCAGGCCACCGGCCAGCGCGCGCCGTACCAGCACCCGGGCACCGTTGCCGACCCAGTCGCGAACCTGTTCTACGCCTGCCGGCGAACGCCCCAGCTCGACCAGCATGCGGTCGACCGCTTCGGCCAGATCCGGCACCGAGTCGATCAGCGTGCCGTCCAGGTCGAACATCACCAGTCGCGGCAGCTCGCCACCGCACAGCTCGCGCAGTGGTTTCATCCACGCACCTGGGCCAATTCAGCGCGCATGGCGTCGATCACCACCTTGTAGTCCGGCTGATTGAAGATGGCCGAGCCTGCGACGAAGGTGTCGGCGCCCGCCTCGGCGATCTCGCGGATGTTCTGCACATTGACGCCGCCGTCGATCTCCAGGCGGATCTCGCGGCCGCTGGCATCGATCAGCGCACGCGCCTCGCGCAGCTTGTCGAGGGTGCCCGGGATGAACTTCTGCCCGCCGAAGCCCGGGTTGACGCTCATCAGCAGGATCATGTCGACCTTGTCCATCACGTACTTGAGTACGTCCAGCGGGGTGGCCGGGTTGAACACCAGGCCGGCCTTGGCGCCGCCGGCCTTGATCAGCTGCAGCGAGCGGTCGATATGCTCGGAGGCTTCCGGGTGGAAGGTGATGTAGCTGGCGCCAGCTTCGATGAAGTCACCGATGATGCGATCCACCGGCTTGACCATCAGGTGCGCATCAATCGGCGCGGTGATGCCGTACTTGCGCAGCGCACTGCAGACCATCGGGCCGATGGTCAGGTTGGGCACGTAGTGGTTGTCCATGACATCGAAGTGCACGATGTCCGCCCCGGCGGCGAGTACGTTGTCCACTTCCTCACCCAGGCGGGCGAAGTCGGCGGAAAGGATCGACGGAGCGATGGCGAAGGGTTGCATGGCGCACCTCTGAGTGCTTGGTCACGGTGGCGCGCATTGTAGCGGCTCGAACATCATCTGGCAGCGCCGCCTGACGGCGGCGCGCCCAAATGCCTCAGATACCGCCGAGACAGAGGTATTTGATTTCCAGGTACTCATCCAGGCCGTACTTGGAGCCTTCGCGGCCCAGGCCAGAGGCCTTCATGCCGCCGAACGGCGCCACTTCGTTGGAAATCAGGCCGGTGTTGATACCCACCATGCCGTAGTCCAACGCCTCGCCCACGCGGAAGGCGCGGCCCAGGTCACGGGTATAGAAGTAACCTGCCAGGCCGAACTCGGTATCGTTGGCCTGACGCACCACCTCGGCTTCGTCGCTGAAACGGAACAGCGGCGCCAGCGGGCCGAAGGTCTCCTCGCGGGCTACGCGCATCTCGGGCGTCACGCCTACCAGCACGGTCGGTTCGAAGAAGTTGCCGCCCAGCGCCTGGCCACCCTGCAGCACCTTGGCGCCTTTCTCCAAGGCGTCGGCCAGGTGGCTCTGCACCTTGGCCACGGCGTTGCCATCGATCAGCGGGCCGGTGGTCACACCCTCCTCGACACCCTGGCCGACCTTCAGTTTGGCCACTGCGGCGGCGAGCTTCTCGGCAAAAGCGTCATACACACCATCCTGCACGTAGATGCGGTTGGCGCAGACGCAGGTCTGCCCGGCATTGCGGTATTTGGCGACCATCGCGCCCTCGACCGCGGCATCCAGATCGGCATCGTCGAAGACGATGAAGGGGGCATTACCGCCGAGCTCCAGCGACAGTTTCTTCAGCGTCGGCGCGCATTGCTCCATCAGCTTGATGCCGACACCGGTGGAGCCGGTGAACGACAGCTTGCGCACGATCGGGTTGGCGCACAGCTCACCGCCAACCTCGCGGGAACGCTCGGCATCGGCCGGCAGCACGCTGAACAGGCCCGCCGGTATACCGGCACGCTCGGCCAGCACCGCCAGGGCCAATGCGCTGAACGGTGTTTGCGGCGCTGGCTTGAGCACCATGGCGCAGCCGGCCGCCAGTGCCGGGCCTGCCTTGCGGGTGATCATCGCCGCCGGGAAGTTCCACGGCGTGATCGCGGCGGTGACACCAACCGGTTCCTTGGTGACGATCAGGCGCTTGTCGGGCTGATGACCGGGAATGGTATCGCCATAGACGCGCTTGGCTTCCTCGGCGAACCACTCGATGAAGGACGCGGCGTAGAGCACTTCACCACGCGCTTCGGTCAGTGGCTTGCCCTGCTCGGCGGTCATGATCTGCGCCAGGTCTTCCTGGTTGGCCAGCATCAGTTCGTACCACTTGCGCAAACGCGCGGCGCGCTCCTTGGCGGTCAATGCACGCCAGGCCGGCTGTGCAGCCTGCGCCGCCTCGATGGCACGACGGGTTTCCGCTGCGCCCATGTTCGGCACGCGACCCAGCGACTCGCCGTTGGCCGGGTTGAAGATTTCCGTGCTGTCGCCCGCATCGGCATCGCACCACTGGCCATCGACGTAAGCCTGATGGCGCAACAGTTCAGGATCGTTCAGTTTCATGCAGTACTCCTGCAGCCGCAGGCTCACACCTGCGGCTATCGAGTGTGAAAGGAATCACTCTGCCGGCGGCAGATCCTTGGTGAAGGTCTGGTCGTTCTCGCCCCGGAACATGCGCGCGCCGTAGATCAATGCGCACAGACCGACGCCGATGGCAAAAGCCCAACCCGCGCCTTTGATCGCCAGCACCGCGCCGATTACCCCGGCGATGCCGAGGTCGCGCTGGCTGCGGGCCTCCATGATGCCCAGGCGCACACTAACGTAGCCCTGGATCAGCAGGGTCAGCGCCAGCGCTACACCAAGAATCGGCTGCAGCAGGGTCACCACCGGCAGCAGCAGCAGGCCGGTGTTGGTACCCCAGCGGAACGAGCCGACGCCGCCGTAGATGGACTTCATCGCCTGGGCGCCGCCCTTGAAGCGTTCGGTGATCACCACCTGCATGGCCGACCACTGCGGGCCGCACATGGCCACATCCGGGCCGAAGATGCTCATGAAGGCGTTGCGCCCGCCAAAGATCATGTGCGAACGGTTGGGGTTGAAATCGACCTTCTCGTCACTGCGGATATGGTCGGCCTCAGAAAGGATTGCCCTGGCGCCCAGCACGTCGCCGAACACCACCAGGTAGGCGGCGAATACGGTGGGGATGGCGGTGACGAACATCATCAGCGGCGGCATGCCGAGACCGAACACGGTGTACTCGCTCCACAAAGTGGCGAAGTCCGGCTTGCTGATGCCCCATTCGATATTCGGCCACGGTGCCTCACCGAAGATCGGCGCGACGAACACCGCCAGCAGGATGATCGGGAAGATGCCCAGCTTGGCGAAATTCCACCAGAAACGGCTGCGCTTCTTCAGTTCCTGGAAGTGCAGGGAGAACACCAGGTAGAAGGCGATGCCGACCGCGATGGAAATGGTCCAGGGGAACGTATCGAAGCGACCGCCCTCCTTGAACACCGTGACCACTGCACTGAGGCCGGCGCCCATGATGATGCCGGCCTTGAGTGCCGAGGGCACCAGCGACACCACCTTGCGTGCCATGCCCGTCATTCCCAGTCCTATGGAGAAGGCCCCCAGCATCAACTGGAAGGCAATCAATGCATGGATGCGCTCCTGCCCCTCCGGGAACTGACTGCAGTAGGCCATCAGCAGCGGAATCGCCGGGGTGATCCAGCCCGGCACGACCGGGTCACCCAGCAAGTGGTGAGTCAGGTACAGCAAGCCGTTGAGCATGACCACCGCCAGCGCGACCTCGAAGGGCATACCGAGGAATTCGGTCATCAGCGGGATTGCCGCCAGATCCACCGCGCACATGAGCAGCCCCTGCATGTAGTCGGAGGCTTCGAAGCGGTAATGAATGAAAGGCAGACGCACCTTGAATGGCCCCAGCGGCCAGTAAGGGGCTTCCACACCAAGTTCTTGTTGATGCAGTTCGGACATTTGAGTCACCCAGTTTTATTAGAGTTGTAAGCAGCGAGCCCCGGCATGACCGGGGCTGTCCATCGGTTTTGCAGAGTAATCAGTAGGCAGCGCGGTAGATCTGCTCGATGTCGCCGGCAGTCAGGCGACGCGGATTGTTGCGCATCAGGCGGTCGATCTTGCTGGCCTCTTCGGCCATCGCCGGAATGGCATCCTCGGGCACCCCGAAGCTGCGCATGCCTTTGGGAATGTCGACGCTGGCACACAGCTCGGCCATGGCTTCGACCGCCAGATCGGCCGCAGCCTTGTCGCTCAGACCATGGGTTTGCACACCCAGAGCGGTCGCGATCTCGGCCATGCGCTCGACGCAGGCCAGCTTGTTCCAGGCCATCACATACGGCAGCAGCAAGGCATTGCTGACGCCATGGGCGATGTTGAAACGCCCGCCGAGCGGATAGGCCAGCGCATGCACCGCACCGACCCCGGCGTTACCGAATGACATGCCGGCCATCAGGCTGGCGGTGGCCATGTCCTCACGGGCGGTCAGATCGGCCGGGTTGGCATAGGCTTTGGGCAGAGCCTTGGCGATCAGCTTGATGGCACCAATGGCCAGCGCGTCGGTGATCGGCGAGGCATTGACCGACAGATACGACTCCACCGCATGCACCAGCGCGTCGACGCCGCTGGCCGCGGTGACGCCACGTGGGCAGGTCAGGGTCATCACCGGGCTGACCAGGGCGACATCGGGCAGCAGGTAATCGCTGACGATACCCTTCTTCAGTTGCGCCTTCTTGTCGGACAGGATCGACACGTTGGTCACTTCCGAACCGGTGCCGGCAGTGGTCGGAATGGCGATCAGCGGCGGGCCCTTGCGCTTGACCTGATCGACGCCGAACAGCTCTTCCAGCGCGCCTTCATGACCTGCGTAGCCGGCCACGGCCTTGGCGATGTCGATGGCACTGCCACCGCCAACACCGATCAGGCCATCATGGCCGCCATCACGATAGGCCTTGGCACAGGCCTCGACGATGGCGATTTCCGGCTCGGGCTCTACACCGTCGAAAATGCCATAGGGACGCTCGCCCAGGTGCTTGAGCACGTGATCGACCGTACCGGATTTGATCAGGATGGCATCGGTGACGATCAGTGGATTGGTGATATTGAGACGGGGCAGTTCGACCGCCAGTTGCTCGACGGCACCCTGGCCAGTCAGCAGTTTGTTGGCGATCTTGAATGCAGCAATAGTCATCAGCAGGCCCTTTTATGCGTTGTTTTGCTGAACGGGGTTGGGCGCTGCCATAGCGATTCCTGTGCCAGCTCGCGCAAACCTGCGTTGTAGAAGGCTTGCGTCGATTTGTCACAGTGACCGCCGGCGATGTTTTGATCAAAAAGCCAATCAAAAACATCACCTTTGATCCATTTTTCAATCAGCCCTGTTCCCAGCGCTTCATTTTCTGCACCAGGGTCGCCTGGCTCAGGCCGAGCGCCTTGGCCGCCTCTCGCGTGGTCTTGTGCTGCACCAGAGCCTTGCGAATCAGCCGCCGCTCCAGGTTCTCCACCTGCTTGCGCAACGGCAACAGACTGTCGTCGTCGCTCTTGTCGCGCGCGGTACGCATTTCCTCGGGCAGGTCGAACAGCTCGACCGTGTCCGCACTGCAGGTGACCACCAGGCGCTCCACCAGATTGATCAACTCACGGATGTTGCCGGGCCAGCCGTAGTCGGTCAGTGCATCCAGCGCTTCCATCCCCCAGCTCAACTCGCGGCCATAACGCTGATTGAATTCAGCCAGATAGAAGTCCAGCAGCGGCTGGATTTCCTCCGGCCGCTCGCGTAGCGCCGGCACATGAATCGGCACGACGTTGAGGCGGTAATAGAGATCGGCGCGAAACAGCCCCTCGCTGACCATCTTGCGCAGGTCGTGGTGGGTGGCGGTGATGATGCGCACATCCACCTCCTTGAGTTCCAGCCCACCTACCGGGATAAAGCGGCTCTCTTCGATCACCTTGAGCAGCTTGACCTGCAGCGCCAGCGGCAGGTCGCCGATCTCGTCCAGAAACACCGTGCCCTGATGCGCCAGCTCCAACAAGCCGCGCTTGCCCTTGCTACCAGCACCGGTAAAGGCGCCAGCCACGTAACCGAACAGCTCGGCCTCGATCAGGTTCTCAGGCAGCGCGCCACAGTTGAGCGCCAGAAACGGCTGAGCCGCGCGCGGGCTGCTTTTGTGGATGTACTGGGCGATCAAGGTCTTGCCGACCCCGGTTTCACCCTGCAGCAATACCTTCACATCGCTGGCAGCCACCTGACGGGCCAGGCTGAAGACCCGCGCTGAAGCGGGCTGATTGGCCACCGGCGAGGCATCGAGCAGGTCATCGCGCTGGCCGGCATGCAACCTGGCGGTGCTGCTACGCAGCTGACGCAGTTGCTGCAACTCGTCACGCTCATGCTTGATACGCAGCAGCTCGGTCATGTCGCGCACGGTGCTGACCACGTACCGCACACGCCCGTCCTCGGCGAAGATCGGCGTGCCGCTGACCAGCAAGCGCTTGCCCTGGCTGACGCTCTGCATCAACGACAACGCCTTGCCTTCCTTGAGCACGCGCAGGGACACCGATTGCGAGATCACACCCTGCTCTACCAACTCCTGCATGTGCTGACCGACCACATCCTCGCTACGCAGCCCGGTCAGGCGCTCGTAGGCGCTGTTGACCTTGAGGGTAATGCCATCGGCATCGGTGATATAGACACCGTCATGCAGGGCATCGAGCAGCTCGCGAAATCCAGGATCATCGAAGTCCATCAGGGCGCCTCGGTACGACAGGAGAGGCGTCGTATTCTACGCCCAGAAACGAACAAGGCCCCGTAGGTTTCCCGACGGAGCCTGGGCCAGGCAATCAAAGCGCCTATGCGGGCGCCGAGGTACGCAATTTCTCGCTACGTCCGCGCAGCCACTCCAGCGTCAGCAGGAGCAGCACGGAAAAGCCGATCAGCAAGGTGGCAGCCGCCGCGATGGTCGGCGACAGGTTCTCGCGGATGCCGCTGAACATCTGCCGGGGCAGGGTCGCCTGCTCAGGTCCGGCAAGGAACAGCGTCACCACCACTTCATCGAACGAGGTGGCGAAGGCGAACAGCGCACCGGAGATGACGCCAGGTGCGATCAGCGGCAACGTCACGCGGCGGAAGGTGGTAATCGGTGAGGCCCCGAGACTGGCGGCGGCGCGAACCAGGTTGTGGTTGAAACCCTGCAGGGTGGCCGACACGGTAATGATGACGAAGGGCACGCCAAGCACCGCATGCACCAGGATCAGCGACAGGTAGCTGTTACCCAGGCCCAGCGGCGCGAAGAACAGGTAGCTGGCTACGCCGATGATCACCACCGGCACGATCATTGGTGAAATCAGCAGGCTCATGACCAACGCCTTGCCGCGAAACTCGCCACGGGTCAGGCCAATGGCCGCCAGGGTGCCGAAGCTCATAGCCAGGATGGTGGCAGCCGGCGCGATGATCAGGCTGTTCTTCAACGAGCGCATCCAGTCAGCGGACATGAAGAAGTCCTCATACCAACGCAGCGAGAAACCTTGCAGCGGGTAGACCAGGAAGGTGCCGGAGTTGAACGACAGCGGCACGATGACCAGCACCGGCAGAATCAGGAACAGCAGCACCAGGCCGCAGAGAATGCGCAGGCCGTAGTACCAGAGGCGCTCGACGGGTGACATGTAGGGGCTGAGCATGGCGGTGACTCCATTTAGCGTTTAGCTCCCCTCTCCCGCTTGCGGGAGAGGGGTTGGGGGAGAGGGCGCTCTTACTGCACCACTCTCCCGGGTTCGGTTACCGAGAGGCGGTGATGCCAAACTCAGCACCCTCTCCCGCCCTTCGGGCACCCTCTCCCGCAAGCGGGAGAGGGTCATCAGATGGTCTGCTACGCAGACCGGTTTTTAACCAAGCCGCAGCTTGCTCGCGCCGACCAGCCAGCTGTACACCACGTACAGCACCAGGGTCGCGGCCAGCAGCAGACCACCGAGGGCGGTGGCCATGCCCCAGTTGATGGTGGTGTTGGTGTAGAAGGCAACGAAGTAACTGATCATCTGATCATTCGGGCTGCCCAGCAGCGCCGGGGTGATGTAGTAGCCGATCGACAGGATGAACACCAGCAGGCAACCCGCGCCGACGCCGGCCAGGGTCTGCGGGAAGTACACCCGCCAGAAACTGGCGAACGGGTGGCAACCGAGCGACACCGCCGCACGCATGTAGCTGGGCGAGATGCCCTTCATCACGCTGTATATCGGCAGGATCATGAACGGCAGCATGATGTGCACCATGGCCACGTACACCCCACTGCGGTTGAACACCAGTTGCAGCGGTTGCTCGATGATGCCCAGCGACATCAGCGCGCTGTTGATCAGCCCCCCCGATTGCAAAAGCACGATCCAGGCCGCGACCCGCACCAGGATCGACGTCCAGAACGGCAACAGCACCAGAATCATCAGCAAGTTGCCAGAACGGGTCGGCAGGTTGGCCAGCAGATAGGCTAGCGGGTAAGCCAGCACCAGACAGATGGCGGTGATCACCAGGCTCATCCAGAAGGTGCGGACGAAGATGTCCAGATAGATAGCCTGATCCGGCGTGGCCTTGGCCAGCTCACCAAGATCGTCTATGCGGTGATCGAGCGCGGCCAGCAGGTAATACGGCGTGACCGACGAAGCATTACGCCGAATCACCTGCCAATAGGCGGGGTCGCCCCAGCGCTCATCGAGATTGAGGAAGGCCTCCTGATAAGAAGCAGGCTCCTCGCGCAGCGGCAGCTTGCGTGCGGTGCTGCTGACCAGACTGCGAAAGCCCGCCAACTCCATGTTCAGACGTTTGGACAGATCGCCCAGCGCCTGATTGCGGCGCGCTTCGGCGATATCCGTGGCAATCGCGCGATAAACCGCCTCATCCGGCAAGCCTCGACCATCCCATGCGGCAATCGCCTCGACGGTACGCGGCAGGCTGCCGACCACTTCCGGGTTGTCCACACTGCGCAGCAGCAAGGCGCCGATGGGCAGCAGGAAGGTCAGGAAAAGGAACAGCAACAGCGGCAGGATCAGCGCCTTGGATTTCAGGCGATTGAAGCGCTCGGCACGGGCCAGACGCTGCTTCAGGCTCAGCCCGGGCAAATCGTTGGCAGGCAGTACGGCGGCCATGGACAACTCCGCAAGCAAGAAAGAAATTCAGACGGCCCCGCCAGGAGGCGGGGCCGGATCGAGTCGCAGAACCTGTTCACGAGCTGGCGAGCTAGAGCGATGCAAGGCGCTACGTTAGTAACAGCCTTCGGCTGGTCAAAACACGTGAGGAACGGTCGGAGTCGCGGGCGACTTTACGAGCTGTAAATGAGCATTCCGAACGTGTTTTTAACGCAGCAGCGCCGACGCGCAGCAGGTCGTGAATAGGTTCTTAACGCGCGGCCCAGGCGTTGAAACGTTGCTCCAGCTGCTCGCCGTAGTCAGCCCAGAAGGTCACGTCGATGGCCACCTGGTTGGCGATGTTTTCCGGCGTGGTCGGCATCAGGTTCAGACGCTCCGGCGCCAGCAGCTCGATGGCCTGCTTGTTGGCCGGGCCGTAGGCGATGTTTTCCGAATAGGTCTTCTGCGCTTCGGGTTTCACCGCGTAGGCAATAAACTGCTTGGCCACTTCGGCGTTCTTCGCACCGCGCGGAATCGCCCAGGAGTCGAAGTCGTAGATGCCGCCGTTCCACACCACCTGAAGATTGCTCTCGGCCTGCACGGCCGCGATACGGCCGTTGTAGGCCGAACTCATGACCACGTCACCGGAGGCGAGGTACTGCGGCGGTTGAGCACCGGCTTCCCACCACTGGATGCTCGGTTTCAGCTCATCGAGTTTCTTGAACGCGCGATCCTGGCCTTCTTTGCTGGCCAGCACCTTGTACACGTCCTTGACCGGTACACCGTCAGCCATCAGGGCGAATTCCAGGGTGTACTTGGCGCCCTTACGCAGGCCGCGCTTGCCCGGGAATTTCTGCACGTCCCAGAAATCGGCCCAGCTGGTCGGCGCGCTGCTGAGTTTGTCGGCGTTGTAGGCCAGCACCGTGGACCAGACGAAGAAGCCCACGCCGCAAGGCTGAATGGCGCCGTCGATGAAGTTGGACTCGTCACCGAACTGCGCCGGATCGAGTTCCTCGAACAGACCTTCGTCACAGCCACGAGCGAGTTCCGGCGACTCCACCTCGACCAGATCCCAGCTCACGCTGCGGGTGTCGACCATGGCTTTGACCTTGGCCATTTCACCGTTGTATTCGCCACCAATCACCTTGTTGCCGGTGTCCTTCTCGAAGGGTTCGTAGAACGCCTTGACCTGCGCCGCCTTGTTCGCGCCGCCGAAGGAAACCGCGGTCAGATCCACCGCCAGTGCCGGCATGGCACAGCTAACGCCCAGGGCCAACGCCGCGAGCTTCAGGGATTTCGTCATTCTTATCAGCTCCTCTGTGTTACGGGGTAAAGGTGAAGCACTGCACGCAACACTCACTCGGCTTGGAGTGGATCCAGCGCGCGGACATGCTCGACAAACCAGCCGAGCGGAACCAGGTCACCAACCGCCAGGGTCGAGTCCAGCTCGGCCACGGGTTGCTTGACGTAGAAATCGGATTGGCCGCAGACCTCCATGCGGATGCGCACGTGGTCGCCGAGGTAGATGAACTCGGCGATGCGTCCGGAAAAGCGGTTCGGGCAGGCTTCGCTGTGGCCGTTGAGGCGAATGCGCTCGGGGCGAATCGACAGACTCACCGGCTCGCCGACGGCGCCAACATTGACCGCCGTGGCCTTGACCTGCTCGCCACGCGCCAGGCGCACCACGCACTGGTCGCCGTCGCGGCTGACCAGTTGCCCGGCGAGGCGGTTGTTCTCACCGATGAACTGGGCGACGAAGGTGTTCTGCGGGGTTTCGTAGAGTTCGCGCGGCGGGGCGATCTGCTGGATCTCACCCTGGTGGAACACCGCCACGCGGTCGGACATGGTCAGCGCCTCGCCCTGGTCGTGGGTCACGTAGACCACGGTCACGCCCAGGCGTTGATGCAGGTGCTTGATCTCCATCTGCATGAGCTCGCGCAGCTGCTTGTCCAGCGCGCCGAGCGGCTCGTCCATCAGCACCAGCTGTGGTTCGAACACCAGCGCACGGGCCAGCGCCACACGCTGCTGCTGGCCACCGGAAAGCTGGGCCGGATAACGGTTGCGGAAGCTGTCGAGCTGCACCATCGACAGCGCGCGCTTGACCCGCTCGCTGATGTCGGTGCGCGACATGCCGCGCACGCTCAGTGGGAAGGCCAGGTTCTCCGCAACGGTCATATGCGGGAACAGCGCGTAATTCTGGAACACCATGCCAATGTCGCGCTTGTGCGGCGGCAGTTTGTTCAGCGAGCGGCCATCGAGAAGGATCTCGCCGGCGGTCGGCGTCTCGAAGCCGGCCAGCATCATCAGGCTGGTGGTCTTGCCGGAACCGGACGGGCCGAGCAGGGTCAGAAACTCGCCCTTGCGGATATCCAGGTTGAGGTCTTTGACGATCAGCGTTTCGCCGTCGTAGCTCTTCTGCACGCCGCGGAAGCTCACCAGTACATCGTTTGCCATCACACCACACCCTTGTTCTTGTCTCAGGCCGATGACCACAGAGTAGGTCGGCGGGCAAGGGTGAAAAATCGGGCGGGATGACAAGCTGATATCAGGCGCGGGGAGAATTTCGTGTAGGGATCGCCCTACAAATTCCGAGTGATTGCCTCGGCTATCGGACTACAAAGCGTGGGAGCGGCTGCCTCAGACCAGGCGGTGCTCCATGGCGTAGCGCACCAGGTCGGCCACCGAATGCGCACCGAGCTTCTGCATCAGGCGCGCCTTGTGCGTGCTCACGGTCTTGTTGCTCACCGCCAGGTGCAGGGCGATGTCGTTGACCCCCTCACCACGCACCAGGCGCTCGAACACCGAGAACTCACGCTCGGACAATTGCGCATGCGGCGGTCGCGAATCGGTCAGGCCGACTTCGAAGACCATGCGGTCGGCCAGCGCCGGGTCAATGTAGCGCCCACCCGCGGCCACCTTGCGAATGGCGGTGATCAGCAGCGCCGGGTCACTGTCCTTGGTGGCGTAACCGGCCGCGCCAGCCTTGAGTGCGCGTGCCGCCATCTGCGCCTCGTCATGCATCGACAGCACCAGGATGGCCGGGGCGGCGCTAAGCGCACGAATCCGCGGAATGGCTTCCAGGCCGTTGACGCCCGGCATGGAGATATCCAGCAGCACCACGTCGCAGGGTGTACGGCGCAACACCTCGAGCAATTGCTCGCCATTGGTCGCCTCGCCCGCCACCTCGAGATCGCGAGCCATGCCGATCAGTTGTTTGATGCCTTCCCTTACGATGGTGTGGTCTTCGGCCACGAGTACCCGGATCACGCCGTGACCTCCTATTGCAAAGTGATACACGCATAAAGGGTAGTGCCCTCGCCGGGCCGGCTGTCAATCTGCAACTGTCCGCCGAGCATGAGCATGCGCTCCTGCATACCGACCAGGCCGAAGGATTGCCCAGGCTTACGCTGCGCGCAGTCGAAGCCCTTGCCGTCATCGGCCACCGACAGACACAGCTGGCCATCTTGCTCCCAGAGGCGCACCTCGACGCTGTGCGCGCCGGCGTGGCGCATCACGTTGGTCAATGCCTCCTGCAGGATGCGGAACAGACCGATGGCCTGGGCGTCCGGCAAGTGCACCGGATGCTCCGGCACGTCGACCAGACAGGGAATCTGCGTGCGCTCTTCGAACCGGCGTACCTGCCACTCGATGGCTGAGGCGATACCGGCATCGAGAATCGGCGGGCGCAACGCCGTGGCCACGTCGCGCACCAGTTGGAAGAGCTGCGCGATCAGCCGTTTCATGCTGGCCAGGCGCTCGTCCAGCGCGGGAATCTGCCCGGCACAGGCCAGCTCGCACATCGCCGTCTCCAGCTTGAGCACGGTCAGCACCTGGCCCAGTTCGTCATGCACCTCGCGGGCGATGCGTGCCTTTTCTTCTTCGCGTACGCTCTCCAGATGCGCCGACAACTCTCGCAGACGCGCCCGCGAGTCAGCCAGGGCCAGCTCTGCCAACTTGTTCTCGGTGATATCCCAGAGAATCCCATCCCAGACCACCCGGCCACCGCCCAGAGACCGCGCGGTGGTGCGAATGTCGGCCCACAGCACCTCATTCTCGCGAGTCAGGATGCGCCCCTGCCAGTACCAGTCACCCTCGCCCTGCAGCGCCAGGGTCTGACTGTTGAGGTAACTGGGCTGATCCTGCGGATGTACCAGGCTGCGAATGCCGCGGTCCTCGCGCTGCAGTTCGCGCGCCGGCCAACCGACCATGTCCTGACTCGCCTCGCTGATATAGGCGAAGTTGACCACCTGCCCTGGCGCGGCGCGCTCCAGACGAAACACCAACCCCGGAACGTTACCGGCGATCCCCTTGAAGCGCGCCTCGCTCTCTTCCAGTGCTGCCCGCGCACGGCGGCGCTCGGTGACATCGCTGAGAAACACTACCAGGTACTCGGCCTGGCGATAGCGCAGAAAACTCAACGACACATCCGCCGGCATGCGGCTGCCATCGGCGCGCAGACAGTCGACCTCGAACCCGGTCGAACCGCCGCCTTGCTCACGCACCTGCTTCCACAGGTTGAGCCAGCGGTCCATGTCGAGGCTCGGCTCCAGCTGACTGAGCGGCCTGTCCACCAACTCACCGGGACGGTAGCCGAGCATGCGTTCGGCCGCATCGTTGGCATAGCGCAGGTGGCTGTCCCAGTTGACCCAGAGAATGCCGACCGTGCTGTTGTCGATGGAGAACTGACTCAGGCGCAGTGCCTCGGCAGCCTGCTGATGCGAGTCGAGTTCGGCGCGTGCCCCCAGCAGGCCGCGCTCGAGCAGGCGCGTCTGCTGACGCTGGCGGTACAAGGCGGTCGCCACCAGGGTCAGCAGCAGGAAGAGGAACAAGGTGAGCGTCTTCCAGAAGCCAACGAAATCCGTGGACTGTGGATAACGCAGGGGCATCCAGGTTTCCCGCAGCTCTTCCAGCTCACGAGCCGGCAGCGCCTGCAGGGTCAGATCGACGATTGCCGACAGTTGCGGCTGGTCATGACGTGTCGCCAGACGCAGCAGCTGTGGCAAGCCGATGTCACCCACGATGCTCAGGTTGGAAAAGCGCGACTCGCGCAACAACAGACTCAGGCTGGCTTCGTCGAGTACCGCATAGCTGACTTCCTGATTCAGCACCTGTAACAGCGCAGCACGGTCGCTATTGGTGGATTTCATACGCAGGTTGGTGTGCGTACGCTCCAGGTACTCGGCGGCCTGGCTCGGCGCACGCACGGCAACCGTCTGCTCCAGCGGCAACTGATCGAGGTCTACCGAGCCACTGCCGCTACGCTCCCCCACGACCAGGTGCGGCACCCGCAGATAGGGCATGGAGTAGTGCCAGATACGCAGCCCCGCCGGGGTCTGTTGCAGGCCGGGAGCAAGGTCAACTTCACCCGCGGCAGCCGCACGCTCCAGTGCAGGCAAGTCCGGGTACAAATGCCAGTCGGGGGTGACACCCATGCCTTCAAGCAGACGCTTCATCAGGTCGACATTGGCGCCGACCAGCTGCCGATTCTGCACACGCTGCGCCCAGGGCACTTGCTGGATCAGCCCCACCTTCAGCACCGGATGCGCCTGCAGCCAGGCCTGCTGTTCGGCATCGAACGACGGACGCAGCGGCAGGCGCGTCGCATCCGCCGAAGAGCTCGAGGCGAACAGCATCAGCAGCAGGCAAAAGGAAGAGAGAAGGGACTTCATGCGCGGGGACAATCCGATGACGCGATCCCCTACCTTACTCCAGTCTTGCGCCAGTCGCCTGACAAAAGCGGAGCGCGGCATTAGGCTCTGTAGCAGATCATCAGGAACTCGACCGATGCGCCCTACCTCACTTTTTCTGCTCGGACTCTGCCTGTTCTCCAGCCCCGCCATCTGGGCCGAAGAACCCAGCGATGCGGCCGCAAGCGAAAGCGCTGATGGCGCCACGAGCAGCAGCGAGCGTCCGACGCTGCCCGAGCGTAGCGTCAGCGAAGCACTGGCCCTGGAGCAGCGTCTGGACAAACGCGAGCAGCAGATGCTGCAGGCGGGCGACGAGAGCTTTCTGGCACTGTGGCTCCCGGCCAACGTCGGCGACCCCAGTGGCGCCGTGATTCTGCTACCGGGCGACGTGGAGAACGCTGACGGTGCAGCCGCCGTCGGCCCGCTGCGGCGCAAGTTCCCCGATGCCGGCTGGCACAGCCTGAGCCTCACCTTGCCAGATCCGGACGGCGACCCTGTCCCGCTGCGCAATGAATCCTCCGACACGTCCACGCCGGCAGCAGAAGGCTCGGACGCCACACTGGCAACCGACGAAGCAACCGGTGCCGCTGCCGCCGACGGCACTCAGGAGCCGGATGCAAACACGACGAGCGAAATCGGCCCGCAAGAGCGACGCCAGCAGCATGTGGAACGGGTGATGGCGCGCATCGACGCCGCCATTGCATTCGCACAACAGCAGCAGGCCAAGGAAATCGTATTGCTCGGCCACGGCAGCGGTGCTTACTGGGCAGCGCGCTATCTCAACGAGCGCAAGCCGGCCAACGTGCACAACCTGTTGATGGTGTCCGCCGAACTGCCCGCCGGTTTCACACCGCCGCTGGACGAGTTGGTCACACAATTGCCAGTGGCCGCGGGCGATTTCTACTACAAGGACCAGGCCACCGAACGCAGCGCCGCCCTGAAACGTCTGCAAGCCAGCAAGCGCGCCAAACTGCCTACTTATATCCAGGTGGCGATGAAGGCTCTGCCCGGAAACCTTGCGGTACAGGACGAGCAGCTGTACCGCCGCCTGCGCGGCTGGCTGCAACTGCACATCCGCGCCAGCAGCGGCTAACGCAGACCTCGGCGCTGACGAATCAGCGCATAGGCCTGGTGCAGTTGCCGCGTGGTTTCGGTCGCTTCGCGGATGCGCTCGGGCGAAGCGCCGGAACCGGCCAACTTGTCCGGATGGTGGCGGCTGAGCAAACGACGATAAGCTCGCTTGATCTGCTCGGGCTCGCTGCCCTCGTTGACACCGAGCAAGCGCAGCGCCTCCTGATAGCTGCCTCCCGCCGGAGTCGGCTGCTGGCTGCGCCGCGGCGCATATTCCTCGCCCAGACTCTCCAGGCGCGCGCTGTCCCAGCCGAGCCATTTACCCCAGAGCAGGATCAGCTCATGCTCACTGGGCGACACCCGCCCATCGACCCAGGCCATGCGCCAGCAGGCCCGTAGCAACGCGTCGGCGCGCTCGCGCTGACGCTGCAATGGCGAACGCAGGTTGTCCCGCCCGGTCTTGCCCCGGGCGAAGGCCTCGATGGCGCGACGCTGCCCCGCCTCATCCAGCCCCAGGCGCTGCATCTCCGAGCGCGCCTGCTGGATATGACGCTGCACCACCCGGCCGTCGCTCTTGGCCAGGCGCCCGAGCATCAGGAACAGCAGGTCATCATCGGCAGGTGCGGCGCGCCCACCCAGCCGCTCACGCAAGTTATCCCAGCTCTGTAAACGCAAGCGCCGGTCCAGCACCTGGCCAAGCAGTCCGCCCAGCAACGCTCCGGGGATGCTGGCCAGGGCGAATCCGGCAGTCGCGCCCAACAGTGTCGCCGGCCACAACACTTAGCTCGACTCCTGCAAAAGGCGCTCGACCTCGGCCAGGCGCTCGTGCGTGCCAACGTCGACCCAGCGACCCGAATGTCGCTCACCACTGACTCGCCCCTGCGCCATTGCCTGACGCAGCAGCGGCGCCAACTTGAACGCACCCGATTCACAGTCTGCGAACAGCTGTGGACTCAATACTGCCAGTCCGCTGTAGGTGAGGCGCTCACCTGCTCCCTGCGCGTCGGAGACCTGGCCGGCGGCCAGGAGGAAATCGCCCTGCGGGTGATGCGCGGGGTTGTCCACCAGCACCAGATGCGCCAGCCCGGCCAGTGGCTTGCGTAGTTGCGCAAAAGCGTAATCGGTGAAGATATCGCCATTGACCACCAGAAACGGCTCATCGCCCAGCAGCGGCAAGGCCTTGAAGATACCGCCGCCAGTTTCCAGTGGCTCACCTTCCGGCGAATAACGGATGCCTACACCGAAGCGCGAACCATCACCGAGGTAATCCTCGATCTGCTGGCCAAGCCAGGCGTGGTTGATCACCAGTTCGGTGAAGCCAGCAGCCGCCAGCGCACGCACGTGATACTCGATCAAGGGCACGCCGGCTGCACGAACCAGAGGCTTGGGCGTATGCAGGGTCAACGGGCGCAGTCGCTCCCCTTTGCCTGCGGCCAGAATCATCGCCTTCATGCGCCCACGGCCTCTTTGGATTCCAGGCTGGCGAGCAATTCGCCCAACTCGGCCAGTTCCGGTCGACGCGCCAGCACCGCCTGAATGTAAGCAAAGAAGCGCGGCACATCGCCCAGGTATTTGGGCTTGCCATCACGGTGACAGATGCGCGCGAAGATACCGATGACCTTGAGGTGACGCTGCACACCCATCAGGTCGCTGGCGCACAGGAAGTCCTCCAGCGATGCCTGCACCGGGATGCCGGCAGCCCCCGCGCGCTCCCAGTAGCCCCGCAGCCAGGCCTGTACACGCGGCTCGGGCCAGCTGAGGAAGGCATCCTTGAACAGGCAGGTAATGTCGTAGGTCACCGGGCCGTAGACAGCATCCTGAAAATCCAGCACCCCAGGGTTGGGAGTGCTCTGCATCAGGTTGCGCGGCATGAAGTCGCGGTGTACCAGCACCTTGGGCTGCGCAAGGGCACTGTCGATCAGACAGCGGCTGATGCGCTGCCAGGCGGCCTCCTGCTCGGCCGTGAATTCACGCCCCAACTGCCGCTGCACGTACCACTCAGGGAACAGCTGCAACTCCCGACGCAACAAGGCCTCGTCGTAATGCGGCAGATCCTGGTCGAGCGGCAGGCGTTGCTGCAGCAGCAGCGCCTCGATGGCATCGTCGAACAGTGCATCGGCATTGTCCTGATCGATCACATCCAGATAAGTCTGGCGTCCCAGATCATCGAGGATCAGGAAGCCTTGCTCGATATCCGCCGCCAGGACCTGCGGCACATGCACGCCGGCGCCGGCCAGCAGCGCGGCGATGCGGACGAAAGGCGCGCAGTTCTCCTGCGGCGGTGGCGCATCCATCAGAATCAGGCTGCGTTCACCTGCCTGCCAGCGGAAGTAACGGCGGAAACTGGCGTCGCTACTCGCCGGGCTCAACTCGGCGACAGGCACCGTCCCCCAGCCTTTGGCGGCGAACAGAATGGGCAATTGCTCGGCGAGCCAGCTTTGCAGTTGTTGCAGACGTACATCGTGTTCAGACATCAAGGGGTCTCCGACGGCGCTAGCCGTTGCGCGGGTCATGCTTTATTATCCAGCATCTTTTTCAGCCCATCGAGAGGCGTGCGGCCCCTGGGCCGATAGCGCGCAGGAAGCCCGGACTAACAAGATGGCAGTAAAACATCCCGCGTTCCGCAAGAAATTCCCACTGCTGGTTACCGGCAGTTTTCTGGCCTTACAGCCCGTATTCAGCCTACAGTCCTTTGCCGCCGAGCAATACGATTGCCAGGTCTCGCCTTCGGGTGGCTGGGCCTGTGCGCCGAAGACGGCAGCCGGCGCCCTGCCCCCACGCCCCGTGCACAGCGGCAGCGCTGTCAGCGTTACGCCGGGCGCGAGCAGCGAGACCGTAGTCAAGCAGGATGCCGCTCCGGTGCTGGTCACCGAGAGCAAGGGCCGTGCACTCGCCTCACGCAGTGCCGACTACAGCCACTTGGACTGGGTGCCGCGCGATAAGTTGACCGCAGCGCAGATTGCCGAGGCGGGTCCTTATTGCGCAGGCGCCTATATCGAGCCGCTGCGCCCAGGCATGGATGACACCACGCCACTGGACGAGTCGCCGATGTATGTATCGGCCAAAGCGTCGCGCTTCGAGCAGGAAAAACAGGTCGCCACACTCGCTGGCGATGTCGTCCTGCGTCAGTCCGGCTTACAAGTGGAAGCCGACGAAGCCAGCCTGCACCAGACGGAAAACCGTGGTGAACTGGTTGGCAACGTGCGCTTGCGCGACAAGGGCACGCTGGTAGTCGGTGATCGTGCCGAACTGCAGCTCGATAACGGCGAAGCCAAGATCGACAATGCCGAGTACGTGATGCATCAAGCTCACGTACGCGGCAGCGCGCTCTACGCCAAACGCGAAGAGACCGCGATCATCCGCCTCAAGGACGGCACCTACACCCGCTGTGAGCCGGGTGACAATGCCTGGCACCTGAAAGGCAACAACATCACGCTGAACCCGGCGACCGGCTTCGGTACCGCAACCAACGTGACGCTGCGGGTCAAGGACATTCCGGTGTTCTACACCCCGTACATCTATTTCCCGATCGACGACCGCCGCCAGTCCGGCTTCCTACCGCCAAGCATCGGCACGTCGAGCGGCGATGGTTTCTCGCTACAGACGCCTTACTACTTCAACCTGGCGCCGAACTACGACGCCACGCTGTACCCCACCTATATGGCCAAACGCGGCCTGCTGATGGAAGGTGAGTTCCGCTACCTGACCGAAAGCAGCGAAGGCCAGGTCGGCGGCGCCTGGCTGAACGACGACGAGGACGAGCGCAAGCTGCAGTCCGAGTACGAAGACCAGCGCTGGATGTACAGCTGGCAGCACAAACAGGGCCTGAACTCGCGTCTGCTGGCGGAGGTTGATTACACCGACATCAGCGACCCCTACTACTTCCAGGATCTGAATACCGACCTGGGTATCGAGACAGCGACTTACGTCAACCAGCGCGGCACTCTCACCTACCGCGGCGACAGCTACACTGCACGCCTGAATCTGCATGCCTACGAACTGGCCAACATCACCGATGTGACGCCTTATGATCGCCTGCCGCAGATCACCCTGGACGGCAAACTGCCGTTCAACCCGGGCGGTCTCGACTTCACCTACGGCACCGAATACGTACGTTTCGACCGTAATTTGCGCTCGGGCTATTTCGTCGACAAGGACGGGGTAACCGGCCGGCCACAGGACCTTTGGTATGACGAACGCCTCACCGGTCTGAACCGCGCCGACGGCGAGCGTCTGCATCTGGAGCCTGGCGTCAGCCTGCCGCTGAACTGGAGCTGGGGCTTCGTCAAGCCGCAGGTCAAGTACCTGCAGACGCAGTATCAGGTTAACCTGGACGGCCGGGGCAAGGCCGATATCGCCGGTGCTACGAATGATTTGAACGACCCGAATCGCCAGTGGTTCGGCGTCGACTACAAGAACTCGCCGAACCGTGGCGTAGGTCTGTTCAGCGTCGACAGCGGCCTGTACTTCGACCGCAATACCCAGTTGTTCGGCAAAGAATTCCGCCAGACCCTGGAACCGCGAGCGTTCTACCTCTACGTGCCGGAAGAAGACCAGACCGATATCCCGATCTTCGACACTGGCGAGCCGACCTTCAGCTACGCCTCGTTGTGGCGTGAGAACCGCTTCAGCGGCAAGGATCGCATTGGCGACGAGAACAAGCTGTCGCTGGGCGTGACCAGTCGCTGGATCGAGCCGAATGGCTTCGAACGCCAGCGCATCAGCGTCGGCCAGGCTTTCTACTTCGAAGACCGCAAGGTACAGCTGGCAGGTATCGACTACCGCGACCGCGAGGAGTCGACCGCCGACGTGTCGCCCTATGCACTGGAGTATCTGTACCGTTTCAACCGCGATTGGCGCTTCAGCTCCACCTTCAACTGGGACCCGGACCAGCACGCCACCCGTTCGGGCAGCGCGATGTTCCACTATCAGCCGGAGGCCAACCCGAACAAGGTGGTCAACCTCGGCTATCGCTATCGTAACGACACCGTGCGTTATGACCGTGACAGCGGTACCTGGACCACCAATCCGGACTACGGCAACGAGACACTCGCAGACGGCTCGCCGAACCCGAACTTCATCAAGGACTACTACAAGATCGACCAGCATGACTTCTCCGTCATCTGGCCGCTGGCTCCGCAGTGGAGCCTGATCTCGCGCTGGCAGTACGACTACGGTCGCAACCGTACGCTCGAGGCCTTCGGTGGCTTCGAGTACGACAGCTGCTGCTGGAAGCTGCGCCTGATCAATCGCTACTGGATCGATTACGACGAAGTCAGCCTCGATCCGGCGCGCAACGATGAGGCGGATCGCGGCATCTTCCTGCAGATCGTCCTCAAAGGCCTCGGCGGTGTCGTAGGCAACAAGGTGGAATCTTTCCTCGACCAAGGCATTCAAGGTTACCGTGAACGTGAAGACCAAGCTTTCTGATTGCCTGCGCCCCCTGCTATTGGGCGCAGCACTGCTGGCGGCAACGGCTCAGGCCCAGGTTCGCCCGCTGGATCGCGTCGTGGCCATCGTCGACAACGACGTGGTCATGCAAAGCCAGCTCGACTCGCGCCTGCGCGAAGTCCAGCAAACCATCGACAAGCGCGGAGGCGCGCTACCGCCTGAGCACGTGCTCAGCCAGCAGGTACTCGAGCGTCTGATCATCGAGAACATTCAGCTACAGATCGGCGAACGCTCCGGCATTCGCATCACCGACGAAGAGCTGAACCAGGCCATGGGCACCATCGCTCAGCGCAACGGCATGTCGTTGGAACAGTTCCGCCAGGCGCTGGCGCGTGACGGCCTGTCCTACGACGACGCCCGTGACCAGGTACGCCGCGAGATGATCATCAGCCGTGTACGCCAGCGCCGCGTTGCCGAACGCATCCAGGTTACCGACCAGGAAGTGCAGAACTTCCTCGCCTCCGATCTGGGCAAGATGCAACTGTCGGAAGAGTTCCGTCTGGCCAATATCCTGATTCCGGTTTCCGAAGGCGCCTCCTCCAGCGAAATCCAGGCCGCCGACCGCCAGGCGCAGGAGCTGTATCAGCAACTGCAACAGGGTGCGGACTTCGCCCAACTGGCCGTGGCTCGCTCGGCCAGTGAGAACGCCCTGGAAGGCGGCGAGATGGGCTGGCGTAAAGCCGGCCAGCTGCCGCCGCCGTTCGATAGCATGATCAGCGCCCTAAACCCGGGCGAGGTGACCGAGCCGGTCCGCACCCCAGGCGGCTTCATCATCCTCAAGTTGATGGAAAAGCGCGGCGGCGACACTCAGGTACGTGACGAAGTGCATGTGCGTCACATTCTGATCAAGCCCAGTGAAATCCGCAGCGAAGAAGAAACCCGTCGCCTGGTCGAGCGCCTTTATCAGCGCATCCTGGCAGGCGAAGACTTCGCCGAACTGGCGAAGAACTTCTCCGAAGACCCGGGCTCCGCCCTCAATGGCGGCGACCTGAACTGGATCGACCCGAACGCCCTGGTGCCCGAGTTCCGCGAAGTGATGAACAACACCCCCAGCGGCGAGTTGTCCAAGCCATTCAAGAGCCCCTATGGCTGGCACGTTCTGCAGGTGCTGGGCCGTCGCGCTACCGATAGCAGTGCCGAGTTCCGCGAGCAACAGGCCGCCAACCTGTTACGCAACCGCAAGTACGACGAGGAGCTGCAGGCCTGGCTGCGTCAGATCCGTGACGAAGCCTACGTCGAGACCAAACTGTAACGGCAATGCGATTCGAACCAGCCCGGCCCTGCGCCGGGCTTTTTCGTTATTGGCCCTGCGGCGTACACTGAGCCCCCTCACAGGCCCAGAGCCCCCTGCCATGACGCAACCTTGCTTTGCCCTCACCCCTGGCGAACCCGCCGGTATCGGCCCCGATCTCTGCCTCCTCCTCGCTCGCGAGGCGCAGCCTGCGCCACTGGTCGCCGTCGCCAGTCATGAGCTACTGGCCGAGCGCGCCAGGCAGCTGGGGTTGCAGATCGAGTTGCTGGCAGCCGATCCGCAACAATGGCCGGATACTCCGGCACCTGCGGGCAGCCTGTATGTCTGGGATACGCCACTGGCTGTCGCCGCCGAACCGGGCCAACTGGCTCCCGCCAACGCGAGCTACGTCCTGCAGACGCTGACCCGAGCCGCGCAAGGTTGCCTGGATGGCAGCTTCGCCGGGATGATCACTGCCCCCGTGCACAAGGGCGTGATCAACGAGGCCGGTATCGCCTTTTCCGGTCATACCGAATTTCTCGCCGACCTGACCCAGACCGGGCAGGTGGTGATGATGCTGGCAACCCGTGGCTTACGCGTAGCCCTGGTCACCACTCACCTGCCGCTCAAGGATGTCGCAGCGGCGATCACCAGCGAGCGCCTCGAGCGTGTCACCCGCATCCTCTATGCCGATCTGCAAAGCAAGTTCGGCATCGCCAAACCGCGCATCCTGGTCTGCGGGCTCAACCCTCATGCCGGCGAAGGCGGCCATCTGGGACGTGAGGAAATCGAGATCATCGAGCCGACGCTGCAACGCCTGCGCGCTGAAGGCATGAACCTTATCGGTCCATTGCCGGCCGATACTCTGTTCACCCCCAAATATCTGGACCAGGCCGATGCAGTACTGGCCATGTATCACGACCAAGGCTTGCCTGTGCTGAAATTCAAGGGCTTCGGCGCCGCGCTGAACGTCACGCTGGGCCTGCCGATCATCCGCACCTCCGTGGACCACGGTACCGCACTGGACCTGGCCGGCACCGGCAAGGTGGAGATCGGCAGCCTGCAGGTGGCCCTGGAAACCGCCTACCAGATGGCCGCCAGCCGCAAGTCCTGAGCCGCCCGCGCCGCAGCCGTACCCGCGGCGCCATTCGCTGGTAGACTGTGCGACTTCCTTTTGTATCCAGCCTCGAGCCAAGCGCCGAGCTGCTCCGCGGAGCCGTACATGTCCGAATACCAACACCGTGCGCGCAAGCGCTTCGGCCAGAATTTCCTGCATGATGCCGGTGTGATCGACCGTATCCTGCGCGCCATTCGCGCCAAGGAAGGTGAGCGCCTGCTGGAGATCGGCCCGGGCCAGGGCGCCCTGACCGAGGGGCTGCTGGGCAGCGGCGCGCAACTCGACGTGATCGAGCTGGACCTCGACCTGATTCCCATCCTGCAGAGCAAGTTCGGCGACAACCCGCGCTTCCATCTGAATCAGGGCGATGCACTGAAATTCGACTTTACCCGCCTCGATGCAGAGCCGCGCAGCCTGCGCGTGGTCGGCAACCTGCCCTACAACATCTCCACGCCGCTGATTTTTCACCTGCTGGACAACGCGCCACTGATTCGCGACATGCACTTCATGCTGCAGAAGGAAGTGGTCGAGCGCATGGCCGCCGGACCAGGCGGTGGCGATTGGGGGCGCCTGTCGATCATGGTGCAGTACCACTGCCGCGTGGAGCACCTGTTCAATGTCGGGCCTGGCTCGTTCAACCCGCCACCCAAGGTCGACTCCGCCATCGTGCGTCTGGTACCCCATGAAACCCTGCCGCACCCAGCCAAGGATCACCGCCTGCTGGAGCGGGTGGTGCGCGAAGCCTTCAACCAGCGCCGCAAGACCCTGCGCAACACGCTCAAGCAGCTATTGCCGACCGAGGCCATCGAAGCCGCCGGCGTCGACGGCAGCCTGCGTCCAGAACAGCTGGATCTCGCCGCCTTCGTCCGCCTGGCCGATCAGCTGGCCCTGCAACCAGGTGCTTCTCAGGGCTAAACTGCAGTCAAGTTCAACAGGTTTTCCGCATGTCCGACCCTCGTTATCAGATCGACGTCAGCGTCACCACACGCTACCTGGCGGCGCAATCGCAGCCGGAGCAGAACCGCTTTGCGTTCTCCTACACGGTGACCATCGTCAACAACGGCGAATTGCCAGCACAGCTGCTATCGCGCCACTGGCTGATCACCGATGGCGACGGCCGTGTGCAGGAAGTACGCGGCGCAGGCGTGATCGGCCAACAGCCACACATCGAGCCGGGCGCCAGCCACACCTACAGTAGCGGTACGGTAATGGCCACTCAGGTCGGCACCATGCAGGGCAGCTACCAGATGCTGGCGGAAGACGGTAAACGCTTCGATGCGACCATCGCGCCATTTCGCCTGGCAGTACCAGGGGCTCTGCACTGATGGCTGTGTATGCCGTAGGGGATCTGCAGGGCTGCCTCAAGCCATTGCAGTGCCTGCTCGACCGGGCGTCCTTTGACCCTGCCAAAGACCAGCTGTGGCTGGTAGGCGACCTGGTCAACCGCGGCCCGCAGTCACTGGAGACTCTGCGTTTTCTCTACAGCATCCGTCACGCCGTGACCTGCGTTCTCGGCAACCATGACCTGCACCTGCTCGCCGTCGCGCACAATATCGAGCGCTTGAAGAAAGGCGACACCCTGCGCGAGATACTCGATGCCCCGGATCGCAACGACCTGCTCGACTGGCTGCGCCTGCAGAAACTGGTACACCACGATGTCGAGCGCAACGTCACGCTGGTGCACGCCGGCATTCCACCGCAGTGGACACTAAGCAAGGCACTGCGCCGCGCCGCCGAGGTCGAAGAAGTCCTGCGCGATGATGCCCGCCTGCCGCTATTCCTCGACGGCATGTACGGCAACGAACCCGCCAAATGGAACAAAGAGCTGCACGGTGTGACACGCCTGCGGGTGATCACCAACTATTTCACCCGCATGCGTTTCTGCAAGGCCGACGGCACGCTGGACCTGAAGACCAAGGAAGGCATCGACAACGCGCCACCCGGCTTCGCCCCCTGGTTCAGCCACCCGCAGCGCAAGATGCGCGGTGAGAAGATCATCTTCGGTCACTGGGCAGCGCTGGAAGGCAACTGCACCGAACCCGGCCTGTACGCCCTGGATACCGGTTGCGTCTGGGGGGGAGCAATGACCCTGCTCGATGTCGACAGCGGCGAACTGCACCGCTGCACCTGTCCCAAGGAATGAGCGCCAGCAGCGCCCCAACGATTCACGCAAAGGCCCCGAACATGAGCGAATTCAAGCGAATTTCCCCACAACAGGCACAAGAGCTGCGCGCCCAAGGCGCCGTGGTGGTCGACATCCGCGACCCACAGAGCTTCGCCAATGGTCATATCAGCGGCTCGCGCCACCTGGACAACCACTCGCTGCATGACTTCATCACCCATGCAGACCTCGACGCGCCGCTGATCGTGTCCTGCTACCATGGCAATTCCAGCCAGGGCGCTGCCGCCTACCTGGTCGGCCAGGGTTTTTCCGACGTTTACAGCCTGGATGGCGGTTTCGAGCTGTGGCGCGCTACTTATCCAAGCGAGACCGCACAAAGTTCCGAAGAATAAATTTCTTCAGGCGGCAGACCGCGCCCGCTCTGGCCTGCCGCCATTTCCCGACGCACGGTAACATCCAGTTATCGTTGTCCCGCCCTTGACCCTCTGCAGAACGAACTATTCTGTTACTCAGGCCATCCCATTGAAGGTAGAGCCGGCCAACCGGCATCGGGCCATCGGTAACGACCTTTAGGTTTGGGGGATTATTCCCGGCTTGTCTCTAAGCCGGGGTCACCCAGTACCTGTACGCACGACCGATCCCGAGCCAGCTTTCAGCATCGAGCGAGGTGAAGTCATGAGTATTTTCAGTCACTTCCAACAACGTTTCGAGGCGACCCGCCAGGAGGAGTACTCGCTGCAGGAGTACCTCGAACTGTGCAAGCAGGATCGCAGCGCTTACGCCACTGCGGCCGAGCGCCTGCTGATGGCCATCGGCGAACCCGAGTTGCTCGACACCTCAAGCAACTCGCGACTGTCCAGAATCTTCTCCAACAAGGTGATCCGCCGTTACCCGGCCTTTGCCGACTTCCACGGCATGGAAGAATGCATCGACCAGATCGTCTCCTACTTCCGCCACGCGGCGCAGGGCCTGGAAGAGAAGAAACAGATCCTCTACCTGCTGGGCCCGGTGGGCGGCGGTAAATCCTCGCTGGCGGAAAAACTCAAGCAACTGATGGAGAAGGTGCCCTTCTATGCTATCAAGGGCTCGCCGGTATTCGAATCACCCCTGGGGCTGTTCAATGCCACCGAGGACGGCGCCATCCTCGAAGAGGACTACGGCATCCCGCGCCGCTACCTCAATTCGATCATGTCGCCCTGGGCGACCAAGCGCCTGCAGGAATTCGGTGGTGATATCAGCCAGTTCCGCGTGGTCAAGCTGTACCCGTCGATCCTCAACCAGATTGCCGTAGCCAAGACCGAACCAGGTGACGAGAACAACCAGGACATCTCGGCGCTGGTCGGCAAGGTGGATATCCGCAAGCTGGAAGACTTCCCACAGAACGACGCTGACGCCTACAGCTATTCGGGCGCGCTGTGCCGTGCCAACCAGGGCCTGATGGAATTCGTCGAGATGTTCAAGGCGCCGATCAAGGTGCTGCATCCATTGCTCACCGCCACCCAGGAGGGCAACTACAACAGCACCGAAGGCCTTGGCGCGATCCCCTACAGCGGCATCCTGCTGGCTCACTCCAACGAATCCGAGTGGCACAGCTTCCGCAACAACAAGAACAACGAAGCCTTCATCGACCGTATCTACATCGTCAAAGTGCCGTATTGCCTGCGCGTCAGCGACGAGGTGCGCATCTACGACAAGCTGCTGATCAACAGCTCGCTGGCCAAGGCGCATTGCGCACCGGACACGCTGAAGATGCTCGCTCAGTTCAGCGTGCTGAGCCGGCTGAAGGAGCCGGAGAACTCCAACATCTACTCGAAGATGCGCGTCTACGACGGCGAAAACCTCAAGGACACCGACCCCAAAGCCAAGTCCATCCAGGAATATCGCGATAGCGCGGGCGTCGATGAGGGCATGAACGGCCTGTCGACCCGCTTCGCCTTCAAGATCCTGTCCAAGGTGTTCAACTTCGACCCGCACGAAGTGGCCGCCAACCCGGTGCACCTGCTCTACGTGCTGGAACAGCAGATCGAACAGGAACAGTTCCCGGCCGAAGTGCGCGAACGCTACCTGCGCTACATCAAGGAATACCTGGCGCCGCGCTACATCGAGTTCATCGGCAAGGAAATCCAGACAGCCTACCTGGAGTCCTACAGCGAGTACGGACAGAACATCTTCGACCGTTACGTCCTGTACGCCGACTTCTGGATTCAGGACCAGGAATACCGCGACCCGGAAACCGGCGAGATTCTCAACCGCGTGGCTCTAAACGAAGAACTGGAGAAGATCGAGAAACCGGCCGGCATCAGCAATCCGAAGGACTTCCGCAACGAGATCGTCAACTTCGTGCTACGCGCCCGCGCCAACAACAACGGCAAGAACCCGACCTGGCTCAGCTACGAGAAACTGCGCGTGGTCATCGAGAAGAAGATGTTCTCCAACACCGAGGATCTGCTGCCCGTCATCAGCTTCAACGCCAAGGGCAGCAAGGAGGATCAGCAGAAGCACAACGACTTCGTCAAACGTATGGTCGAGCGCGGCTACACCGAGAAGCAGGTGCGCCTGCTGTCGGAGTGGTACCTGCGGGTTCGCAAGTCTCAGTAAGCCCTGAACGGCGCCCCTGCGCGCCGTCTCATTCGCTGCACGCCTGCGGCTGCAGGCGTGCTAGGGAGACGTCATGAGCTACGTGATCGACCGACGCCTCAACGGCAAGAACAAGAGCACGGTCAACCGCCAGCGCTTCCTGCGGCGGTACCGTGAACACATCAAGAAGGCCGTGGAAGAAGCCGTCAGCCGCCGCTCCATCACCGATATGGAGCATGGCGAGCAGATCAGCATCCCCGGTCGCGACATCGACGAACCGGTGCTGCATCATGGTCGCGGCGGCAAGCAGACCATCGTTCACCCCGGTAACAAGGAATTCACCACCGGCGAACGCATTCCGCGCCCGCAAGGCGGTGGCGGCGGGCGCGGTAGTGGCAAGGCGAGCAACTCCGGCGAAGGCATGGACGAGTTCGTCTTCCAGATCACCCAAGAGGAGTTTCTCGACTTCATGTTCGAGGATCTGGAGCTGCCCAACCTGGTCAAACGCCACCTGACCGGCGCCGACACCTTCAAGACCGTACGCGCCGGTATCAGCAACGAGGGCAACCCGTCACGCATCAACATCGTCCGCACCCTGCGCTCGGCACACGCCCGGCGCATCGCTTTGTCCGGTTCCAGCCGCGCCAAACTGCGCCAGGCGAAGGCAGAACTGGAGCGGCTACGACGGGAAGAGCCGGACAACTTCGGCGATATCCAGGAAATGGAGGCGGAGATCGAGCGGCTCAGCGCGCGTATTCACCGCGTGCCTTTCCTCGACACCTTCGACCTCAAGTACAACCTGCTGACCAAGCAGCCCAACCCCAGCTCCAAGGCCGTGATGTTCTGCCTGATGGACGTGTCCGGCTCCATGACCCAGGCCACCAAGGACGTGGCCAAACGCTTCTTCATCCTGCTTTACCTGTTCCTCAAGCGTAACTACGACAAGATCGACGTGGTATTCATTCGCCACCACACCAGTGCCAAGGAAGTGGACGAGGAAGAGTTCTTCTACTCCCGCGAGACCGGCGGCACCATCGTTTCCAGCGCCCTGAAGCTGATGCAGGAAGTGATGGCCGAGCGCTACCCGATCAACGAGTGGAACATCTATGCCGCCCAGGCGTCGGACGGCGACAACTGGAACGACGACTCCCCCGTATGCCGGGATATATTGATCAACCAGATCATGCCGTTCGTGCAGTACTTCACCTACGTCGAGATCACCCCGCGTGAGCATCAGGCACTGTGGTTCGAATACGAACAGGTGGCCGAGGCGTTTGCCGACAGCTTCGCTCAGCAACAACTGGTGTCGGCAGCCGATATCTACCCGGTGTTCCGCGAACTGTTCCAGCGCCGCCTGGTGAGTTGAGGAGTGGCCATGAGCACTGCCGAAAAGAAACGCCAGCCGATCTCCACCGGCTCGGAATGGACCTTCGAGCTGATCCGCCAATACGACAAGGAAATCGCGCGCATCGCTGAGCGCTACGCGCTGGACACCTACCCCAACCAGATCGAAGTGATCACCGCCGAGCAGATGATGGATGCCTACGCCTCGGTCGGTATGCCACTGGGTTATCACCACTGGTCCTACGGCAAGCACTTCCTCGCCACCGAGAAAGGCTACAAGCGCGGGCAAATGGGCCTGGCCTACGAGATCGTGATCAACTCCGACCCGTGCATTGCCTACCTGATGGAAGAAAACACCATCTGCATGCAGGCACTGGTGATCGCCCACGCCTGCTACGGCCACAACAGCTTCTTCAAGGGCAACTACCTGTTCCGCACCTGGACCGACGCCAGCTCGATCATCGATTACCTGGTGTTCGCCAAGCAGTACATCATGCAGTGCGAAGAGCGTTACGGCATCGACGCAGTGGAGGAACTGCTCGACTCCTGCCACGCCCTGATGAACTACGGCGTCGACCGCTACAAGCGCCCCTACCCGATCTCCGCCGAGGAGGAGCGCAAGCGCCAGAAAGATCGCGAAGAACACCTGCAACGGCAGATCAACGACCTGTGGCGCACCATTCCGCGCAGCGCAGACAAAGGCGGCGAGAAGGACAGCAAACGCTTCCCGGCTGAGCCACAGGAGAACATCCTCTACTTCCTGGAAAAACACGCGCCGCTGCTGGAGCCCTGGCAGCGCGAGGTGATCCGCATCGTGCGCAAGATCGCCCAATACTTCTACCCGCAACGCCAGACCCAGGTGATGAACGAAGGCTGGGCCACCTTCTGGCACTACACCCTGATGAACGACCTGTATGACGAAGGCCTGGTTACCGACGGTTTCATGATGGAGTTTCTGCAGTCGCATACCAGCGTGGTCTATCAACCGCCGTTCGACAGCCCCTACTACAGCGGCATCAACCCCTATGCACTGGGCTTCGCCATGTACCGCGACATCCGCCGTATCTGCGAGGAGCCCACCGAAGAGGACAAACGCTGGTTCCCCGACATCGCCGGCAGTGACTGGCTGACCACCCTCAAATTCGCCATGACCAGCTTCAAGGACGAAAGCTTCATCCTGCAGTTCCTCTCGCCCAAGGTGATTCGCGAATTCAAGCTGTTCGGCATCCTCGACGACGACCAGAAGGATGAACTGCTGGTGCCGGCCATCCATGACGAATCTGGCTACCGCACCATCCGCGAATTGCTTGCCGCGCAGTACAACCTGGGCAACCGCGAGCCCAACGTGCAGATCTGGAACATCGACCGCCGTGGCGATCGCTCGCTGACCCTGCGCCACCAGCAGCACGACCGCAAACCGCTGGGCGAATCCACCGAGGAGGTACTCAAACACCTGCACCGGCTCTGGGGCTTCGACATCCACCTGGAGGTCTGCCAGGGCGACCAGTTGATCACCACCCAGCATGTACCGCCACGCAGCAGCGCCGAGGGTGATAGCGATTACCCGCGGCTGGACCTGGTGATACCACCCATTTGATCGGTTGCCGAGGATGGCGCCAGACACCAGCATCGCAGGCAGACTCCGCGAGAAACACTGCATGCGAATATTTCTGGTGCTCCTCTTGTGCCTGGGGCTGGCGACCTGCGCCAGCCACGTGCCTCAGGCGCGCATACTCAGTGCCGCCGACGCCTCGCTGGCCGGCCGTCATAGTTATGAGCTGATCGATCCACAGCACAGCCTCGAAGGCGCCACGCCCTATGCCGAGCGTTATCGCCAATTACCACCTTTGTTGCGTCATGCCCTGGCTGCCCGAGGCTTTCATGAAAGCCGGCAAGCGCAACTACGCGTCTACTATTGGCTAGCCTTGCAGGACAGTCCGCTGACCTTCAAGGTCGATAATCCACCACCCAACCCACTTGGCCCCTATCAGGCCATTCATCGCCTGCGCGACGAGACCGGCACGCTGCGCCTGCGCCTGACCGATCCCGAGGGCCGCATACTCTGGGAAGGCGTGATCAGCACGGGCCTGAGCCCGGCGCGCGACAGCGCCGAACAGCTAGAGCGTGCCGTCCGGGCGCTGACCGAGCAGATTCCGCTGGCCACCAGGTAGGGTGCGCCATGCGCACCGATGGCACTCAACTCCCGTAATAAGCCGGTGCGCGCGGCGCACCCTACCGATCTTCGGTATCCTCTGCGCTCAATGGAGGAACCCTATGCAGATCTACAAAGTCGGCGGTGCCGTGCGCGATCGCCTGCTCGGGCGGCCAGTCACCGATATCGACTGGGTGGTGGTCGGCGCCAGTGCCGAACAGATGCTCGCACTCGGCTACCGACCAGTGGGCGAGGACTTCCCGGTATTCCTCCATCCGCAAAGCGGTGAGGAATATGCCCTGGCCCGAACCGAGCGCAAGAGCGGTCGCGGTTACGGTGGTTTCACCTTTCACGCCAGCCCCGACGTTACCCTGGAAGATGACCTGATCCGCCGTGACCTGACCATCAACGCCATGGCCGAGGATGATAACGGCACGCTGTTCGATCCCTACGGCGGGCAGCAGGATCTTGAAGCGCGCATCCTGCGCCACGTTTCGCCTGCCTTCGCCGAAGACCCGCTGCGCGTGCTGCGCGTCGCCCGCTTCGCCGCACGCTATGCACAACTTGGTTTCAGCGTGGCGCAGGAGACCCTGGCGCTGATGCGCCAATTGGCCGAGGCCGGCGAACTGGCGCACCTGACAGCCGAACGTAGCTGGAAGGAAATCTCCCGCGCCCTGATGGAGCCGCGCCCGGATGTGTTCGTTCAGGTACTGCGTGACTGCGGCGCGCTGGCGGCACTCCTGCCAGAGGTCGACGCCCTGTTCGGCGTACCGCAACCACCTGCCCATCACCCCGAGATAGACACCGGCGTGCATGTACTGAGCGTGCTGCAGCAGTGCGCCGAGCACGATCAGCCACTGAGCGTACGCTGGGCCTGTCTGTTGCACGATGTCGGCAAGGGGCTGACGCCAGAAGCCGAGTGGCCACGACATATCGCTCATGAGCACAAGGGGCTGCAACTTATCGAGGCGATCAACGCACGCTGCAAGGTGCCGCGCGACTGCGCCGAACTGGCGTTGCTCGTGGGCGAATTCCATACCCACGGTCATCGCGCTCTGGAGCTGCGGCCGTCGACCCTGCTGGAGTTGCTGCAACGCTTCGATGTATTCCGTCGCCCGCAACGTTTCGGCGAGTTCGTCGCAGCCTGCGAGATGGATGCACGTGGACGCCAGGGCCTCGAACAACGCGACTATCCACAGGCCGCTTACCTACTCGGCGCTGCCGAGGTCGCGCGCCAGGTAGCGGTGAAACCGCTACTGGAGAAGGGATTCAAAGGCGCGGAGCTGGGCGAAGCGCTCACTCGTGAACGGCTGAATGCCCTGAAAGCCTACAAAGGTCAATAGCCTTTTAGGAGCCGCGCCCCGCGGCGAATCGTGACCAGGCTGCAAGTCTTGCTGAACGACCACAATCGCTTTCGCCCCGGGGAGGGGCTCCTACACCGAAACGTGCGATCAAACAGAAACCTGCGTAGCCTGGATGCAATCCGGGGCATTGCCACTACCTGTACTACCGGATTGCATCCGGGCTACGAGGAGCGCGCTTGCAGCAACTCTGCCGGCGTCAGCTCGGCGCCGCGCCACTGGAAGGCGGCCGGCCACAGCTGCTGGTCGATCTGCGCAGAGGTCCACAAGTCAGCGAAGGAACGGCCGTCGAGCGGATGACGCATCTCCGGCGCCAGCAGCGCCAGCGGCCATAGCACGAAGGCATTCTTGAGAATCTCGGCACGCGGCAGGACCAAGCCGTTGAAGTTGCCCACCTGCTCGCCATACAGCAGCACATCGATATCCAGCGGCAGTCCCTTGCGCTCCGGAGCGTAACGGCCGTTGTCGGCTTCGATGAACTTCAGCCTGCGATCCAGCTCCAGCAGCGGCAGCTCGGTGTCACCGACCACGACCAGATTGAAGAAGTTGCCGCTCTTGATGCCTACGGCATGGCTCTCGAACACGGGCGAGCAATGCATGTCGCTGAGCACCCCAGCCAGCGCATCGAGGCCGGCAGCGAGATGAGTCTCGCGCTCGATATTGCTGCCGAGACCGAGAAAGACCCGAGTCAAAGACATCCGCGCTCGATCTCCACCCCGACACCACCACGCGCCGCAGGCACGGCACCGGGCTTGGTCAGTTTAAGGCGTATCCAGGGAATATTGAATTCAGCCATCAGCAGCTGAACCAGACGCTCGGCGAAGGTTTCCACCAGGATGAACTGCGACTCGGCGGCGAACGCCTGAATACGCGCAGAGACACTGGCGTAATCGAGTGCCTGGTCAAGATCGTCACCAGCTGCCGCCGGACGGTTATCCCAGGCCATCTGCAGATCCAGAAGCAGGCACTGACGAATGTCGCGCTCCCAATCGTAGGCGCCGATCACCGTGTCGACCTCCAGCCCCTCGATAAATACTCTGTCCACCACACTCTCCACGCCACGACAAGGGCGCTGCACCTCGTTAGAATCGGCCCACCCCATGCCCTGGAATGGCCACCATGTTCTGGCTCCTGGCGATCCTCGCCTACCTGCTCGGCTCGTTGTCCTTTGCCATCCTGCTCAGTCGCCTCGCAGGTGGTCCCGACCCGCGTGTCATCGGCTCGGGCAACCCCGGCGCCACCAATATGCTGCGCGTGGCCGGCCGCAAGCTCGCGGTCATGACCCTGATCGGCGACCTGCTCAAGGGCCTGCTGCCGATCCTGATCGCCAAGCTGTTCGGCCTGAGCCTGCATCAACAGGCCTGGATTGGCCTGGCCGCCATCGTTGGCCACCTTTATCCCGTTTATTTCCGTTTCCGCGGCGGCAAAGGTGTAGCCACTGCCGCCGGTATGTTGCTGGGCCTCTACCCGCCAGCCGCCCTGCTCGCGCTGGCCGCCTGGGCGCTGGTGTTTCTGCTGACCCGCACCAGTTCACTCGCCTCACTCATCGCAACGCCACTGACACTGCCACTACTGGCCTGGCAACAACCAGCCGCTCTGCTGCCGGCCTGCGTACTGACCGGCTTGATCGTCTGGCGCCATCGCAACAACCTGCGAGATCTGTTCGCCGGACGCGAGCGGCGCTTTTAAAAGCGAAAATCGCGGCTGAAGCCGCTCCTACAGGACACAACCCTCATCAAATCGCCGGCAGCGACTCCATCGGCCAGCGCGCCTGCACCTTGATAGCCAGATCCTCATGCTGCCCGGCGAGCAGGCGCTGGCAACCAGCGTAGGCGATCATTGCGCCGTTATCGGTACAAAAGCGCGGGCGGGCGTAGAACACCTTGCCCTTCATCTCACCCAGCATGCGCTCCAGATGCTCACGCAGTGCCTTGTTGGCGCTCACGCCACCGGCGATCACCAGACTGTTCAAGCCACTCTGCTTGAGCGCACGCTTGCATTTGATGGTCAGAGTCTCGACGACTGCCTGCTGGAAGGCCAGTGCGATGTCGCGACGGGCTTGGTCGAGGTCGTCACCGCTGTCACGGCACTGCTGCCAGGTATTCAGCGCAAAGGTCTTGAGACCGCTGAAACTGAAATCCAGGCCAGGGCGATCGGTCATCGGCCGCGGGAAGACGAAACGCCCCGGCGTGCCCTGCTCAGCCAACTTGGCGATCTCCGGGCCACCCGGGTAATTCAGGCCCATCAGCTTGGCCGTTTTGTCGAAGGCCTCACCGGCAGCATCATCCAGCGACTCACCGAGCAACTGGTATTGACCGATGCCGTCAACGCGCACCAACTGCGTATGGCCACCCGACACCAACAAGGCGACGAACGGAAAAGCCGGTGGCTGCTCTTCGAGCATCGGCGCCAGCAGGTGACCTTCCATATGGTGCACACCAACGGCCGGCACGCCCCAGGCAAAGGCCAGCGCCTGCGCGCAGGACGCGCCCACCAACAGCGCACCGACCAGGCCAGGCCCAGCGGTGTAGGCCAGCGCATCGATATCGCCAGCCTGCTTGCCCGCTTCATCCAGCACCTGGCGAATCAGCGGCAGCATGCGTTTGACGTGGTCACGCGAGGCCAACTCAGGCACCACGCCGCCATATATACGGTGCAGATCGATCTGACTGAATAGTGCATCGGCCAGCAAGCCACGCTCGCTGTCATAGAGCGCGACGCCGGTTTCATCACAGGAAGTTTCCAATCCCAGTACGAGCATGGAGCTTGAGCCTTGGTTTGCCGCGTGGAACAAAGGCGCGCATGATAAGCGCCGCCTGGCGGAGCGGCCAGCGCTTTTCGATCAGAGGGCTTTGCATTCCTAAGCCCGAGGCGGTAACATCCGCAACCCTTAAAAACCGACGCACCCCGAGCCTCATTTGCCGGGACCGCGTTAACCCCGGTAATTAAAGATAGGTACGACCTGGATGCCAGCCGTCAAAGTTAAAGAGAACGAACCCTTCGACGTAGCCCTGCGTCGTTTCAAGCGCTCCTGCGAGAAAGCCGGTGTACTGGCTGAAGTCCGTAGCCGCGAATTCTACGAAAAGCCGACCGCTGAGCGTAAGCGCAAAGCCGCTGCCGCTGTTAAGCGCCACGCCAAGAAAGTGCAGCGCGAGCAGCGCCGCAGCGTTCGCCTGTACTAATACCGTACACGCGACGCTCGAATGCCCGGCCTCGGCCGGGCATTGCATTTACAGAACTCCGCTTCGCCAATTGGCGAATGGCCGGAGTTTTTTGCATTTCTACCCATCACTGTTCCGCCTTCGCGCCGAGCAGTATGCTGAGCGCCTATGGCCGGCCTGATCCCGCAATCCTTCATCGATGACTTGCTCAACCGCACCGACATCGTCGATGTGGTGAGTTCGCGCATCCAGCTGAAGAAGACCGGCAAGAACTACAGCGCCTGCTGCCCCTTCCACAAGGAGAAGACCCCCTCCTTCACCGTCAGCCCGGACAAGCAGTTCTACTACTGCTTCGGCTGCGGCGCCGGCGGCAATGCCCTCGGCTTCGTCATGGACCACGATCAACTGGAATTCCCCCAGGCGATCGAGGAACTGGCCAAGCGCGCCGGCATGGACGTGCCGCGCGAGGAAAGCGGTCGCGGGCACAAGCCCCGGCAACCAGTCGACTCGCCGCTCTACCCGCTGCTCAACGCCGCCGCCGAGCACTATCGCCAGGCCCTGAAGAGCCATCCGCAGCGCAAATACGCCGTGGAGTACCTCAAAGGCCGCGGCCTGACCGGCGAAATTGCCCGCGACTTCGGCCTCGGTTTCGCCCCACCCGGCTGGGACAACCTGCTCAAGCAACTGGGCGGCGATGCCCTGCAGCAGAAGGTCATGATCGACGCCGGCCTGCTGATCGAGAACGCCGAGAACGGCCGGCGCTACGACCGTTTCCGCGACCGTATCATGTTCCCCATCCGCGATAGCCGCGGCCGGGTAATCGCTTTCGGTGGCCGAGTGCTGGGTGACGACAAGCCCAAGTACCTCAACTCGCCGGAAACCCCGGTGTTCCACAAGGGCCAGGAACTCTACGGCCTCTTTGAGGCGCGCAAGTACAACCGTGACCTCGACGAGATCATGGTGGTCGAGGGCTACATGGACGTCATCGCCCTGGCCCAGCAAGGCCTGCGCAACGCCGTGGCGACCCTGGGTACAGCGACCAGCGAGGAGCACCTCAAGCGCCTGTTCCGCATCGTGCCCAGCGTACTGTTCTGCTTCGACGGCGACGCCGCCGGCCGCAACGCCGCCTGGCGCGCCCTGGAGTCGACGCTATCGAGCCTGCAGGACGGCCGTCGCGCACGCTTTCTTTTTCTGCCCGAAGGCGAAGACCCGGACACCCTGGTGCGCGCGGAAGGCACCGATGCCTTCCGCGCCCGCATCAATCAGCATGCGCAGCCATTGGCCGACTACTTCTTCCAGCAGCTTTGTGAAGAGGCCGACCCGCGCTCGCTGGAAGGCAAGGCGCATCTGGTGACGCTGGCCGCGCCATTGATCGAAAAGATACCTGGCAACAACCTGCGCGCCTTGATGCGCCAACGCCTGAGCGAGATCACCGGCCTCTCCGGCGAAGCGCTCAGCCAGGTCGCCAGCAGCCCTCGCAGCCCGGCACCAAGCCCCAGCAACGCGGCGCCCAGCAGCGACTACCCGGACTACGGCGACATCCCCGACAGCGCTTATTACGACAGCCTGCCGGATGTCGACGGTTACGAGCAGCCGGCGCCACCGCAACAGCAGTACTACGAACGCAGCAACGAAGGCGGCAAAGGCAGCTGGAAAAAAGACGGCGGCAAGTGGAACAAAAAAGGTAAAGGCGACTTCGCCCCACGTGCCCCACGCACCGCAGTGAGCGTCGAATCACCACATCTGATCGCCCTGCGCACCCTGCTGCACCATCCGCAGCTAGCGCAAAAGGTCGAGGATGTCAGCCATTTCGCCGACGAAGACGACACCTACGCCCAGCTGCTGGTGGCGTTGGTCGGCGCCCTGCAGAAGACTCCCAGCCTGCGCTCACTGCAGTTGATCGCTCGCTGGCACGGCACCGAACAGGGCCGTCTGCTGCGGGCCTTGGCAGAGAAAGAGTGGCTGATTCGGGGCGACAACCTTGAACAGCAGTTTTTCGACACCATTACTACACTTGCAAATAGTCAATCGCAGAGGCGGCGTGAAAAAGCGCTCCGCAGCATCATTCATAAAAGCCCCAGCGAGCTCACAGACGAGGAAAAGACATTGCTCAGAGAGCATTACAGCCTCCCTGCTCCCTCCAGCGACAAGAGTTCAACTGGCGCCTGAGCCTCTTTTTCTGGTATAATCCTCGGCTTGTTTTCAGCCCGCCAAGACCTTCAGTGGATAGGGTGTTATGTCCGTAAAAGCGCAACAGCAATCTCGTTTGAAAGAATTGATCAGCCGCGGTCGCGAGCAGGGTTACCTGACGTACGCGGAGGTCAATGACCACCTGCCGGAAGATATTTCCGATCCGGAGCAGGTGGAAGACATCATCCGCATGATCAACGACATGGGGATCAACGTATTCGAGAGTGCTCCGGATGCGGACGCCCTGTTGTTGGCCGAAGCCGACACCGACGAAGCAGCCGCTGAAGAAGCCGCTGCCGCCCTCGCTGCCGTTGAGACCGATATCGGCCGCACCACTGACCCGGTGCGCATGTACATGCGTGAAATGGGTACCGTGGAACTGCTGACCCGCGAAGGCGAGATCGAAATCGCCAAGCGTATCGAGGAAGGCATCCGCGAAGTCATGAGCGCCATCGCTCACTTCCCCGGCACCGTCGACGGCATCCTCGCCGAGTACACCCGTGTCACCACCGAGGGTGGCCGTCTGGCCGAAGTCCTCAGTGGCTACATCGACCCGGATGACGGCAGCGTGCCCGAAGAGTCCGCCGCACCTACGCCGGTCAAGGACGGCGCCGCCGCTGACGACAGCGACGACGACGAAGACGACGACGAGAACGGCGACGACGAGGAAGAAGAAGGCGATGGCGGCCCGGACCCGGAAGAAGCCGCACGCCGCTTCGGTGCCGTGGCTGAACAGCAGGACAAAGTCCAGAAAGCCCTGAAGAAGCATGGCCGTGGCAGCAAGCAGGCTATCGAAGAGCTGGCCACGCTGGCCGAGCTGTTCATGCCGATCAAGCTGGTGCCCAAGCAGTATGACGCTCTGGTCATCCAGGTTCGCAGCGCCCTCGACCGCCTGCGCGCGCAAGAACGCGCCATCATGCAGCTGTGCGTACGTGATGCGCGCATGCCGCGTGCCGACTTCCTGCGCCTGTTCCCGGGCAACGAAGTCGACATGGACTGGTCCGCCGACCTGGCCAAGGGCAAGGCCAAGTACGCCGAGGCCCTGGGCAACCTGCAATCCGACATTCAGCGCTGCCAGCAGAAGCTCGCCGACCTGGAAGCCGAGTGCAGCCTGAGCCTGGCCGAGATCAAGGACATCAACCGTCGCATGTCCATCGGTGAGGCCAAGGCCCGCCGCGCCAAGAAGGAAATGGTCGAGGCCAACCTGCGTCTGGTGATCTCGATTGCCAAGAAGTACACCAACCGCGGCCTGCAGTTCCTCGACCTGATCCAGGAAGGCAACATCGGCCTGATGAAGGCGGTGGACAAGTTCGAATACCGTCGCGGCTACAAGTTCTCGACCTACGCCACCTGGTGGATTCGCCAGGCGATCACCCGCTCGATTGCCGACCAGGCGCGCACCATCCGTATTCCGGTGCACATGATCGAGACCATCAACAAGCTCAACCGCATCTCCCGCCAGATGCTGCAGGAGATGGGCCGCGAGCCGACTCCGGAAGAGCTGGGTGAGCGCATGGAGATGCCTGAGGACAAGATCCGCAAGGTATTGAAGATCGCCAAAGAGCCGATCTCCATGGAAACCCCGATCGGCGACGACGAAGATTCGCACCTGGGCGACTTCATCGAGGACAGCACCATGCAGTCCCCGATCGACGTAGCCACGGTCGAAAGCCTCAAGGAAGCCACTCGCGAAGTACTGGCCGGCCTCACCGCCCGTGAAGCCAAGGTCCTGCGCATGCGCTTCGGGATCGACATGAACACCGACCACACCCTCGAGGAAGTGGGCAAGCAGTTCGACGTCACCCGTGAGCGTATCCGTCAGATCGAAGCCAAGGCGCTGCGCAAGCTGCGTCACCCGACGCGAAGCGAGCATCTGCGCTCCTTCCTCGACGAGTGATGACAAAACCCCCGGCCCTGCCGGGGGTTTTGCTTTGGGTGCCAGACAAACCAAAGGCTGTGCGCTACGCGCAAAATACCCTGGCAGCACTGCAATCAAACTGCCATCCCAGCGCCAGCGGGTCTACACTGCGTACCATACTGATCTCGAAACGAGGCCGTTATGCCCCGCTTGCCGGCCATTCTGCTGTTGTGCCTGGCGTACTGGATGACCCCGGCTCTGGCCCTGACACTCGACGAGGAAGAGCGCACCTGGCTGGCGGCCCATCCCGAGCTGCGCCTGGGCGTCGATGCATCCTGGCCTCCTTTCGAGTTCCGCGATGAGCAAGGCCACTATCAAGGACTCACTGCCGACTACGTCCGCCTCATCGAGGATCGCCTCGGCGTACGGATAGAACCCGTGCAAGCCAGCAACTGGAGTGCAGTGCTGGAACAGGCACGCAGCGGCCAGATCGATCTGCTTCCCGGCGTCATGTCCACACCTGAGCGCCAGGAATATCTCACCTTCACCCGCCCGTATCTGGACTTCCCCATTGTCATCCTGGCGCGTAGCGGCGGCCCGCAGCCGGAGCAACTCGACGATCTGTATGGCCTGAAAGCCGCCGTCGTCAGCAACTACGCCCCACATGAACTGCTGCGTCAGCGCCACCCCGACCTCAACCTTCTGCCCCTGCCCAGCGTTGCCGCTGCCCTGCAGGCCCTGGCCACGAACCAGGCCGACGCCATGGTTGGCGACCTCGCCTCCAGTGTCTGGAGCCTGCGCCAACTCAAGCTGGACGGTCTGTACATCAGCGGCGAGACGCCCTACCGCTACCAACTGGCCATGGCGGCGCCGCGCGGGCAACCCACGCTGATCGCCATTCTCGACAAACTCTTCGCAGATCTCAGCAGCGATGAAATCGAGGCCCTGCAGGAACCCTGGGTAGGTGGCGTGCTGGACAGGCGGGCAGTCTGGCATCAGGCGCTGCTCTACGGGCTGCCCGCCCTGCTGGTGCTCCTGGCCGTCATTGCCTTCATCCTGCGCATCAATCACCGCCTGAAGCACGAGATGCGCAACCGCGAAGCGCTGGAGCAGGAACTGCGCAGCAGTGAGCAGCACTTTCGCGACATGGTCGAAAGCCTCTCGGCCATCACCTGGGAAACCGAGTCCAACGGGCTGAACTACACCTACGTGTCGCCCCACGCCGAAAAACTGCTCGGCTACCCGCTGCAGGCGTGGCTCGAACCCGGCTTCTGGCAACGCCATCTGCACCCCGATGATCATCAGCGCGCCCTGCGCAGCTGCCTTGAGCATTGCGCCGCCGGCCAGGACCACGCCCTGGAGTATCGGCTGCTGGCAGCGGATGGCCGCACGGTCTGGGTACGCGACATCGTCACCCTGCTGCAGCGTGACGACCGCCAGGTGGTACGCGGCCTGATGGTCGACATCAGCGACGCCAAGCAGACCGAACAGGCCCTGCGTCTGTCCGAGCAAAAATTCGCCTCGGTGTTCCAACAGTGCCCGGACATCCTCATCATCGCCCGTCGTATCGACGGCGTGCTGCTGGAGGTCAACACCGCGTTCGCCGAGCTAACCGGCATCAGCATCGAACAGGCCATCGGCAAGACAGCGACCGAACTCGACCTCTGGGGCACACCGGGGATTGGCCCGAGCCTGCTGCTGCGCTTGCAGGAAGAGAGCATACGCAACCTGGAAATGCCCTTCCGCCGGGCCGACGGCAGCCTGTTCACCGGGCTCATCTCAGCCAGCACCTTCATCCTCGACAACACCCCGGCACTGGTAGTCGTGGTGCGCGACATCAGCCAGCTCAAACGCACCCAGCAGCAGTTGCAAATATCCGAGGAAAAGTTCGCCAAGGCCTTTCATGCCTCGCCCGATGGCCTGTTGATCACGCGTCTGCGTGATGGCCTGCTGGTCGAGGCCAACGAAGGCTTCAGCCACATCACCGGCTACAGCCTCGACGAGATCGGCCAGCACAGCACGCTGAGCCTGGGAATATGGGACGACCCGCAGGATCGGCAGCGCCTCATACGACAAGTCCGCGAGCAAGGTAGCGTGCGCGAGATGATCGCCCCGGTACGCAACAAGAGCGGCCAGTTGCGCATCTGCGAACTCTCCGCGCAACCGTTACCCATCGGCGGCGACGAATGCCTGCTGACCATTGCTCGCGACATCACCGAGCGCCAGCAGATGCAGGCGGAACTGCAGCAGGCCGCCACCGTGTTCGAGAGCACCGCCGAAGGCGTGCTGATCACCGACCTCGAACAGCGCATCACCGCCGTCAATCGCGCCTTCACCCAGATCACCGGCTACAGCGAGGCCGAAGCCCTCGGCCAGCGCCCCAGCCTGCTCTCCTCCGGGCAACACGACAACGCCTTCTACGCCACCATGTGGCACAGCCTGGCGGCGCACGGCCACTGGCAGGGCGAAATCTGGAATCGGCGCAAGAATGGCGAGCTCTACCCCGAATGGCTGACCATCAGCGCCGTACGCAACAGCGACAACCACATCACCCACTTCGTGGGCGTCTTCGCCGACATCTCCAGCCTCAAGCACGCCCAGGCCCGCCTCGACCACCAGGCCCACCACGACCCGCTGACCGGCCTGCCCAACCGCCTGCTGTTCGAGAATCGCCTGCGTAGCGCGCTGGATGGTTCACGAGCCGACGATCAACTGGGCGCGGTGTTGTTCCTCGACCTCGACCGCTTCAAACAGATCAACGACAGCCTCGGTCACCCGGTTGGCGACCAGTTGCTCAAAGCCATCGCCGCACGCCTGAAACAGCAGTTGCGCGATGTCGACACCGTGGCCCGCCTTGGCGGCGACGAATTCATCATCCTGCTGCCTGGCCTGCATCAGGAGCAGGATGCCGAGCAGGTCGCCCAGAAACTCATCGAATGCTTCAGCGCGCCCTTCGCGCTGGATCATCACGAGTTCTTCATCAGCGCCAGCATCGGCATCAGCCTCTATCCCAAGGACGGCATCGATGTCGCCACGCTGATCAAGAACGCCGATGCAGCCATGTACCAGTCCAAGGCCAAGGGGCGTAACCGCAGCGAGTTCTACACCCGTTCGCTGACTTTCCAGGTCAACGAGCGCATGGCCATGGAGCAGGAACTGCGCCGCGCCCTGGAGCGCAACGAACTGCGCCTGTTTTATCAACCCAAATACTGCCTGCGCAGCCAGAGCCTGGTCGGCGCCGAAGCGCTGGTACGTTGGCCACATCCGGTGTTCGGTGATATCCCGCCGGATCGTTTCATCCCGGTGGCCGAAGAAAGCGGGCTGATCCTGCCACTGGGCGACTGGGTGCTGGCGGAGTCCTGTCGTCAATTGCAGCAGTGGCAGAACGACGGCCACAGCTTTGGCCCCGTCTCGGTCAACCTGGCTGGCGCACAGTTGAACCAGCCGAGCCTGCTGCCGCGTATCAGCGAGCTGCTGCAGCGCCACGATCTGAAACCGGAATTGCTGCAGCTGGAAATCACCGAAAGTTTCATCATGAACCAGACCGGCGAAGCGCTGGACATCCTCCACCGCCTCAAAGCGCTTGGCGTGCAGCTGGCCATCGACGACTTTGGCACCGGCTACTCCTCGCTCAGCTACCTCAAGCGCCTGCCGCTGGACGTGCTGAAGATCGACCAGTCGTTCATCCGCGGCCTGCCGGACGACCCGCACGATTTGGCCATTACCCGCGCCATCATCGCCCTGGGCAACAGCATGCAGCTGACGGTGATCGCCGAAGGCGTGGAAACCAAGGCACAAGAGCTATGCCTGGCCGCCGAAGGCTGCCTGCAGATCCAGGGCTACGTGGTCAGCTGTGCCCTTTGCCCCGACACCTTCACCCGGAAATTTCTCTCGCCCGGTCAAGCGGTTGGCGCGGACGAGAACGCGCCGGTATAATCCGCCGGCCTTCTGGGGGCCTATAGCTCAGTTGGTTAGAGCAGAGGACTCATAATAGGGCGTTCGAAGCAAGGATTCTTAATTTAAATCAGCCACTTACATGGCAACAGTGATCTTCGAGTAAGTGCTGGTGTAAGCTACAAAGGTTTTCACGGGCCTATAGCTCAGTTGGTTAGAGCGCTCGACTCATAATCGATCGGTCGCAGGTTCAAGTCCTGCTGGGCCCACCATTTCCAAATGGTTTGCGCATGAGCAAGCCAGATTTCGCTCGACGACACTGCATGATATCTTTCGAGGTTTCATGCAGTGCCGGGGGGCGAGATGGCAGATAACGTAGAGTTTAAAGGCAAGGGACAAGCACTGCGGCTAGGCATCCAGCAGGAGCTCGGCGGCGGGCCACTAAGTATTTTTGGCGCTGCCGCACAAAAGCATGACCTTTCCATACGCGAAGTGACAGCAGGCGTGCTGTCCAAGCTGGCCGAGCAATTTCCTAACCTTGAATTTCGGCAACGCAGCTCCCTCAGCAAAAAAGAGATCAATGAAAGGTTGCGAGGGCTTGACCCTAGACTGGGGCAAGCGTTGTTCGTCGAAAGCGCCAGCATCCGCCCAGATGGCGGGATCACCGAAGTCATGGACCGATATGGCAATTGGCGAGTCATCTTGGTAGGCGAGTCAAAGCACCAAGGCAACGACGTCGAAAAAATTCTTGCTGGCGTATTACAGGGAAAAAACAAAGATCAAGACTTTATGGCTGCGGGAAACGCCATCGAACGCATGCACAAAAACGTCTTGGAACTGCGGAACTACATGCTTGATGAGAAGCACTTCCCATACGTCGTGTTCCTACAGGGCTCCAATTTTGCCACCGAAACCTTTGAGGTTACCCGACCTGATGGGCGCGTGGTCAAGGTGATACACGACTCTGGCATGCTCAACCGTATCGATCGAATAACGGCCAGCAGCCTTAGCCGTGAAATCAACCAGAACTATTGTGAGAATATAATCGTTAAGGTTGGCGGCCTTGATCAAATGTTCCAAATCGCTTCGCTGTACTGCAAAGCAGCCCCCTGGGCGGCTGGAGAAATGGCAGTGGTAATGCTAGAAATTGCAATGACCTCTCTTAGAATCATCAGCAACGATCTCGACATTAACCGGGCTTAATAGCCCTATACTAATTCGGAGTGCGGCTCGCATAATTGCCATGCTGCTCAATTCACCAAAAGCGAAAGCAAAGAGCTATGGCAAATAGATCTCACAGAAACGCAGGCCACCGCGCAATGAACGCGCTGAAAAAATCGGGCCTTAAACATTCATCTGAGGCATTAACCTCCATACGTGACGACGTAAGCACGAAGCACATCTTCGATGTCGGAGACTGCCTCGACATACTGGCAAAAATCCCGAGCAACTCTGTCCAGCTCATAGTCTGCGACCCTCCGTACAATATTCTACTCGCCGACTGGGATGACCACGCAGACTACATTGCCTGGGCCAAGCAATGGCTAGCTGAGGCTGAGCGCGTTCTAGCACCGACAGGTAGCATCGCTATTTTCGGTGGACTGCAATATCAAGGTGAGGCTGGCTCGGGCGACCTGCTTTCCATCATTTCTTACATGCGAGAGCACAGCAAGATGCTGCTCGCCAATCTGATCATCTGGAATTACCCGAATGGGATGAGCGCTCAGCGCTTTTTTGCAAACCGTCACGAGGAAATCGCATGGTTTGCAAAGTCTAAAAAATATTTTTTTGATCTTGATGCCGTACGCGAACCATATGACGAGGAAACAAAAGCGGTCTATATGAAGGACAAAAGGCTCAATCCCGAGTCTGTCGAAAAAGGCCGCAATCCGACAAACGTCTGGCGAATGCCTCGCTTAAACGGCAACTCACTTGAACGCGTTGGACATCCGACACAAAAACCTGCTGTCGTGATCGAGCGACTGGTTCGAGCGCTGTCATACCCGGGCTCTACCGTTCTCGATTTCTTTGCAGGTAGCGGTGTAACGGCTCGTGTTGCAATTCAAGAAGGTCGAAATAGCATCTGCACAGACAAAGACCCAATTTTCGAAGAATACATCGCAAAACAGATGACGTTCATCAAAGGCAATGGGCTATTTGATAAAACGCGCACGCATGAAGCATTCAAAGGGATAGACAACCTGCACCGCCTGAATGAAGCTGCCTCTGAGCCCGAAAGCGCTTACACAGAGCTTGCACAACACCAAAGCGAAAGTGAAATTTCAGGGTAAAGCAGGTCATTTCAGCTGCCTGAACAGATAATTCAGACTTACCTGTTCAGCACTCGCTAGCGCGGCGCTACAGGCCGCGCACTGTTGCCACCATACCCTAGCGGCGGCAGTGTGGTGATCGTCGCCCCAGCCGCCCGCTACGCTCGCACACTCACGACAACGGGCACCATGCGGCACCCGTTGAAGGCAGCGTCAGACAGGCAGGAGCTGTCCTGTCCCGCTGCTGCGGAGGTTGGATTTACGAGGGACTCGCCGCTATGCCTCGGCTCCCGTTGGACTAGAGCAGGTCGTAATCAACATCTTTTCTGCGACAGCCCAGAACCCCTGTGGCGCTCATCTCGTCGCACATGCGCAAGCGCTCCACGTCTTCCGAAAAGAACCACTTCCCGCAACGCATGCACTTCTTCCAGCCGACATGCCTGACCACGCGGGGCGGATCGAAAACAACGTCAAGGACTGGTTCCCGTCGCGTGCCGCCATCCTGTGGCCAGCGCTGGGGAATCACGAAGCCATAGGGGTTGGCTTCTGCTTTGAGGTTCGGGGCGGGCTTGGGCTTTGGCTCGACCTGTGGCCCGCTCCGGCGGTTTGTCGGCTGGGGTTGCCAGTTTGCAAGCCATGCGAGTTGAGTCATCGCAGCAGCCCCTCCCCAGCGATCCCACTGCGCGCGGTGCCGTCACTAATCCAATTCAGCAGGCAGTGCAGCACCACAGGGCCATCAGCGGGGCACATGCGACCGTCAGCAACAGCAGCGCCGAAGTTCTCGCTGATCCAGTCGCGCATTTCTTCACCCGCACCGCGCGAGCGCTCCAGCTTGCGCAACCGTGCCAGCATGCCCCGCGTGTCGGCCATGTGGTTACTCCTTCAGCTCGCGCAACGCCTCGCCCAGCTTGACCGCGCGAAGCAGGTTCAAGTCGGACATGGTTTGCCGATCTGCTTGTGCCTCAATGCGGTGCTGGTGAATTAGCTTCACTTCGTCAGGGGTTGCGGGCGTGCTGACGGGCGCGTTCTCGCGCGGGTCGGTGTGCATGTTGCGCATGTCAGTGATCCTCCAGTGGGCCAATTTGTTGAAGCAATCGCGCGGCTTGCCAGCGGACAGATGGTTCGTCGCTGTTAAGAATCGCCTCGTAGCATGTGGTGACGATCAGACGCTTATCGCCTTCCAGTTCCAGCTTCTCTTGGGCGATCTGTGCAGCGCTGCGAGGCTTTAACCACGCATAAGGGGTCGTGTAGCTCATTGGTTCTTTTCCTCCAGCGCTTGCAAGCGCGCCTCCAATTCATCAACGGCACGGATGCCCGCAACCGAATGGATGCAGTCGATAAGCATCCGTCCGGTTTCGGGATCTACGCGCCCTTCGGATACCGCGACGAGTACCTGATTGGCCTGCTCGTGCAGGGGCTTGTCAGGGTCAAGCTCAAACTCCACAGCAGCAGCACGCGCACGCAATGGCGGTTCAAGTCGCTGCGCCCATAGGTTCATGGCGCTGGTATCACCAGCAATCGCAGCCTCTTTGATGACGCGCGCCAGCTCTGAACCATCCTTTTGCAGTTCCTCGGCAAGCTGAGTCTTGCGGTTCTTGCTGCCCTTGGGTCTGCCGAGCGGGTTCCCGGACTGGCCGGGTTGCCAGCCCTTGGGCGGCTTGTTTGGCTGCGGGGTGAACCCCTGCAACCACTCAGGCTGAACTGTTTCAGTCATTTGATTGCTTCCTGTTTTTTGCAGAGGATCAGCAGCGTTACTCGCCGAACTTGAGGGCGGCCAGTGCTTTGTCATTGCCTTGACGAAGCTCATTCACCGTTGCCCACTTAGCGCCCATCGCTTTTTCCACCTGCTCAACCACCAGCGCACCAGCCTTCTCGATGTGAGACTTGGCACCGCGAATCACCTTGAGGCGTGCCGATGCTTGCGGGTTCATCCGCTCGTGCCACATGCGGGTATAAACGCGAGCCATGTTCGAATCGAGGCCAGACAGATATGCCGGTGCTCCGAGGCAAGCCGAAACTGAAACGGCATCGCCCTCATCAATTGCCTGCTGCAAGAACTTGTGGCGTTCCTCGGTGGGCATGTCCTTGACGAACTTGCGCACCTCGCCCGCGATACCCACAGAGGCGCGTGACTCAAGAGGCTGGCTCAGTTCTTCCTCGAACTTGGCAATCTGCTTGTCCATCGTGGAGACCAGCCCATCAAACTTTTTCAGCAGGCGCTGTTGATGGCGGTTTGCTGTCTCGGATACGGCCAGCACTTGCTGCCCCTCCGTCCAGGCTTGGTTCTTCTTCGCCGCGTCGCGCCCGTCGTGAAGTTTCCCGATGGTCTGATAAGCATCGTCCAGCGCTTCGATGGCCGGGGCGATATAGGGCATTGTCGAATCATCAAATCCGTCCAAGGCTTTCAGCGTTTCGGCGTGAAGTGTGGGCGTAACCCGTGAATCAATTTCTGTCGGCATGTGCAAACTCCTTGATAAAAGGCGCGTAACTGGTACGCATTGCTTACATGCTGGGAAGTGATCCGAGAGGTCCGCAAGGAATATTTATTTAAAGCAATTCCTTACAGCTCCAGAACAAACAAAGAACAGGGTTTTAGCTGTTAGTCGTTCAGCATTTTGCGCGCTGCAATACGCCAAACCCGCGCGGTGGCGGACTTGCGTGCATGCAGGAACTTGTAACTCGTTAGTGAAATAGTGCGGCTAGTGCGTTAGTCAGGGTGCAGGGGTCGCTGAATACCCAGCCAGCCTTTACACATACACACCCTCCACTAACACACTAACAACAACTACTTTTTCTATGTAAATACGTTGCTGTGCAAGGGTTTGGGGCGTTAGTAGCCCGGGCACTATTTGTGCGCTTGCACGCTAGCAGTGTGGCCATCTAGTCCTTCCATAACTTCAGCGCTTCCACTGCTTCTTCCCGCTGCTTCGAAAAGTCGAATTGAATCACTTGGTATGCCTTCCCGTGGTAGCTGTACCCTGTACCGACTTTCGCCCGATCCACTTCCGCAAGCCTGCCACTAGACACGAGGCTCCTCAGAGTGGCCTCAAGCGCGTAGGTGGCTCCAAGTTTATGGCCTGCAAATGGAGCGAGTTTCTGCGTCATAGGCTGGAGGTACGCGAGAGGGACAATCGAATTGAGGCGCATGCTCTCGAAGGACTTTTGGTAGCGCTCGGAGACCTTCTCCTGCACCAAGAAGCGGCGACATAAATCCAAGACCTTCTGCTCGCGTGCGTGGTCGTCCGTGCCAATATCGCCGCTGTCGAGGCGCTTGCGGAATAACTCAATGTCTCGTCGCACAAGTCCAAGCGCCCAATTGATATGAGTCTCAGTGACACAAGGGTGAGTTGGATTATCGGCTGCTGCCAGCAGGCAGGAGATGCGCAATACCTTCAGGCCCGCGCGGTTCCAAAGTTGACGGCGCGACTCGTCTTTGGTGGCATTAATTTCTGCGTCGCACTCGTCCTCTAGCTCGTCGTAGAGGCGCTGTGCATCCGGGGTAAGCGGGACGCACAGGTACTGATTCTTCACATCCCAATCGAACGCCAGCCCTACCAGCGTTGAGAGCGCATCCACAAGGTCGCTGCTAGGCGTGGTTATCTGATACGGATTCCTCGGTGGACGCTCACCGTCGTATTCAACAACAGTGAATCGAGACATAAATCCGTCCGCCATCATGCTCGGCGTAATCGAGTCAAAAAAGGTGCCCGGTGTCGTCTCGCCTAACACGCTATATGCCACGTCTGTATTGATGGAGGCGTTGTTCTCTTTGTTGCTGTACCCGATACCCCCTGCAATCGAATTCGGGCCAGACTTTTGATAAAGGTTCGTCATGACAGTGCGCAAGGTTGAATATGGCCCATCCTTGTCAGACGCCATTTTTTCGAACTTCTTGCCAAACTCACCCACCACATTCACGAAGCATTGATTCATGGCGACGTATTTCAGCAGCGCCGGGCCAGACGCGAAGTTGTCGAAAGAAACGTAATTGCCTGCGGCGGGAAGTTTCGCGGAAATCGCTCGTATAAGAGTCCCGATACCCTTGTGCATTGCCTCCTTGCCGATTGCACTACGCGCAACAAGCATGATGTAGAGGTTGAGTCCTGATTCCGTTCCCGTGACCCAGCGACGCCCGCAGATGCCCGCCAACAGGCCTAGTGCAGACACCACAGCAACCTCCGGCACAGGGCGCGGGGCCGCTTGGTAGATAAACTGAGCGATCTGCCCTGCGACACCAGGAGGCCACCCAAAAGCAGGGGAAGGCATTGCGAGCGCGGGCGGCTGCGCGGCGGCTGGGGTCGTGATCGGCACCGCGCCAGTGCTACCCCCTTGGCTCGCGCGCTGTGCTGCCTGTGCTGCCTGTGCTGCCTGTGCTGCCTGTGCTGCGCGCACGTTGCGCACGGTCTCATGCGGATCGAGCCCTGCGTCAAAGGCGCATTGCATGATGTACCTGTCGGCATCATCGTTATCAAACTGGCATCGCAAATTATCCGAGCCGCCAGAATTGGCCTGTCCTACGCTATGCGTGCTGTGCATGTTGTTCCTCTCCAAAGCCGTCCTGACCCGACGGCTTTTTTCTTGATTGGCTTACAGGTGCTTTACTCGGCGCGGGGCGGGCGCAGCGAAACGCTTGCAGCGCTTGGGCGTGCAAGTTACTGAACATTGTTTAGAGTGGAACGTGTTCGAATGCGACGCGGCGAGATTCGCGGAAGGCATCAAGCTCGGCCACCTTGTAAAGGCAGTGCTTTCCCGGCTTGTAGAACGGTGGGCCTTTCTTCTCGCTCGCCCAGCAAGTGAGCGTATTGAACGAGACACCGAGATACTCAGCAGCGTCGCGGCGCTTGAGATAGTCGTTAGGCTTTAGAGAAGCGGTTGCAGTGGTCATGACAAGTCCTCATCGACTTGCCTTACCGTGCGGGGAATTTTTTGCGCGCAACGGCAAGGCTTGCTTGCTCGTCTGGTCGCGCTGCCAAGGTAGACGAAAATTCGGCGTGCTAAGTACCGCTGAGGCACTTAGCCAGGGAGCATTGCGCTCCCTAGGCTTGTGTGTAAATAACTATAACTAACCGCAAATAAAAATGCTAGATAATGAGCGCTTGTTGGCTTTCGCTAACAGTTGTTCATCGCAGCTTGATTATTTATCCAGTCCGCAATGCGCTGCACTTCCGGCAGCAAATAGCGCAAGTCCCGCGTCGAGGTGTAATGCTTCAGCGTAATGGATTGCGGCAAATGATTAGTCAATATCTCTGCCTTCCACATTTCCACACCACACTCTAGCGCTATTGCAATGAAAGTGCGGCGCAAGTCGTGATTATGCAGGTGCATTCCTGCAACCTCGCTGACCATGCGCATAGTGCCTCGCGCATCCTGCATATGCGGGACTTTTGTGCCAGAGCGTGAAGGGAAAACGTATTCTTCACCCTTTCGCCGTGCTGCATGGCGTGCCGACAAAATCGCATGCAATGCGGTGCTCATTGGGATCGTGACAGTGTTGTGATTTTTTGTTTCCTCGAAAGTGAAATTAGGCACTTCGTCATCAAGGTTGACTTGCGACCAGCGCAACGCTGAACCTTCGCCTATTCTCGCACCTGTCAAAATAAGGAACATCACAAGATGCGATGCAGCAGCGTCGGCAATGTGGTAACGCTCTGTGTCGGTACGATCCGTTAATAAATTCCAGACAGCGCCAACTTTATTCAGCGGAATAAATTCATCACGCGCAGCCTCTTTATTCCACTGCACACTTTTGAATGCCTGCACCACTGGATTGATTGGCAAGATCGGATAAGTGCCGTCAGCAGCAACATTCGTTTCACGCGCCCAATTGAGTAAGGCGCGAAGATTTCGGAACGCCTGATTAGCGGAGATTGGGCCGGTGGCTGATAATTCGCGGAAGCGTTTCACGCATGCTTCGCGGGTAATGCTGACCACAGGTTTATCAGCCCAGTCAGCAAACTGCTTTTCTACGCACTTCTGAATATCGTCTTTGCTGGCAGGGCGAAGTGGGCCATGCTTCGTGCGCTTGTTTTCGATGTAGTCCAGCATCACGTCGCGGAGCGTTACGCCTTGTGCTTGCCGCTTCTTCTTTTCAGCTTGTGGGTTTTTCCCGTCGTGCATTTCTAACAGACGCGACAAGGCGCGCTTTCGTGCCTCATCAGTGCCCAGTAGATTGCATGGGCCGATGGTGTAGCGGCTCTCTTTACCCGTGCCTTTGACGCGCCCCTGCACGATGTAACTTTTCGCACCGCTGGCAGTGACTCGCACGGCAAAGCCGGGAGTGACGCTGCACCAGTAGAACGCCTGCCCCGCCTCAGGCAATGGCAGAGCATCGACGACTTGCTTCGTGAGCTTCTTAACTGTTGGCATGGCGCACCTCGCAGACGTTCTGTCGTACAGCGGGCGCTGTGGTTATCATGTTCATGTTGGTGCCTTCTCATACAAGGAACTGACCAAGCGCCCGGGAGTGTTGGTAGCACTCGCCGGGCGCACCTGTTTTTACACGTCAAGAAGTCGTGTAAGCACAAGTGTAAGCGGCACAGCCATAGACACACAACGACCACTATAGACAAGCATAGGCACAACTCGTTGATTTATATAGAATTGTAGACTTAAATACAGACAGGGATAGGTGAGCAAATAGCTGTCGCAGCTAACTCATAATCCTTTGGTCCACGGTTCGAGTCCGTGTGGGCCCACCACCTTCAAAGCCGCGCATTGCGCGGCTTTTGTGTTTCTGCGATGAGAAAAATTCGCTGCGACGCCGCCCTGTCGCCCACCAAGCGTCCACGCGCCCAAGGACTATAAAAGCTCCGCGGAGCCGCGCGGCATGGGGACGATTAGACAGTGAGCCGAATAGCCGGCATTATCGGCTCACTTAATGAGCCGAATAGGCTCGCTAATCGGCTCATAGATGAATGCATCCCATGAATGACCTGCTCTGGATCTGGCAGCGGCCCGACTGGCCACAGTTCAGTTGGCAAGGCGAAGCGCTTGCCCCGCTACTGCGCGCTTGCGGTCAGGCTCAGGGACGTTTATTAGGCATGCTCGGCGCGGTGGGCAGTGACACTGAAGTGCAGAGCAGCCTGGATGCCATGCTGCAGAACATCGTCACCTCTTCTGCCATCGAGGGTGAGCAACTGAATGTCGGTTCGGTGCGTTCATCACTGGCGCGGCGCTTGGGGCTTAGCGAAGAAGGTCGCACCACCTCACGCTCCGAAGGCCTCGCGGAACTGCTGCTCGATGCCACCTACCTGCATCAACAACCGCTAGACGAACAGCGACTTTTCACCTGGCACCGTTGGCTATTCCCCACCGATGACCAACTGCTGGCTCGACCGCTACACATCGGCAAACTGCGCGGCGAAGAGCCGATGCAGGTCGTTTCCGGTCGCATCGACCGCCCTACCGTACATTTCGAGGCCCCTCCCCGCGCAGGGCTGGAAGCGCAATTGGCGGACTTTCTCGCCTGGTTCGAGAGCAGCCGCAGCGATGCCAGCCTCGATCCCTTTCTGCGCGCCGGCATAGCCCATTTCTGGTTCGTGACCCTGCACCCGTTCGATGACGGCAACGGCCGCCTTACGCGCGCCATCACCGACCTGGCGCTGGCCCAAGGCGAGCAGCAGGCCATCCGCTTCTACGCCATGTCCGCGAGCATCCTCGAGGACCGCGCCGGCTACTACCACATCCTCGAAGCCAGTCAGAAAGATGGGCTGGATATCACCAGCTGGCTGCAGTGGTTTCTCAAGACACTACTCAAGAGCCTGGAGCAGGCCCTCGCTCGTATCGACCGCGTGCTGGTGAAGGCTCGCTTCTGGCAGGCACACCGCAGCCAAACCCTATCGGCGGAGCAAGTCAAAGTGCTTAACCGCCTGCTCGATGGCGGCGAACGCGGTTTCGAAAACGGTATCAGCGCAGCCCAGTACCAAGCCGTGGCCAAGGTATCCAAAGCCACCGCGACCCGCCATCTGAGCGACCTGCTGGAAAAAGGCTGCATCGAGCGGCTGCCCGGTGGCGGGCGCAGCACCCGTTACCAGATAGCACGCTGAGCGCCTGCACCGGGCTCATCAGCCCTTGATGCGTCATCGCGCCATAGGACAATGGTCGCGATCCCCTTGAGCACTCGAAAGCAATTGGCCATTATCGGCTCAGTGCCAGGCATCTGGATTTCGGCACACCTGCTCGCCTCTCCATCAAGCAGCTCGGCTCAAGGAAGAAAATGGATTACAGCCCGATAGTCGCCCAGGTCTGGGGCATGCTGACCTGGTTCATCCCTGCAGCGCTGCTGATCGGCCTGCTCAAATCACCCTGGGCCAAGGGGCAGATCGGTGAACTGCTGGTGCGCCTGTTCGCCCATTGGCAGTTGGACAAGCAAACCTACCGCCGCCTGCACAACGTCACCCTGAACACGCCAGACGGCACCACGCAGATCGACCACGTATTCCTCTCGCCTTACGGCATCTTCGTGCTGGAAACGAAGAACATGAGCGGCTGGATCTTCGGCAGCGAGAAACAGGCGCAGTGGACGCAGAAGTTTCCCAAACGCAGCATCAAATTTCAGAACCCACTGCGGCAGAACTACAAACACCTCAAAGCCCTGGAAGCCACCCTTGGCGTCAGTCCCGAGCACCTGCACTCGGTTGTCACCTTTGTCGGCGGCAGCACCTTCAAGACCGAAGTGCCGGCAAACGTCACCCAGGGCATAGGCTTTATCCGCTACATCCATTCATTCCAGCAGCCGGTATTCAGCGAGGCCGAGGTCGACGCCATGCTGCACGCTCTGCAAACCGGCCGCCGCACGCCTACCCTCGCCACCCACCGCGAGCATGTGCAAAACCTTAAGCGGCGCAGCGATCCGACAGCAGAGCGGCAATGCCCGACATGCGGCAGCGCGCTAGTGATTCGCACAGTGAAGACAGGGCCGAAGGCCGGACAGCAGTTCTGGGGATGTTCGCGGTTCCCGAAGTGCAGAACGATGCAGAGCTTATAGACGCAAGGGACAGCAAAGAATCTGAGCCTGTCTCAAAGTACTCCCCTTACCAGTAGAAAACGAGCCATGCAACAAAAACAAATTATATTAGACTCCATTCAACAGCTTCCAGAAGATGACTTCAGCAAAAACATACTGATACCTCTACTAGGAAAAATTGGATACACAAACATTGAGTTCAATGGCGGAGTCTACGAGCAAGGGAAAGACATTATCGCTCACATGCCAGCAGCATTGGGAAAAGATGAAATCCACGTTTTCCAGTCAAAGAAATTTAAATCAAAAAGAAGCACGGCAAGCCGAGAAAGCTTCTCTGAATATATCTACCAGCTTAATCTTTGCATCAAAAAACCAATTACATTATCAGACGGCAGCAAACGCAGACCTAACAAAGTTTATTTTGTAACACCTTACCAAGTTGACAGCAGGCACCTTGAGGAACAGTTTGAGACCCTCTCCCTTCCAAACATCGAAGTTCTCGATGGAGAATACCTAGCTGACAGCATAACAAAGCACTGGCCTTCATTTTCCAGAGACATAATCCCTGACACCGAATTAGCAATAAGCCCTGCCCTTGAAGAAATCTTCAACATAGAATTAAACAACGCACTACATATTACAGAGCAAAAAAAATACACAGAGTACTACAACGACCTTAACTTCTTCGTTGGAGAGGTGGATAGCTGCGTAGTATTTGGAGGCGAGATTGAGTACAAAATTGAAAAACATCCACCTTACTCAAAAAACGAATGGGATGAACTTAAAAAACTCAACTCCGCCCTGCAAGACCATGGGGACACCGGCATAATAACTAGCTCAATCATCGAAATTGAAGAAAAGTACAAAGCCGATCTAAGCGCCCATAATAGCGCATCAAACACCAAGCTAATAAAGCAATCAAATGACTTACAGATCGCCATAGCAAGTGGAAAGCAGAAAATAACCTCAACTCTCTCCGAAAGAATCAACTACTATTCTGAATTAAAAGAAACAACAGGATCAAAAGGTAGCATCTTCCCCGATGTAGCACTCACCCTTTCTTTGCTAGAGAACTTCAAGGATCAGGCAGGAAGCAACACAGAGATTGAGTGCCCAACTCGGACAGGCATACCCAAAGCAGCGCACGAAACGCTGCAATTTCTTTACAATACTAGAAATGAAGTTTTGAGATCAGAAAACGAGCGACTGCTCATCCTCAAAAAGATAATTCCACCACCTATCATTATGGCAAAAATTGATCCCATCTCATTTACAAAAAGAATAAATTCTAAAATCCGCCGCGCTGAAAACTACATTCAAAAACTGAACGCGCACTCACTAACATGCAGCGAAACCAAAACAATACTTGACGAAATAAACTCCCTTCTTCGAGCAATAGATGTAGCAACAAATCACAACCAAAGCGCCGTACTTTTCAGCATAGCCCAAGGATCAAAAAATAAAAATGTGCTTGATATATCCGCACACTCTATTTTTGACTCGGGCTGCAATATTGCCATATACGGCGAAGCTGGCGCAGGAAAAACAACAACCCTGCATATGTATGCAGACAAGCTATATCAAAATCGACAAAACGGGCAAATAACGCTTTTTCTTCCACTAAACAGGATAACAAAAAAAATTGGTGAAATGGACCAGAACTCCAGATCCAATTTAATCTCAGAAGAAAAACCATTTGAGTCTCTACTCAATGCATTTCTTTCATATAGAAACGTAGAGGCATCGACAGAAAATAGAAAATCACTAATACACGCACTGCAAACGTCAAAAAAGTGCACCGTAATAGTCGACGCCTTAGATGAAGCAAGCACTCACGCCCCATGGATCATACAAGCGTTATCCGATCTTCCATCTTATGTATCTCACGCCCAAGTGATTACTTCATCAAGGAACTGCGTTAAGTACATAAGAGAAGTCGAGTTCCTAGGAATCACTCTTCTTCCATTTACAAAAAAACAACTAGCAAATTTCATTTACGGATGGATTGGTGATGATGAACAGGCAGGTTCTCTACTAGAGATAATAGAGAACAAGGGGCTATATGACGTCGCAAAAAACCCACTACTCGCGACCATCATCTGTAGTCTTCACACCAGCGACGTACCCATACCAGAAAATGAGCCGGAGCTATACTGGAGAAAAATCGAACTTCTATGTGGATTGTACGACCATCACAAAGGGATCATTCGAACAAAAAACGAAAAAAGCTTCTTAGAAACTTGCTGCATAAAACTAGGATACCGCTTCCACAGGAACGAAATCAGGGAAACATCCATCCCAGAAATAAACAAACTTCTTATTTCCGATTTTGAAAACAGATATCCACCTTCTAAAATAGCAAGCGCAATTGACGACCTAATCTTCTCTTGCAACATCCTCATAAAACAACCAGGTAGTGAAAACTACGGCTTTGAGCACCTTCGCTATCAAGAGCTTTTGGCAGCAAAAGAAATCGAGAGAAACAGAAGCATCGATATAACGAGCGTGATCGGAAAAGAGTGGTGGAAAGGACCACTATACCTATACTCATTCAATCATGATATTCAGTTTTTAATTGATGAAATATATGCAAAAAAAGGTAACATTTCTAACTACAAAGAAACACTGATGCTAATGATTGAAGCCCGACCACCGAGGCAACGCAAAGACCTTATAGCGCTAGTAAACATGCTCGCAAAGCAAGATTCGTTTGACGGGCTTGGCCGAGCGTCAAGCTATGATTACGACTATGAGGATGAAGACTTCTACTGAAAGGTACAAAATTCGGTACACTAACGGTACGATGCCTAGCTTTTACGGATTTCGCAAAACTACGCTACAGCCCAGTAACGGCGCTGCTTTCAGCTTGTTTCACTTACCCTAAGCTGCTTACGGTTTTACTGGGTTTGAGGTATTTCTAGGCAACTCATAATCCTTCGCTCCACGATCCGAGTTTGCATGGATCTGCCATCTTCAAAGCCGTGCATTACGCGGCTTTTGCCTCCATAGAGTCGCCACAACCGTTTTGCTCACTGAAGTGATGGCCGCGTCTTCCTTGCGTTCACATAACCGACAAGCACTGGCCTCGGCGCCCCATCATCTGAACGTCACACTTTTCCCTGAACCTTTGCCCTGTTCGCCCGGTCCGCTTTAAGAACCGTCGCGCCAAGCGACGCCAGCAAAGGATGCGCGATATGCGAGACCGCACCAGCAGGATCGCCGCTTCACCGCCGCACCTCGAACAGCTATGGCAGCGTTACCAGCGGGTGCGTGCTGCCAGTGAGCGGCTGTGCGAGCCGCTGGAGGCCGAGGATTATGTAATCCAGAGCATGGCGGATGTCAGCCCACCGAAGTGGCATCTGGCGCATGTCACCTGGTTCTTCGAAGCCTTCATCCTGCAGCCCTTCTTGCACGGCTATCGCCCGCTGGACGAGCGCTACGACCATCTCTTCAACTCCTACTACAAGACCCACGGCACGCCCTTCGAGCGGGCGCGGCGGGGGTTGTTGTCGCGACCGACAGTAAGCGAGGTATATGCCTATCGCTGTCACGTCGATCAGGCCATGGAGCAACTGTTCAGCCAGCGCGGCGGTGAGTTGCCCGATGAAGTGCTGCAGCGCATCGAGTTGGGGCTGGAGCATGAGCAGCAGCATCAGGAGCTGCTGCTCATGGATATCAAACACATCCTGGCGCAGAACCCGCTGCGGCCGATTTACCGTGATGACCTCAAGCCAGGCGGCGCTAATGCAAGCGAACCGCGCTGGATTCAGTTCCCCGCCGGGCTGCGCCATGTCGGCCACACCGGCGATGGCTTTGCCTTCGATTGTGAGCGGCCGCGCCATCGGGTGTTCGTCGAGGCCTTCCAACTGGCTAGCCGACCAGTAAGCAATGGCGAATATCTTGAGTTCATCCGCGATGGCGGTTATCGCAGTACGGCGCTGTGGCTGGCGGATGGCTGGGACCATATCCAGCGCGCCGGTTGGCAGGCGCCGCTGTACTGGCTGCGCGATGGCGATGACTGGCTGGAGCTTACCCTGGGCGGCCCGCGCGAGTTGGATCTGCATGCGCCGGTCTGTCACCTGAGCTATTTCGAGGCCGAGGCGTTCGCCACCTGGGCGCAAGTACGCTTGCCGCGCGAAGAGGAATGGGAAGTGGCCGCGCAGGACGAACCGCTGTGGGGCAACTTCGTCGAGAACGATCATCTGCAGCCGGTGGCCGCGGGCGCCAGCGATGGCCTGCAACAACTCTATGGCGATGTGTGGGAATGGACCGCCAGCGCCTACCGGCCCTACCCCGGCTTTCGGCCGCTGGGCGGCAGCCTGGGTGAGTACAACGGCAAGTTCATGTCCGGGCAGATGGTGTTGCGCGGCGGTTGCTGCGCCACGCCGGAAGACCACGTTCGCCCCACCTATCGCAACTTCTTCTACCCCACGATGCGCTGGCAGTTCTCCGGCCTGCGCCTGGCCAAGGAGCTTTGAGCATGGCATTGGCAATCCGCACCTACGAACGATCCCTGAGCCCGGAACAGGAAGCGCTGCGCGACGAGGCGTTGCGCGGCTTCGCGGCCAGGCCGAAGGCGATGTCGCCGAAGTTCTTCTACGACCACCGTGGCTCGCAGCTGTTCGAGCTGATCTGCCAGCAGCCGGAGTACTACCCGACGCGCACCGAGGAGACCATCCTGCGCCTGGCGGCCAAGGACATCGCCGAGCTGGCCGGGCGCAACGCCAGCCTGGTGGAACTGGGCAGCGGCGCCAGTCGCAAGATCCGCCTGCTGCTCGAAGCGTTGCGTCCGGCGCGTTACCTGGGCATCGATATCTCCCGCGAGTTTCTGGAGATCTGCACACGTCGGCTGGCCGCCGATTATCGCTGGCTCGATGTGCACGCGCTGTGCGCCGATTTCAGTCAGCCGCTCAGATTACCTGCCGAGGCGCTGGGGCAGCGCCCGCTGGCCTTCTTCCCCGGCTCCAGCATCGGTAATTTCGACCCGACTGAAGCGCGCGCCTTCCTGCGCAATCTGCATCAGGCGCTGCCGCAAAGCAGCGGCCTGTTGATCGGGGTCGATCTGGTGAAGGACCGTCAGGTGCTGGAGCGCGCCTACAACGACCACGCTGGGGTCACCGCCCTGTTCAACCTCAACCTGATCGAGCGTATCCGCAACGAACTGGACAGCGACATCGACCCGCGCCGTTTCCAGCACCGGGCCTTCTTCAACGAGGCCGAGTCGCGCATCGAGATGCATCTGGTCAGCCGCCAGGCGCAGCAGGTGCGCATCGAGGATCGCGTGTTCGACTTCGCGGCCGGCGAAACCCTGCACACGGAGAATTCCTATAAGTACACGCCGAGCGGCTTTCGGGAGTTGGCAGGCGCATGCGGCTTCGCCTCGGTGGCCATGTGGCGGGACCCGGCACAGCTGTTCAGCGTGCATTTTTTACAGCGGGAATGAGGGGCGTGTAGGAGCGAATTTATTCGCGATTGTTTGGGTGCGGCGTCGACCCTATCGCGAATGAATTCGCTCCTACAGAAGGGTGCCTTGGCCTCGTTGCCGGTGGGCCTCAGCGTTTGGCGATGATGTATACCGCATGGACGATGCCGGGGATGTAACCGCACAGGGTCAGCAGGATGTTCAGCCAGAACGCGCCGCCGAAACCCACCTGAAGAAACACGCCCAGCGGCGGCAGCAGGATGGCGATGAGGATGCGGATAAGGTCCATGTGGTACTCCTTTACGTTCCATAAGGGATACTGCAACAGACACGGCCGCAGGCCTGGCAGTTCAGTCTGTGCGGTACACAAACAGGCTGCGCCCAGTGTGCCTTCCTTAGAGAACGCTCAGAGCCGAACGTCGAACTTGTCCAGCAGTAGCTCGGCCGGCAGGTCGGTGCTGACCAGCTGATTGCGCCCGCGTTGCTTGCCGCTGTACAAGCGGCGATCCGCACTGCGGTATAGCTCGGCGGCGCTGCGACCATCGCCAGGCCAGGCGGCGAGGCCGAAGGTGGCGGAAAGCGCTATCTGCTGGCCGTCGTAATCCAGTGGATGATCGGCGATCTGCTTGCGTAGCGTTTCTACCAGCGGCTGGGCGCCGGTGCTGTCAGTGTGCCGCAGCAGCAGACCGAACTCCTCTCCTCCCAGGCGCCCCAGGAAATCGGTGACGCGCAGGCGTTGCTGGAGTATCTGGCAAATGTGCTGCAGAGCCATATCGCCCGCCTCATGCCCCCACTGGTCATTGACCTGCTTGAAGTGGTCGACGTCGAGCAACGCCAGCACCAGGTGACCATTGCTGCGTTCAGCTTCCTGGATGCTGCGCTGCAAGGCATGCTGAAAACTGCCACGGCTGGCTACGCCGGTCAGCGAGTCGGTCTGCGCCAGGCGCTCCAGTTCCTGATGCGCCTGCATGCGCAAGCCGTCGTAGATATGCACGAACACCAGAATCAGCACGCCGCACAGCGCCGCATTGCCCAGGTCGATCAGCCCCTTGGTATCGAGGGCGAGGCGGTTGTCGGCGAAGTACAGCAACAGCCCGGCGAACATGAACGGGGCTGCAAGCAGAAAACCGCGGCGTTTACCCAGTAGCAGATACGCCAGCAACGGAATCATGTACAGCCAGACGAAAGCGGCCGATGAAGCGTCCGGCATCACGATGATGTACAGAATGAAGCTGAAGGTGGGGATCAGGTACAGATAGATCCACAGATCGAGGCGGCGCGCCTGTTCGACGCGCAGCGCACCGAACAGCAGGAGTGCGGTACACAGCACCTCGATGATGGCGAACGGATAGTTGCCGGCCAACGCCTGCAGCACGGCAAAGCCGCCCAAGGTAAGGCCAGTGGCAAGCAGAATGGTGCGTACCAATGCGCGCTTGCCAGCCTCAAGCAGCCCTTCGCTGTGCCCCGTGCCTACATCCTTGTGATCGTTATAGTCGCCATCGCCCATGTTCGTGCCCAGTGCCACATCCACCTGTGGTGCGCAGCCCCCCGCCACGCACCATCAGGCAACTATAGACCTCGCGGCCAGCTTTACACCGCGTAGCCGAGCACACGCGGCAACCAAAGTACGATTTCCGGGAAGATCGCCACCAGAATCAGCGCGCTGGACATCACCACCACGAACAACGCAGCCCAGCCGACGGTCTGTTCCAGGCGGATCTTGGCCACTTCAGCCGTCACCATCAGGTTGATCGCCACCGGCGGGGTGAACTGACCGATGGCGATATTCATCGCCAGCAGAATGCCGAACCACACCGGATTCCAGCCGAAATGCTGCATTACCGGGATGAGGATCGGCATCAGGATCAGGTAGATGGAAATCGCATCGAGCAGCATGCCCGCCAGCAGCACGGCGAGCATCACCAGCGCCAGCAGCACCCAGCCGTTGTCCGACAGCGAAATCAGCCATTCGGCCAGATGGCGGAAAGTGCCGAGCATGGTGCCGGCCCAGGCGAAGATGCCGGCCAGGGCGATGATCAGCATGACCACACCGGAAATCACCGCAGCCTCGCCGCACAGGCGCCAGAGGCCGCGCCAGTCCAGCTCGCGAGTGAGGAACAGGCCGACCAGCACGCCGTAGGTGACGCCAGCCACCGCCGCTTCGGTCGGCGTGAACAGGCCGCTGCGCAGGCCGCCAAGGATTAGCACCGGGGCGAACAGCGCCGGCAGCGCCTGCTTGAAGCTCTCGCCCAGCGGCGGACGCTCGCCCTGCTCCGGCGACTCCCAGCCGTAGCGGCGCGACAGCAGCCAGGCCGGCAGCAACAGCACCAGGCCGGCGATGATGCCGGGGAACAGGCCGGCGGCGAACAGCGCGCGCAGGTCCACGCCGGGCACCACGATGGAGTAGAGAATCAGCGCAATCGACGGCGGAATAAGAATCGCCGTGGACGCCGAGGCGGCGATCAGGGTGGCCGAGAACGGCTTGGGGTAACCGGCGCGGGTCATGCTCGGCAGCATCACCATGGCCACCGCGGCGGCATCCGCCGGGCCGGAACCGCTCATGCCGCCCATGATCAGGCACACCAGCACCGCGACCAGAGCCAGGCCGCCATGCCGCGGGCCGATCAGCGCCTGGGCGAAGCGCACCAGGCGCAGGGCCACGCCAGCCTTCTCGAACACCAGGCCGGTGAGGATGAACAGCGGAATGGCGATCAGCGGGTATTTGGCCACGCCGTTGTAGGTGTTGGTGCCGAGGGTGGCGAGCATATCCGGCGACAGGCCGGCGATGATACCAATGGCGCCGGACAGGCCCAGGGCAAAGGCCACTGGCACACCGAGCGCCAGCAGCACGACGAAACTGAGGATCAACCAGAGATCAGGGCTCATCGCTGATCCTCCCGCGCAGACGATCCAGGGTCATCTGGCTCAGACGTACGAACACCAGCAGCGCCAGGATCGGCAGCCACACCACGTACCACCAGTTGGGCAGGCCGAGGCCGGGCGACTGCGACTCCCACTGGCATTCCTCCCAGGCGAACTGGCCGCCGAACCAGCACACCAGCCCCAGCACCAGCACGCCGGCCAGCCACTGCAGGATGATCAACGGCGTACGCAGGCGCGGGAACAGGCGCTCGAGCAGGCCGATACGAATGTGCCGGTTGCTGCGCATGGCCACGCTGGCGCCAGCGAAGGTCAGCACCACCAGGAGAAACACCGAGATTTCCTCGGTGAAGGCGAACGATGCATCGGTGAAATAACGCACCACGACGTTGGCCAGGCTGATCAGGCTGATGATCACCAGGGCCAGGGTGGCGAGCGCGCGCTCTAGTGGCGCGTCGACTTGCTTGCTCATAAGAACCTCGAATGACCGGAGCAATATGCTCCAGCGGTGGCGCCCCCTGCCCTCTCCCCCGGCCCCTCTCCCGCAAGCGGGAGAGGCGAGCAGAGCAGACTGGAGAACACCTACCGCTACGCCCCGTAATGCGGGTTTCCGGTCAGATGAAACGAATCAGGGCTGGGCCACGGCCTTGCGCGCGGCGTCCATCAGTGCATCGCCAATACGCGGCGCCCATTTTTCCTGCACGCTGGCAGTGGCCTCGACGAACGCGGCACGCTCGGCCTCGCTCAGCTCGATCACTTCCACACCACGCTCGCGGATGTCGGCCAGACGCTGGGCCTGGGCGTTGCGCGACAGTTCGATCTCCCACTTGCCGGCATCGATCGCCGCCTGGCTGAGCAGTTCGCGGTCGGCTTCCGGCAGGGATTTCCACACGCGCTGGTTGACCGCGAAGATCAGCGGGTCAGCCATGTAGTTCCACTGGGTCAGGTACTTCTGCCCAACCTGGTCGATACGCGCCACGTCGAACACCGACAGCGGGTTTTCCTGGCCGTCCACCGCACCGGTGGTCAGCGCCGGCTTGGCATCGGCCCAGCTCATCTGCGTGGGGTTGGCGCCGAGGGCGGTGAAGGTGTCCTGGAACAGCGGCGAGCCGACCACGCGGATTTTCAGGCCCGCCAGATCGGCCGGGCTGCGCACCGGTTTGGCCGAGTTGGACAGTTGGCGGAAACCGTTCTCGCCCCAGGCCAACGGCACGATGCCGCGCTGCTCGATAGCGGCGAAGGCGAGCTTGCCGCCCTCGCCCTGAGTGATGGCGTCGAGGTCGGCGTCATCTCTCATCAGAAACGGCAGGGAGAACAGATTGAGCTCCGGCACCTGCGGCGACCAGTTGATGGTCGAGCCCACGGCCATATCGATCAGGCCGGAGCGCATGGCGGAAAATTCCTTGGTCTGGTCGCCAGCCACCAGCTGCGCGTTGGGGTACACGCGCAGGGTGATGCGCCCTTCGGAGCGTTCGTTGACCAGGTCGGCCCACTTCTGCGCGGCCTGACCCCAGGGGAAGGCATCGGACAGCACGGTGGACACGGAGTATTCACGGGCCTGTGCAGTGGCGCACAGGGCAGTCAGCGCAGCGCCGGCGGCGAGCGCGGAAAAGAGTCGCTTGAGTTTCATCGGGGCGTCCTTGTATGGATCTTGGTCGTTGTCGTTGTGGCACCGGGCAAGGGTGCGGATCCAGCGGCGAGCGGGTGGCTCGCCTGGCGCGCCAGGTGGGCACGCGAGAGGGACACAGCAGGTGTCACGACTGCCGGGCAGGCCTTGTGGGCGATCGGCAGGTGCCAGCGGGTTACGCGTAGCCGCCTAACTATTCCAGAAGCGCGCGGCGAATGCCATTGTCCGATAACTGTTGACGTTGCCCGCGCGGATCGGCGCCAACCATAATCAAGGGCTTCTGACTTCGGATACTCGCCCATGGCCATCTCCCACGACGACCTCGACCAGCACGGCCTGATCATCGGCGTGTCGCCCGAGCGCTTTCGTGCGGTGGCCATGCCGCTGCTGTTCGACCACCTCAACGCCCAGTGCGAGGGCACCATCGCGGTCAATCGCCAGGCGCGCATCGTCTGGATCAATGACAAGTACGCGCAGAAAGTCGGCATCGCCGATGCACGCACGGCGCTGGGCAAGGAAATCGAGGAAGTGCTGCCGGCCAGCCGCCTGCGCGAGGTGGTCGAAAGCGGCCAGCCGAGCATGCTCGACCTGATGGCCTTCGGCAGCGAGCACTTCGTGGTTACCCGCATCCCGCTGCGCGACGAGGACGGCACGCTGGTCGGCGCGCTGGGCTTCGTGCTGTTCGACCGCGCCCGCCATCTCAAACCGCTGATGGCCAAGTACAACAACCTGCAGAGCCAGCTGCTCGCCACCCAGCACGAGCTGGCCAAGGCGCGCCGGGCGCGCTACACCATTGCCGGGTTCATCGGCGCCAGCACGGTGGCCAGCGAGGTCAAGCGCCAGGCCCGACGCGCCGCGCAACTGGACGCCACGGTGCTGATCCGTGGCGAGACCGGCACCGGCAAGGAGCTGCTGGCCCAGGGCATCCACAACCTGTCGCCACGGGCCAACGGGCCCTTCGTTGCGGTCAACGTCGCGGCGATTCCGGAAACCCTGGTCGAGGCCGAACTGTTCGGCACCGCGCCGGGCGCCTTTACCGGTGCCGAGCGCAAGGGACGTATCGGCAAGTTCGAGGTGGCCAATGGCGGCACGCTGTTTCTCGACGAGATCGGCGACCTGCCGCTGCCGTTGCAGGCCAAGCTGCTGCGCGTGCTGCAGGAGCAGGAGGTCGAGCCGCTCGGCTCCAATCAGGTCAAACCACTCAACGTGCGGGTGATTGCCGCCACCCATATCGACCTGGAAGCCAAGGTCGCCGCAGGACAGTTCCGCGACGACCTCTACTACCGCCTCAACGTTCTGGCCCTGCGCGTGCCACCGCTGCGTGAACGGGCCAGTGACATCCCCGCACTGATCGAACACCTGCTCGACGACCTGGCCAACCGTTCCGGCCTGGCGCCGCTGGAGCTCACCGACGACGCGCTGGCGCTGCTCTGCGCACAACCGTGGAAGGGCAACGTGCGTGAGCTGCGCAACCTGCTGGAGCGGGCGCAGCTGGCGGTCGATGGGCGGCTGGATGGCGAAGCATTGCGTGGATTGTTGGTGGACCCGGTCACGCCGAGCGAGCCAGAGCCCGTTACCCGCGTGGTGACCGACACGGCGCAGACGCTGGCCGAACAACTGGCGCATACGGAGCGTCAGGCACTTCAGGCGGCGCTGGCCGCCAGTGACGGCAATCGTCAGTTGGCCGCCGAGCGCCTGGGCATTTCCCGCGCCGGTTTCTACGCCAAGCTAGCGCAGCATAAGCTGGGGCGCAGGGGCTGAGCACTGGTCGCTGGTCGTAGGAGCGGCTTCAGCCGCGATTGTTACCGAACCGGAAATCGCTTCGCGGCTAAAGCGGAATGCCGCCCAGCCGCTCCTACAGATAGCGGCGCTGGCCGCAATTGCGTAGCCCGGATGAAATCCGGGGATCAGGCGCCATAACCCCCCCGGATTGCATCCGGGCTACCGGTGCCATCGCTTGCGTAGGAGCCAGCTTGCTGGTGATCCCTCGATGCTCACCTCCCCACCTGAGCGCGAGCAAGCCCGCTCCCACAGAACAGCGCGCCTCACGCACTCAGACGTCTAGAATTCTGGACAAAGCACCCGCCAAATAATCCACAAATCCGGACAAAATCCAGATTTATGGACATAAGTTTCACTACCCCAGATTCCACCGCATACCCAAAACAAACCCGAAAAGCCCGCCGTTCGGGCATTCCCGCCCTATCGACCAAAGTCTCACCCCACCCTGGCACGACTCTGGCTCTGTATCCGGCAAAGGCGCGCTGCCGCATCCGCGCCTTCCCGATAAAACGGCCCCGAGCCAATAGAACAACAACAAAAGGAATCACCCATGGGTACCCTCGGTATTCTGCTGTCGCTCGCATTGTTGATGTACCTCGCCTACCGCGGCATCAACGTCCTCATTCTCGCCCCGCTGCTGGCCCTGCTGGCGCTGCTGTTCGCCGGCGATATCGCTCTGCTGCTGCCCACCTACACCCAGGTGTTCATGAAGGCCATGGGCGGCTACGTGATCCAGTTCTTCCCGCTGTTCCTGCTCGGCGCCCTGTTCGGCAAGTTGATGGACGACTCGGGCTCGGCCCGCGCCATCGCTCATGGCATCGTCGCCAAGGTCGGTAGCGAGCGCGCCATCCTGGCCATCGTGCTGGCCTGCGGCATTCTCACCTACGGCGGCGTATCGCTGTTCGTGGTGGCTTTCGCCGTGTACCCGATCGGCGCCGCGTTGTTCCGCGAGGCGGGCATTCCCAAGCGCCTGATCCCCGGCGCCATCGCCCTCGGCTCGTTCACCTTCACCATGACCGCACTGCCCGGTACGCCAGCGATCCAGAACGCCATCCCCAACCCCTTCTTCGGCACCGATGCCTTCGCTGCGCCGGGCCTGGGCGTGATCGCCGGACTGATCATGTTCGGCCTCGGCACCTGGTGGCTCACCGCGCAGTCGCGCAAGCTGATGGCTGCCGGCGAAGGCTACGGCGAGCATCGCGATGACCCGATCGCCGAGGAGCGCCGCGACATTCCCGGCTTCTGGCTGGCACTGCTGCCGATTTTCGTGGTGATCGGCCTGAACTTCCTGATGGCCAAGCAGATTCTCCCGGCAGTGGACACCAGCTACCTGGCCAAGCCGGAATTCGGCGGCCTGCAGGACGCCAAATCGCTGATCGGCATCTGGTCGATCATCGTCGCCCTCGGCGTGGCCATCGTGCTGCTCATCGGCCTGCACTGGAAGCGCTGGATGGACCTGAAGAAGAGCGTCAACGACGGCGCCTTCGGCTCCATGCTGCCGATCCTCAACACCGCCGCCGAGGTGGGTTATGGCACGGTGATCGCCTCGCTGGCCGGCTTCGTCATCATCCGCGACCTGGTGCTGGGCGTCTCCAGCAACCCGCTGATCTCCGAAGCGGTGGCGGTGAACATCCTCGCCGGTATCACCGGCTCAGCGTCCGGCGGCATGTCCATCGCGCTGAAGACCCTCGGTGAACAGTACCTGACCCTGGCCAATGCCGCCGGCATCAGCCCCGAGTTGCTGCACCGCGTTGCCGCCATGGCGTCGGGCTGCATGGACACCCTGCCGCACAACGGCGCGGTGATCTCGCTGCTGGCGATCTGCAAGCTCACGCACCGCGAGTCGTACAAGTTCATCTTCGTCAACACCGTGGCCTTCCCGATGGTGGCGCTGGCTGTCGTCATCACCCTTGGCACCCTGTTCGGCAGTTTCTGACGGGCATGGCGCCCTCGGGCGCCGTGCTTTCTATACGCCGTGTTGTTCAATCGCTTTGAGTACCCGCAATGAGCAAGATCATGACCGCCGCCGCCGCCGTGGCGCGCATCACGGACAACGCCAATCTGGCCACCGGTGGTTTCGTCGGCATCGGCTTCGCCGAGCAGATCGCCATCGCCCTAGAGCAGCGTTTTCTCGCCGAGCAGGCGCCGCGTGACCTGACTCTGGTGTACGCCGCCGGGCAAGGCGACGGCAAAGGACGCGGCCTCAATCACCTGGCTCACGAAGGCCTGGTGCGCCGTGTGATCGGTGGCCACTGGGGCCTGATGCCAGGGCTGCAAAAGCTAGCGGTGGACAACCGTATCGAGGCCTACAACCTGCCGCAGGGGGTCATTTCCCAGCTGTTTCGCGACATCGCCGCCGGCAAACCAGGGCAACTCTCACGCGTCGGCCTGGGTACCTTTGTTGATCCGCGCCATGGCGGCGGCAAACTCAATACGCGCACCAGCACCGACCTGGTTCGGCTGATGCCCATCGACGGCGAGGACTACCTGTTCTACCCGACGTTCCCGATCAATGTCGGCATCGTCCGCGCCACCAGCGCCGACCCTGACGGCAACCTCAGTTTCGAGCGCGAGGCGCTGACCATCGAGAGCCTGGCCATCGCCATGGCCGCACGCAACAGCGGCGGTCTGGTCATTGCCCAGGTCGAGCGCGTGGTCGAGCGCGTTTCGCTCAACCCGCGCCAGGTGAAGATTCCCGGCATCCTGGTGGACTGCGTGGTGGTCGCCGAGCCCGCCAACCACCAGCAGACTTTCGCCACTGCCTACAACCCGGCCTTCGCTGCAGAAACCCGCGTGCCGGTGAACAGCCTGGCGCCCATGCCGCTGGACGTGCGCAAGCTGATCGCCCGCCGTGCGGCGCTGGAGTTGCAGGCCGGCGCCGTGGTCAACCTCGGCATCGGCATGCCCGAGGGCGTCGCCGCGGTGGCCGCCGAAGAAGGCGTGATCGAACGCCTGACCCTCACCGCCGAACCCGGCGTGATCGGTGGCGTGCCGGCCTCCGGCCTGGATTTCGGCGCTGCCAGCAACCACAGCGCGCTGCTCGACCAGCCCTACCAGTTCGATTTCTACGATGGCGGCGGCCTGGACATCGCCTTCCTCGGCCTGGCCCAGGCCGACGCGGCGGGCAACCTCAACGTATCCAAGTTCGGCAGCCGGCTGGCGGGGGCAGGCGGTTTTATCAACATCAGCCAGAACGCCAAGCAGGTGGTGTTCGTCGGCACTTTCAGTGCTGGCGCGCAGGATATCCGCATCGAGGATGGCCAACTGCGCATCGTCGAGGATGGCAACGTGCGCAAGTTCGTCAACGAAGTGGAACACCGCACCTTCGCCGGGCGCCTGGCCGCCGAACGCGGCCAGCCGGTGCTCTACGTCACCGAGCGCTGCGTACTGCGCCTGACCACCGAGGGCCTGGAACTGATCGAAGTCGCCCCTGGCGTGGACATCGAGCGCGACATTCTCTCGCGTATGGATTTTCGCCCCATCGTGCGTGAACCGAAGCTGATGGAGGCTCGGCTGTTCAATACCGAGCCCATTGGCCTGGATCAAGGATTAGGGACTCTTTGAGCGTGAAGTTACGGGCCTGACAGGCCCGTTTTTTTGCCTGCGGATAGGCTCCCGCGAGGCCGATTACGGAACCGAGATCACGCCGTAGCGGCGTCACGGTTGCCCTGTAAGCGAGCTGCTGGCATGGTGCGCGACTCTCATGAACAAGGAACGTTGCCAATGAGTCTGCCCGCCCCCTCTCCGCTCGTTTTCTGCTCCAACCCCATAGAAGGCGACCTGCCCTTCAAAGCCTGGACCGACCTGTCGCTGGAAATCGACGGTCAGCCCGAACATGACGAGAAGCTTCTGAACCTGGCAGGCTTCCTGGTGCGCCAGGCCCTGGTCGATCAGCATCCGCAGCGCATCGAGCATGCGCGTGATGTCGAAGCCTTGCTCTATGGCCTCAAAGCGCATGTGCAGCTGCACTCGGGTGGCTGCTTCGACTTCGCCGACGAACATACGAGCATCGAGCTACAAGCGCATGAGGCCACGCCAGGCATGGCTATCGGCAATCTGCTGTTGCTCGCCGACGAGCATGGCTGCGAGGGAATCGAGCTGCTGCATGAAAGACTGAAACCTGAGAACGCACTGGCCAACGCACTGATCAAGCTGCAGCAAACGGACATGGAGCCTACTCATCTGATCTGCGCCTTGCTGCCTGCGATGAGCATCACCCTGACGCCGTCCTTCGCCGACAGTTACACCCTTGAATATCCCAGCCGTCTGGAGACCTACCAGCAAGAGCTCAAGCAGAACGAACTGGCGGGACTGGCGCAGGAACGCTGTGAGATCTTTCTCGGCGATCAGAAACTGGACGAAACCCAGCCAGCCTACCCCGTCGCCTACAGCGTGCTGTCGGTCATGCTGCGTCTGCTGCGCCAGCGCTCGCTCGAAAACCGGCAAGCCGATCTGGCCAGCCGCCAGGAGGAATGGCAGCGGATACGTCTGCGGATCGGCAGCGAGCGGCGTTACGAGGCGCAATTCATGCTCGACCCGCAAACCTATCAGCCTGCCTTCGGTAAAGCGGTCCGCGGTTTGAAGCTGGCAGGCACACAGAGCGTTCTGCTGCCGGAGCATCTCGATCTGCCTGCTTTGGAGCAGATATGGGAGACACTGGCACCTAAGGAGATGCTCGCCGAGTGGCAGAGAGTTCAGAGGAGCAAGGACAGCACCGATCGTTCGCTGATGATCAACCTCGAAGTGGGTTGCACGCTCGAGGTGCTCGCCAGCGCAATCGACCAACCTTTGCACGTGCTGGAAAGCTACCGCGACGCTGAATTCATCGCGCAAACCGGCCAGGAAAAGGCAGAACAGGTCGCCAACGCCTCGCCGACGGATGACGCCACAAGCCCGAGTGACCATTCGGAAGCCGAAAAGAGGCCGGGGCGTTATGGCCCCGTGCTGCTGGCTGGCGTGTGCCTGGCGCTGATGATCGCAATACTGCTCAAAGCCTGAAGACGGCAAATGGGGGCGAGTACAAACCCGCGCCCACACAAACAACCTGAACCATCTTCCGAAGGCCTTCGTCGTAACTAACAAGACGAGCCTGGGAGGTGCCCATGAAACCTCGATTCAAACCCTATCGCGGCCCTTCCGGCGGCTGGGGTTCGGCCCGCGCGGTCGGCAATATCCTGATGCGCGAGCGCGCCCCGTTGACCGGCGCCGTGGCGTTGCTCAAGCAGAATCGCCCGATCGATGGCTTCGCCTGCGTCAGTTGCGCCTGGGCCAAGCCGCATCCTTCGCGGCCGCTGGCCTTCTGCGAAAACGGCGCCAAGGCCACTGCCTGGGAGAGCACCAGCCTGCGCTGCACGCCCGAATTCTTTGCCCGCCACAGCCTCAGCGAACTGCGCAACTGGAGCGATTTCCAGCTGGAACAACAGGGCCGGCTGACCCATCCACTGCGCTGGGACGCCGACAGCGACCGTTACTTGCCGGTTAGCTGGGACGAGGCCATCAGCGAGATCGCCAGCGCCCTCAAGGCGCTCGATGAGCCCGACCAGGCGGTGTTCTATACCTCCGGCCGTGCGTCGCTCGAAGCCTCCTACCTGTGGCAGCTGTTCGCCCGCGCCTACGGCACCAACAACCTGCCGGACAGCTCGAACATGTGCCACGAGAGCACATCGGTGGCACTACCAGAAAGCATCGGCGTACCGGTCGGCACCGTGACCCTGGATGACTTCGGCAAGACCGATGGCCTGCTCATCTTCGGCCAGAACACCAGCAGCAACAGCCCGCGCATGCTGCATGACCTGGACGAAGCGCGCGAACGCGGCGCCCCGATTATCACCTTCAACCCGCTGCGCGAGCGCGGTCTCGAGCGCTTCAGCAATCCGCAGTCTCCCACCCGTATGCTTACCGGCAGCTCGCAGGTGATCAGCACTCACTACCACCAGGTCCTGATCGGCGGTGACGCAGCGGCTATCGCCGGGATGTGCAAGGCATTGCTGGCGATGGACGACGCGGCAATGGCGAGCGGCCAGAACCGCGTGCTCGACATCGCCTTCATCGAGCAGCACACCCTGGGCTTCGCCGACTTCGAAAAGGCCATCCGGGCTTATTCCTGGGAGATGCTGGAACGCCGCAGCGGCCTGACACGCGGCGCCATGGAGGGCGCAGCGCGCATCTATGCCCGCTGCGAGCGGGTCATCGCTGTCTACGGTATGGGGCTAACCCAGCATCGCCATGGAGTCCTCAACGTGCAGATGCTGGTCAACCTGCTGCTGATGCGCGGCAATCTGGGCAAGGAAGGCGCAGGCATCTGCCCGGTGCGTGGACATTCCAACGTTCAGGGCCAACGCACCGTGGGTATCACCGAAAAAGCCGCCAAGGCACCGGCCGAACGCCTGCAGGCCCAGTTCGGCATCACCACACCGGAGCGGGACGGCACCAGCACGGTGGATGCCTGCGAGGGCATCATCGAGGGACGCATCAAGGCCTTCCTAGCCCTGGGTGGCAACTTTGCCCGCGCCACGCCGGACACCGGTCGTATGGAGGCCGCATGGAGCGAACTGCAGCTGACCGTGCAGATCGCCACCAAGCTCAACCGCAGCGCTCTGGTGCATGGCAAACAGGCCTATATCCTGCCCTGCCTCGGCCGCACCGAGCAGGACATGCAGGCCAGCGGCCCGCAACACCACACCACCGAGGACAGCACCTCCTGTATTCGCGCCTGGCAGGGTGTGGTCAAACCGGCAGGCGAGTTGCTGCGCTCGGAACCGGCGATCGTCGCCGGTCTGGCCAAGGCAACGCTGGCGGCGAATCCACGACTGGACTGGGATGCCTGGATCGGTGACTACGGCCTTATCCGCGAGGCCATCGCCGGCACCTATCCGGACATCTTTCACGACTTCAATACCCGCATGCTGGAACCGGGCGGCTTTCGCCGACCGCTGCCGGCCAGCCAGCGGCAATGGAGCACCGACAGCGGCAAAGCCAACTTCGTCACGCCCGCAACCCTGGCGGTAGACGACGACGTCGAGCCTTCCCCGGAGCGCCGCGACGTGCTGAATCTGATGACGGTGCGCAGCAACGATCAATTCAATACCACGGTGTATGGCTACGACGATCGCTTTCGCGGCGTCCATGGCACTCGCTCGGTCGTGCTCATGCATCGCAACGACATGGCGCGCATGGCCCTCGACGAAGGCGACATGGTGCAACTGAGTACCGCTGTCGACGACGGCGTATCCCGTGCACTGGGGCCGCTGCGCGTCACGCCGCACGATATCCCGGAAGGCTGCTGTGCCGGTTACTACCCCGAATGCAACGTGTTGGTGCCGCTCTGGCACCATGAGGAGAAGGCCAAGGTGCCAGCCTCTAAGTCGATTCCGGTGACGATCCGGCGCATGATCGCGACGACCTGAAGCCCGGGCTTGATGGGCAGCAGCGAGCCGAGCCCTCGCGCGCCTCCTGCCGACCATATGCCGCCGTCGGCAAACGGAAGATACCGCGGCAGAGCACTTCTGAAGCATTCGGGGTCTATAGTGGTGATTCCTTCCTCACCACCTCTGTTGGAGTACACATGAGCAAGACCTACAACGTCGCCGTATTGGTCGGCAGCCTGCGCAAGGCCTCCATCAACCGCAAGCTGGCCCTGGCGCTGGCCGACCTGGCACCTGCTTCGCTGAAACTGGAAATCATCGAGATCGGCGACCTGCCGCTGTACAACGAAGACGCCGACGGCGACAGCGCACCAGCCAGCTACGCGCCGTTCCGCAGCAAGGTCAAGGCCGCCGACGCCGTGCTGTTCGTCACCCCCGAGTACAACCGCTCGATCCCCGGCGCCATGAAGAACGCCATCGACGTCGGCTCGCGCCCCTACGGCCAGAGCGGTTTCAGCGGCAAGCCGGGTGCCGTGCTCAGCGCTTCGCCGGGCGCAATCGGCGGCTTCGGTGCCAACCATCACCTGCGCCAGTGCCTGGTCTTCCTCGACGTCTATGTACTGCAGCAGCCAGAGGCCTATCTGGGCGGTGCCGGCAACTTCTTCGACGAGAACGGCGTGCTCAGCGACAGCATCAAGCCATTCCTGCAGAAGTTCATCGACACCTACGCAGCCTGGGTGGCCAAACACGCCGGCTGAGTTGAAATAAAAAACGCCCCGACGGTAGGACGGGGCGTCGCGACAGACTCGCGAAAGGGTGTTCAGGTCATGTGGGCGTGAGCACCCGAGAGGTAATCGAGCATGCGAAACAGCGTGGCGTTGGCCGAGGCCGCATGCGGTGCACCGTCACGAATACCGGCAATGTCCTGCCGAGCAGGGCGCGACAGTTCGCTCGCCCCATGCTGCAGACGCTCATCCAGACTGGCGCCATCGCACTCCAGCTGACACAACAGGGCGATGGCCCGCTCCTGCCAGACGAAGCCCTGCAATTCGGCAACCGGTGAGCCATACAAAGCGATGGCGCCGTGCGGCAGGCTGCAGGTTTCGCGCTGCCAGTGCAGGGCCAACAGACGTTGCGGCAACATGCGCCCGAGTGGTGACTGGCGTGACGACGCGCACTTCTCCAGCTGCCACCAACCGACCTGAATGCTCGCGTCAGCGTGACTGACACGCGCGCCCAGCGCCTCGGCCAGCAGCAAGCCACCCAGACCGCTGCCAAAGACCCGTTTGCGGGCCAGCAAGGCGCGGTGAATCAGGCGTTTTTCCTCGGCCATCCAAATATGCTGGCGCTCATCGTGCACGCTCAGCGAACCGTCGAGCAGCATCAGCAGATCGAACCCGTCCAGATCAGGCAAAGGCTCTCCGGCATACAGCCGATGGCGGCTCACCTCATGCTCGACCAGCCATTGCTCCAGAGCGGCCGGGCCTACGCTGACCGTGTGCTGAAGTAGCGCGATACGCATCAGGCAACCTCCTCTGCACAGCACTGCTCGACGTCCTGCAGCGCTCGCCCCAGACGCCTGAGCATCTCTTCGATATTTCCGTGGCTGACCGTCAGGGCAGGCGACAGGCGCAGGCAGTCTTCACCGGCGATGCCGAACAACACCCCATGGTTTCGGGCTGCTTGCTGCACGGCGCTGGCCGATTGGCCGATCAGGGGCAGGCCGAGCATCAGGCCGTGGCCGCGCAGCGGGCCATGAGCGTGACGCCGGGATAACTGGGCCAGGCCTTCGCGCAGGTGCTCAGCCACTTCGCGAGCCTGGGCGAAAAAGCTGCCGTCGAGCACGGCCTTCAGCACCGACACCGCGGCCACCGTCAGCAGCGCTTCGCCAGGGCTGGCCTGCGGCAACGCGGTGTCAGCGGCATGACCGATACGACCGCGCGCCAGCACGGCCGCCAGCGGCAAGCCGCCCCCCAGGGCGCTGCCCAATGTGAATAAGTCGGCGCGCACGCCGTACAGCTCCTCGGCCAGCAGTGCGCCACAACGTCCCATACCACTGCTGGTTTCATCGAGGATCAATACGGCGCCCTGCTCGCGGCACAGCCGCTGCGCACCTTGCAGGTATTCCAGTGTCGCCGGCACCACGCCTCTGGTGAGCTGAACCGGCTCGATCAGCACGGCGGCGCAACGCAGATCGACCACCGCCGCCAACGCTTCGAGATCGTTGAATGGCACTCGCAACACGCGGGTAACACCGAGCTGCAGCGGCAGATCCGCATGACTGTCATCGATCAGCACCAGCGTATCGGCCGCTGGGTTCTGCTCGGCGGCCCACTGCAGTGCCAGACGCACCGCTACGCCATTGGCCTGATCTGCGCCACTGCAGAAAGCCACCCGCTCACTGCCGGTCGCTTCACACAGGCGCGCCGCCAGCTTCAGCTGACCACGGCTGCATTGCTGCCGGCCGGGGCTGATCAGCAGCTCGGCCTGACGACGCAGTGCATCGAGCAACAGCGTCGGGCTGTGGCCGAAACTGTTGCCGCCCATGCCTTGCTCGAAATCCAGATACGCCCGGCCCTCGGCATCCCACAGCCAGGAACCCTGGCCGCGCACGAATACCGGTGCGGCGCGTTCGCCCATCAATTGCAGGCGCGCCATGCTGTCACGCATAACGTCGCCCACCTTCGGCCACCACGCCCTCCAGCGGCACACCAAGCAGACGCGCCGACCAGTCTTCCAGGCGGCCACTACGCAGCCGTTGCGCGGCGATCTCACGCCAGCGGGCGGACAATGCCGGGCACAGCTGCAACTGCTGCAGGCCCGCGCGCTCCATGGGGTAGTGATAGAAGTGCTGCAGCGCCTGCGCCACGCTGAGGCTCGGATAACTACGCTGAACCAGCTCGAAGGGCATATCGGCGCTGACGAAACCCGGCCTGAGCACCCGGTAGAACCAGCCGCAGCGGCCACTGTCCTGTGCCAGTCGCGCCAGTTCGTCTGCACGACCCAGGCGATTGAGGCGATAGCAGGGCGAGCGCGGCTGACTCACCTGCAACAACACATCGCCCCAGCGAAAGATATCGCCGATGCAGACCTGTTCTTCGGTCAGCCCCTGGCTGGAAATATTCTCCCCGAAGCCCGGCACTGGCCACTGCAACTCGGGGTAGTGCGAGCGCCAGTAGGCGTAGTGCTCGCTCGGGTAGTGATGCAAGGCTCGCTCGGGGCCGCCATGAAAACGTGCATCGCCCTGCTCATCCTGGCCCAGGCCCTGCGGCCATAACCACAAGCGGTGCTCAGCCCGCTGCTTGCAACGGGCAACACTGAGGCCGCCACCAATATCTTCGGCTTTACCTATGAATACACCCAGGATCTCGACCTGCTTCACCGAGCACTCCGGCCTTATCGGCTGTTGATCATGGCGCTAGACTAGGAGGCATCGGGCTATTTTGACATTTCGATTTCCCTGCTTGATTCATAATCAAATCTTATGGATTTTCGTCAACTCCGTTATTTTGTCGCGCTCTATGAAGAAGGCCATGTCGGCCGGGCTGCCGAGCGCCTGAGCATCTCCCAGCCAGCGCTGTCGCAGCAGATCCGCCAGTTGGAAGGTGACCTGGATGTCGGCCTGTTCCAGCGCAGTGGTCGGCGCCTGCTACCGACGCTCGCCGCCCATACGCTATACGGCCACGCCGTGCCCCTGCTCGACGGCATGGAGCGCGCCCGCGAAGCGCTGCGCAGCTTTCGCGGGCCCGGACCTCGCAGCCTGTCCATCGGCGTGCTGCAGACCGTCAACGCGAGCCTGGTGCCACTGTTGCTGGAACGTCTGCAACAGGCGCAGCCACAACTGGTGGTGAAGCTCTTCGAACTGTCCGGCGTGGATATCGAGCGGCGCCTGCTCAGCGGCGGCCTGGATATCGGCATCGGTTTCCTGCCACCGCGCCAGCCCGGCTTGCACAGCCTGGCGCTGTACGAGGACGAACTGCAGCTGGTGGTGCAGGAGGATCATCCGCTGCGTGACTTTCGCAAGGTATCGCTGAGCCAGGCGGCGGAGCTGCCGATGCTGCTGCTCGGCGAGGAGTTTCGCGTACGCCAGATCTGGCAGGAGCAGCTCGCCCTGCTTGGCCGTCGCCCTCAGGTGCAGGCCGAGCTGAACCATATGAACGGCATCCTCGACAGCCTGCCGCACACCACGCTGTCCAGCGTGCTACCGGGTCGTGCCCGACAGATGCACGCCCATCGTGGACTGCTGTGGAAGCCATTGAGCGAACCGCGCATTCCGCTGCAGGTCGGCCTGGTGTACCGCGACGCACAACGGCAGCAAGCCATGATCGACCTACTGCGCACAGCACTGGACGGCGCCTGGGAGAGCCCCTGACAGCCGCCGGATGATTGCCGATATGCCTTCATCCACGGCCTGAATGCCACTCGCCAACTAGACCGACCGGTCTACATAATCCGCACCATGACCAAGACCACACGCGACAAGCTGATCGACGCCATGATCGACGCCCTGCAACGCAAGGGCCTGCACGGTGTCGGCCTGAACGAACTGCTGGCCGGCGCCGGGGCGCCCAAAGGCAGCCTCTATCACCATTTCCCAGGCGGCAAGACCGAACTGGCGGTAGCCGCTATCGAACGCGTTGGCCAGCGCGCCGAGAAGGCCTTCGCCACGCTGTTCGAGCGCCAACCCGATCCACTCGAGGCCCTGGCCACCTGGCTGCACAGCGCCCTCGATCAGCTCCAGGGCAGCGCCTTCGAACGCGGTTGCCCGCTGGCTGCTGTGGCGCTGGAAAGCGGCCCGGCCGACAGCGCAATACGGGCCGCCCTGGCCAACGCCTTCAGTGCCATTCGCCAGGCCTTGCAGCGCCAGTTGCAGCGTCATGGCTACCCGCAGCCGGAAGGGCTCGCCGCCCTGTTCGTCGCGCTCTACGAAGGCGGCCTGCTGCAGGCGCGCGCCGCCGACAGCAGCGAGCCGCTGAAACAGGCCGCCACCACCCTGCTCCATCTGACCCGCCAGCAGCACACGGAGGCCAGCCGGCATGACCGCTCCCATTCGCAGTGAAACCTTGTCCCTGCTCGCCCTCGACGACTATCCGTTGACCGCGACCCGCTACCACGCCGAGCAGCCGCACGCGCAGTTGCTGATCGCCGGCGCCACCGGTGTGCCGCAGGGTTTCTACCGACGCTTCGCCGAATATGCCGCCAGCCGCGGCTTCAACACCCTGACCTTCGACTATCGCGGCGTCGGTCAGTCCAAACCGGCCAGCCTGCGCGGCTTCGAGATGGACTTTCTGGACTGGGCGCACCTCGACCTGGCGGCAGCCGTCGATCAGCACCGACACGCCGAACGCCCGCTGTACATGATCGGCCATTCGTTCGGCGGCCATGCCTTTGGCCTGCTGCCCAACCATGATCAGGTCGCCGGCTTCTACACCTTCGGCACAGGCGCCGGCTGGCACGGCTGGATGCCCAAGACCGAGCAGTTGCGCGTACTGGCCATGTGGCGGGTGATTGGCCCGCTGATGACGCGTTACAAGGGCTATCTGGCCTGGAGCATGCTGGGCATGGGCGAAGACCTGCCGCTGGGCGTCTACCGGCAGTGGAAACGCTGGTGCCGCTACCCACGTTACTTCTTCGACGACCCGCAGATGCCGGGCCTGGCCGAACGTTTCGCCCAGGTCGTCACCCCCGTGACGGCGCTCAATACCCTGGATGATCTGTGGGCACCACCAGCCTCGCGCGATGCCTTCATGGCCGCCTACGTCAACGCGCCGTACCAGGCACGCACGCTCGACTCCCAGGCCGAGGGCCTCGGCAATATCGGTCACATGGGCTACTTCCGCCCAGCAGCCCAGCGCTTGTGGGACGAGACGCTGGACTGGTTCGAGCAATTGCGAGCCGCTCAACAGGCCGCGTGATGCCCGCTAGACCAGCCGACCAGGAAAGTCTTGCAAGTGCATGTATTCAGTCTGTATCCGTAGCTGCGGCCCACTGCAACTTGATGTATGCCGCCGCCCTCGCGATACAGAGGCTTACAAAGGCCGAAGTTTTCCGCAGGCCGCGGCGGCTAGCTCCTGACTGCAGCCTGCGGCAGGCACAGCTCTGCACACAGCCCGCCACCGTCGCGGTTACTCAGCCTCAGCGAGCCGCCAAGCGCCTGGGCCAATTGCAGGGCGATCGCCAGGCCCAACCCCGTGCCACCCGTGCTGCGATTACGAGACGCTTCCAGGCGATAGAACGGCTGAAACACGTCGACCAGTCGCTCCTCTGGAATGCCCGGTCCCCTGTCCAGCACTCGAATCGATAGCGCGCCATCGGCGCAAACAAGGCTTTCGATCTGCGCTGCCCCGGAGAACTTGACGGCGTTATCCAATAGATTGACCAACACGCGGCGCAGCGCATGCGGCCGGGTATCGAGCCGGGCATCCGTGCGCCCCAGCAGCTGAACCGACTGCCCGGTGTCCTGATAGTCGAGAGCCAGGCTGTCGAGGAAGGCGTCCAGATCGATACGACAGTTGGCCTCGGCGGCACCATGCACGCTGCGCGCGTAGGCGACGCCCTCACGAACCAGATGTTCTATCTCGTCGAGATCGAGGTTCAGCCTGTCCTTCTCGACCGAGTCATCCATCAACTCGGCACGCAATTTCATGCGCGTGATGGGCGTCTGCAGATCGTGGGATATGGCTGCCAGCAGTTGCATGCGCTCACGCAGATAAGCAGCAATTCGATCCTGCATGGTGTTGAACGCGCTAGCGGCGTGCACCACCTCGCTAGGGCCCTTCTCGTCGAGGCGCACGCCGTGTTGATTGGGATCCAGGGTCTCCACGGCCTTAGCCAGACGTGTCAGCGGGGCAACGGCTGTTCTCACCGCCCACCAGGCACAGCCGATCAACAGCAACAGTTGCCCGAGCAGCACCAAAGGCAACCAGGTCACCAGAGGTTTGAACGAAGGGCGGATGTCTATGGCCAGCGGGCTGCCATCGGCCAGTTGCAAGCGCACCTGAAAGTGATCCTGCCGCTCGGGCAACTGCCAGAACGTCAGGGCGTATTCGTGACCGATGGCATCGCGGATCGACCTCAACGCCATGGGAATCTCACTCGCGCGCAACGCGCTGCCCGAGTCATCCTCAGCAAGCAGGTAGGTGTAGTTGCCACGCTCGAGGCGCGGCACCCAGTCAGCACGCTCGGCAGCGGGCAACCGGTCGAGAATGGCGACGGCGGTCGATACGTCGGTTTCCAGATTGCCCAGCATCGTGGTTCTGGCGCTCTGGTAGCGTTCGTAGAACTGCACGCAGAACGACAACCCCTGCGCCAGCACGAGCCCGATCAGAAAGATCAGAAAAAGCCGCGACGCCAGCTTTCGCGGCCAGTGCAGCAGCCCCGTCATTCCTGCACTCCGAGCACCTGCACCGGCAAGGAAAAAACATACCCTTCACTGCGTACGGTCTTGATGTAGGCCGGCTCTCGGGCATCGTCCTGCAAACGCTGACGCAAGCGACTCACCAGCAAATCGATGGAGCGATCGAACAGGTCGGCCTCACGGCCCTGGGTCAGGTTGAGCAACTGGTCACGGCTGAGAACGCGTTGCGGATGATCGAGCAAGACCCGCAGGAGACGATACTCGGCGCCACTCAAAGCGACCAAGGTGCCGTCCTGGTCCAGCAGATGGCGGGCGCTGGTATCCAGCCGCCAGCGCCCGAAAGCGAGCAACCTTCCGCTCTCGCTGACCAGGAGATTGGGCGGCAGCATGCGTGTGCGGCGCAGAACGGCATTGATTCGTGCGAGTAATTCACGGGCAGCGAACGGCTTGATCAGATAGTCATCTGCGCCCATCTCCAGCCCGATGATGCGATCCGTTTCGTCGGTTCGGGCGGTGAGCATGAGCACCGGCGTGGCTTTGTGCTTTCCCGCACGCAGCTCGCGGCAAAGCAGCAGGCCATCGTCGCCCGGCAACATGATGTCCAACACGATGAGGTCGACGGTGGAGGTTTCGAGAAACGCCCGCATCTGCCGGCCATCCGCAACCAGCGTGGTTCGCAGGCCATTCTTCTTCAGGTAGTTACTCAGTAACTCCCTGATTTCTCGATCGTCATCAACTATCAGGATGTGATCGACGTGCTCCATTGGCGCGACTCCAGCTGTGCTCGGTAGACGCACAGTGTAGCGAGCCTCCTGCCGATCGACCGCTGCCCTTTGTATTGCACTGTATCTGGCCCCTCGCAGATACAGACGCATGCAAAACGTGCCCTTACGTATCGCAATGTATCCAGCCCTGCTCCAGACACTTTACGAGTCGACAGCCCCCTTCCCCCGACACATTGGCGATACCCCGCCCTCGTTCAATGGGCCCCATCGAGGCGACGTACACGCCCCGACTCGAACGAACCCAACATTGAACAGAGGCTCAACATGAACGGTAAAACTCTCTCCAGCATCGGCCTAAGCGTACTCCTGAGTCTGGGGGCGCTAACCGCCAACGCACAATCGTCGGTCACCCCCGTGACATACACCTACGATACCCAGCTGGACATCGCCAAGGTGCTCTCGATCAGCGAAGAAGCCACACAGCTCTGCGCGGTGGTGAACTCGCGCATGACCTATCTCGACTCTCAGGGCCGTGAACACGCACTCGATTACCTCAAGCTCTCCAGTGCCTGCAGTAACGGCGGCTGAGCGCCTGCGCTCCCAACTGATCTGTCTCGTAAGCCAGCGGACGTGCCACGAACGCGCTGAAGGCCAGCCAGACGACCATCGCATTCACCTTCGTCGCCATACGCCGTGGGCCTCGCTGCAAAGCGCGGCCCACAAGTAGCGTCTGCTTGCAGCTGAAGCTGCGAGCAAGAGCGCCGAGAAACTGAAGAAGGTCACACCATGCTACTCATCGCTTTTCTGGCCGGAATGCTCACGGTAGTCAGCCCGTGCATCCTGCCTGTCGTCCCCTTTCTGTTCGCCCGGACTTATCACTCACGTTCATCCATTGCCTGGACCCTCGCCGGCATGGCGCTGACATTCACCCTGGTCTCCAGCCTCGCAGTGGCGACCAGTGACTGGCTGATACGAGCCAGTGAGGCAGGACAGCGGGTCGCCTTGCTGGGGATGGCGCTGTTCGCCCTGTCACTGATCTCCAGCCGATTGGCCACGTGCTTGTCACACCCCTTCACGCTGATCGGCAACCGACTCGCCCCGGCGCAAGGCACCTTGCCCGCTCCGCTGGCCGCGCTGTCATTCGGGGTGGCAACCGGACTGCTGTGGGCACCCTGCGCAGGCCCCATCCTCGGCCTGATTCTCACCTCGGCGATGCTACGGGGCGCCAGCGTCGAAACCAGCCTGCTACTGCTGGCCTACGCCACGGGTAGCGCCCTGGCGCTTGGCACGCTGATACTCGGCGGACGAAGCTTGATCGCTCGGCTCAGGCTGTCACCAGCAAGAACAACCTGGCTCAGGCGCGCAGCAGGTGTATGTGGCTTGCTGGCGGTGAGCCTCATTGCCACCGGAGCGGACTCGAAGCTGCTGGCCATCACCTCATCGCAAGGCATCAATGCGACCGAGCAGGTGCTGCTGGACGAGCTGCCGAAAGTACTCGAACAGATACCCGGCGCTAAACCAGCGGACTCCTCACTGGATCTGCCAGTCCTGGCACCCATGCCTGCGCTCGATGGGGCCGTCGAGTGGTTGAACTCCGGGCCGCTGACGCGCGAATCCCTGCGCGGCAAGGTCGTGCTGGTGGATTTCTGGACCTACGACTGCATCAACTGCCAGCACACGCTGCCGTACGTGAAGGAATGGGCGCGCAAGTATGGCAAGGACGGCCTGGTAGTGATCGGCGTGCATACACCGGAATATGCCTTCGAAAAGGTCATCGGTAATGTGCGGGCACAAGTAGGCAGGCTCGGTATCACCTATCCGGTCGCAGTCGACAATCGCTATGCCATCTGGCGCGCTTTCGACAATCGATACTGGCCGGCGCACTACTTCGTCGACGGCAACGGACAAATCCGTTACAGCCACTTCGGCGAAGGTAAATACGAGTATCAGGAAAGGGTGATTCAGCAATTGCTGAAAGAGCGCGAAACGGCTCAGAAGAGCAGCCTGGAGACTGCGAATTGATAGCGCCAAAAAAGAAAACCCCGCGATTGCGGGGCTTTGCAGACTGTTGTCCTGACATCCTTGATCTGCTCACCATCCGGGTGGCTGTCCAGTGTGTCCTTGTTCGTTTGAGTGCTTCCTGCACCGAATCCATGGACTGCAGAGTACGCGCAGGCCCACAGCACCGACAGTGGCGATAACCGCGACCTCGTGTAAGCCATGGCTTACACGAGGTCGCTAGCCCATTTTTTTGTGACAGGCGTCTTGCTAGACTCCGGTTTGTCCTACAAAACATCTCCTACCACGATGCTCACTGGGGCCAGAGCATGCGCACAGTCCTCCTGCCTTTTGCTTGCCTGGCAACCTGCTTGAGCGCTTCCGCGCTCGCCGGCGGCCAGAGCCAGTTGGGTAACGTCAAGCAAGCCATCGATCAGGCGTTCTGGCAGGAACTCTATGGTGACGGCGGCAATACGCTCTACTGCAACAAGGCGTTCGCAAACCCGAGCGGATCACTCACCGCCAGCCCGGTGTACAGCAGCAAGCAGCTCAAGAGCGCGATGCGCTGCGTCACCGATCGTCAATGCACGATCATGAACCCTCGCTACCCCTTCATAGCCGCCGACCTGCACAACTATTATCCGGCCCTGACCCGGGTGGAGCTGACCAGGCGCAATGCGCAGTTCGGCGAACTGGGCGAGGATGTCTCGAGCAAATTCGCCGATATCGGCTGCGACATGAAGAACAGCTTCCAACTGGTCGAGCCACGCGACGCCGCCAAGGGTAATATCGCCCGGGCGATCTTCTACATGCACGTGGAGTACGACCTGCCCATCGTCGGCCTGGTACCGATGTTCAAGGCCTGGCATCGCCTCGACCCTCCCGACGCCGAAGAGCGGGCGCGTAACGACAGAATCGAAGTGCTGCAGGGCACACGCAATCGCTTTATCGACGATCCGTCACTGGTGGATCAGCTGATCGCCGACTGAAAGCGCTTTGCAGGGAAGGGCTTCAGCACGACGCTTGGCCTGTAGGGTGCGCCGTGCGCACCGAAGCTTTCGCAAAACACCATCACGAGACGACCGGTGACGGTCTGGCGCCCTACCCCCGCCGTTTATGCAGCGAACGCAGCTTGTAACGCTCGCCGGGGTGGATCAGCCGCGCATAACTGATCAGGTGATCGCCCGACCAGGTACGACGGATCACGCTCAGGCAGGGCATGGCCGGGTCGATCTGCAACTGCTCGGCGGTACGGCCATCCACCAGCACCGCCTCGACCACATGCTCGACATCCGACATCGGGCAGCTGGCCACCAGCACCTCGTTGGGCGTGCGCTGGCTGAAATCGGTCTGCAGATAGTCCGGCACCCAGCGCGGGTTGACGAAGCGATCCTCGAGCTGGATCGGCAGGTCGTCCTGCAGGTGAACCAGCACGCTGTGGAACACCTCGGAGCCCAGACGCACCCCAAGCCGCAAGGCAACCTCGTCGTCCGCCGCCACGGCTTCGCTGCGCAACACGCGGTTGGAATAGGCATGCCCCCGCCCGCGCACTTCACTGGCGATGTTCATCACCTCATGCAGTGGCGACTCGGCCTTGCGGTCGGTGACGAAGGTACCCAGCCCGGCCTGACGTACCAGATAACCCTTTTGCACCAGATTCTGGATCGCCTTGTTGGCGGTCATGCGGCTGACGGCGAAATCACGCGCCAGTTGCTCTTCCGGCGGAATCTGGTGATTGACCGGATAGTCGCCACCATGAATGCGCTCGAGCAGAAAATCTTCGATGGCCTTGTAGCGCGGGGTGGTGCTCACAAAAACTCCTTGGGAATGCCGGCTGCGCGGATGATACATCAGCCATACGCGTGATCTTGTAGGAGCCCCGCCCCGGGGCGAAAGCGCTCGCGGCCACTCAGCAACATTCGCGGCGTAACCACCATTCGCCGCGGGGCGCGGCGCCTACACAAAGACCGTCGCCCGGATGACATCCGGGCGACGCGACTCACCCTACCGAGGGCAACATGCCGGCCGGCAACAACGGTGTCAGCACACGCTCGGCCAGCAGCGCATCGGCGGCGGCGATGTCCGGGGCGAAGAAGCGGTCTTCGACGTAGTACGGCACCTTGCCACGCAGCACTTCGCGGGCCTGCTCCAGCGCCGGCGTGCTCTTCAGCCCCTCGCGGAAGTCCAGGCCCTGACACGCGCCCAGCCATTCCACGGCCAGAACGCCACGGGTGTTCTCAGCCATGTCCCACAGACGCTTGCCGGCGTTGGGCGCCATCGACACATGGTCTTCCTGGTTGGCTGAAGTGGGCAGGCTGTCGACGCTGTGCGGGTGAGCCAGGGCCTTGTTGTCGCTGGCCAGCGCTGCGGCGGTGACCTGGGCGATCATGAAGCCGGAGTTGACCCCACCATTGGCCACCAGGAACGGCGGCAGCTGTGACATGTGCTTGTCCATCATCAGCGAAATACGGCGCTCGGACAGCGAGCCGATTTCGGCAATCGCCAGGGCGATATTGTCGGCGGCCATGGCCACGGGTTCTGCGTGGAAGTTGCCACCGGAAATCACCTCGCCCTCGGCGGCGAATACCAGCGGGTTGTCCGACACGGCGTTGGCCTCGATGCCGAGCACTTCGGCGGCCTGGCGCAGTTGGGTCAGGCAGGCGCCCATGACCTGCGGCTGGCAGCGCAGCGAGTACGGGTCCTGCACCTTGTCGCAGGCGGCATGGGAACGGCCGATCTCGCTGCTGTCGCCGAGCAGGTGGCGGAAGGCTGCTGCCGCGTCGATCTGCCCGCGCTGACCACGGGCGTTGTGGATGCGCGCATCGAATGGCGAACGCGAGCCGAGCAGCGCCTCGACGCTGAGCGCGCCGCAGACGCTGGCGGCGGCGTAGAGGTCCTCACCTTCGAACAAGCCACGTAAGGCATAGGCGGTGGACACCTGAGTGCCGTTGAGCAGGGCCAGGCCCTCCTTGGCCGCCAGGGTCATGGGCTGCAGACCGGCGATGGCCAGGGCCTCGCTGGCCGGCAGCCATTCACCTTTGTAACGCGCCTGACTTTCACCGAGCAGCACCAGCGACATATGCGCCAGCGGCGCCAGGTCACCGGAAGCACCGACCGAGCCTTTCAGCGGAATGTGCGGGTAGACCTCGGCGTTGACCAGGGCGATAAGCGCCTCGATCACCTTGCGGCGAATGCCGGAGAAGCCGCGTGCCAGGCTGTTGATCTTCAGCAGCATGATCAGCCGCACCATGGCGTCGTCCAGCGGCTCGCCGATACCGGCGGCGTGCGACAGCACCAGCGAGCGCTGCAGCTTTTCCAGGTCGTCATTGGCAATGCGGGTCGAAGCCAGCAGGCCGAAACCGGTGTTGATGCCGTAGGCAGTGCGCCCTTCGGCAATGATGCTTTCGACGCAGGCGACGCTGGCGTCGATCGCTTCATGAGCGCTGACGTCCAGGGTCAGGTGCACGGGCGCCTGGTAGGCGGCGCGCAAGTCGGCCAGGGTCAGTTGGCCGGGTTTCAGGTTCAGGGTGTTCATGTTCTGTTCTTCCACAGAGTGAGTTCGCGCCTGGCGAAGCAGAGCCGAATAATGGCTGACGTCGCGATACGTGCAGTGATTGATGCGCCGGCCCTGCGGGCCGGCGTGCCCGATGCTCAGATCATCGGCAGATTCAGCCCCTGCTCCTTGGCGCAATCGATGGCGATCTGGTAGCCGGCATCGGCGTGACGCATCACGCCGGTACCCGGGTCGTTGGTCAGCACGCGGGCGATGCGTGCAGCGGCTTCGTCGCTACCATCGCAAACGATGACCATACCCGAATGTTGGGAGAAGCCCATGCCCACGCCACCGCCGTGATGCAACGAAACCCAGGTGGCGCCGCTGGCGGTATTGAGCAATGCGTTGAGCAACGGCCAGTCGGACACGGCATCGGAGCCGTCCTGCATGGCCTCGGTCTCGCGGTTGGGGCTGGAGACCGAGCCGCTGTCCAGGTGATCGCGGCCGATGACGATAGGCGCACTCAACTCTCCCGAACGGACCATTTCGTTGAAGGCCAGACCGAGCTTGGCGCGCTGGCCCAGGCCGACCCAGCAGATACGCGCCGGCAGGCCCTGGAAGCTGATGCGCTCGCGGGCCATGTCCAGCCAACGGTGCAGATGTTCGTCGTCGGGGATCAGTTCCTTGACCTTGGCGTCGGTCTTGTAAATGTCCTCGGGGTTGCCGGACAGCGCCGCCCAGCGGAACGGGCCGACACCGCGGCAGAACAGCGGGCGGATGTAGGCCGGGACGAAACCGGGGAAGTCGAAGGCATTGCTCACGCCCTCTTCCTTGGCCATCTGGCGGATGTTGTTGCCGTAGTCGAAGGTCGGCACGCCCATCTTCTGGAAGTCGAGCATGGCCTGCACGTGCACGGCCATGGACTGCTTGGCGGCCTTGACCACGGCTTGCGGGTCGGTGGCTGCACGATCCTTGTACTCGGCCCAGGTCCAGCCGATGGGCAGGTAGCCGTTGAGCGGGTCGTGGGCGCTGGTCTGGTCGGTGACCATGTCCGGGCGCACGCCACGGCGTACCAGTTCCGGCAGGATCTCGGCAGCGTTGCCCAGCAGCGCGACGGAGATGGCCTTGCCTTCGCTGGTGTACTTGGCGATGCGCGCCAGAGCGTCGTCCAGATCAGTGGCCTGCTCGTCGACGTAACGGCTGCGCAGGCGGAAGTCGATGCTGGTCTGCTGGCATTCGATGTTCAGCGAGCAGGCGCCGGCCAGTGTCGCGGCCAGCGGCTGCGCGCCGCCCATGCCACCCAGGCCGGCGGTCAGCACCCAGCGGCCCTTGAGGTCACCGCCGTAGTGTTGGCGACCGGCCTCGACGAAGGTCTCGTAGGTGCCCTGGACGATGCCCTGGCTGCCGATGTAGATCCAGCTGCCGGCGGTCATCTGGCCGTACATGGCCAGGCCCTTGGCATCCAACTCGTTGAAGTGCTCCCAGCTCGCCCAGTGCGGCACCAGGTTGGAGTTGGCGATCAGCACGCGCGGCGCGTTGCTGTGAGTTTTGAACACGCCGACCGGTTTGCCGGACTGCACCAGCAGGGTCTCGTCGTCATTCAGCTGCTTGAGGGTCTCGACGATCTTGTCATAGCACTCCCAGTTGCGGGCAGCGCGGCCGATGCCGCCGTAGACCACCAGCTCCTTGGGGTTCTCGGCCACGTCCGGGTCGAGGTTGTTCATCAGCATGCGCAGCGGCGCTTCGGTCAGCCAGCTCTTGGCATTGAGTTGAGTGCCGCGCGGGGCACGAATCTCGACGTCGCGGTATTGGGTGGTCACAGCGGTTTCCTCTTGTTGTTCGGTGCTCAGAGGCTGAGCAGATGAATCAGGCGCGCCGCCACCTTGGCGGTGCAATTGTCGATGTCGTATTCGGGGTTGATCTCAGCCAGGTCGGCCAGGCGCAACTTGCCGCTGGCCTTGAGTCGTTCGAGCAACGGCTCGAGCAGTTCCAGGCGTACACCACGCGCAGCCGGCGCGCTGACGCCCGGCGCTTCGCAGGCCGGCAACACGTCGATATCGATAGTCAGATAAAGCGCGTCGCACTCGGCGACGAAGGCATCCAGCTCAGCGCCGATGCTCTCCAGGGTCGACTCGCGAATCTCATGGTCCTCGCGCACCAGCACGTTCAGCTCGGCAGCACGGGCGAACAATGCGCGGGTATTGCTGGCGCGGCTGACGCCCAGGCAGGCGTAGCGGAACGGCCAGCCGCGCGCGGCGCACTGCTCGGCGATCTGCGCGAAGGGGGTGCCGGAGGAATGCACATGGGCCGGGTCACGCAGGTCGAAATGGGCGTCGAAATTGACGATGCCAATACATGGGGCGGCCTGGCCGCTCAGGTGCTCGGCCAGGCCAGACCAGCTACCGAAGGCCACTTCATGCCCACCGCCGATCACCAACGGCAGATGGCCGGCGTCCAGCAGCGCGCAGACGTTTTGGCCGAGGCGCGCCTGCGCGGCCTCCAGATCACCGTCCTCGCAGGTCACGTTACCGGCGTCATAGGCCGGCGCCTGGCGGTGCCAGGCCAGGTTGGCCAGCGCCTGGCGCACGCGCTGCGGCGCGACGGCGGCGCCGACGCGGCCATGGTTGCGCCGCACGCCTTCGTCGCAAGCGAAACCAAGCAGCGCCAGCCCCGGCTCGCTGGTTTCGCTGAGCGCGCGGATGCACTGGTGCCAGCGCGCGCTGTCGGCTTCGGGATCGGTACGGCCGGTCCAGGCGCTCATGCAATGACGGTCAGCGTGCATAAACCACCTCTCCATTGAACACGCGTTGACGCAGGCGCCCGGCCTGCACCGCGTAGGCCAGCTCAGCCGGCAGCTGGATATCCCACAGGCACAGATCCGCCGGCGCGCCAACAGCGATGCGGCCCAACTCGGGCAGACCAAGGGCGCGGGCGCCATGGGCGGTCATACCCGCCAGCGCTTCGCGCGGGGTCAGACGAAACAAGGTGCAGGCCAGGTTGGCCATCAGCGTCGGCATGCAGATCGGCGAGGTGCCGGGGTTGGCATCACTGGCCACGGCCATGGGCACACCGTACTGGCGCAGCAGTTCGATGGGCGGCAATTGGGTCTCACGCAGTACATGGAAGGCGCCGGGTAGCAACACAGCGACGGTGCCGGCCTCGGCCATGGCGCGCACGCCGGCTTCGTCCAGGTACTCGATATGGTCGGCAGATAACGCGCCGTGCCGCGCGGCCAGGGCACTGCCACCCAGATTGGACAACTGCTCGGCATGCGCCTTGATCGACAGGCCGTGGGCCTGGGCCGCCTGGTAAATACGCTCGCATTGCGCCGGGGAAAAGCCGATGCCCTCGCAGAATACGTCCACCGCATCGGCCAGATGCTCGCGGGCGGCAGCTGGGATCATCTCGTCGCAGACCAGGCTCACGTAGTCGTCGGCGCGGCCGGCATATTCCGGCGGCAGTGCGTGAGCGCCGAGCAGCGTGGTGACGACCCTTACCGGGCGTAGATCACCAAGACGGCGTGCCACGCGCAGCATTTTCAGTTCATCTTCGACGGTCAGGCCGTAGCCGGATTTGATCTCGAGCGTGGTCACACCATCGGCCAGCAACGCATCGAGACGCGGCAGGCTGGCAGCGATCAGTTCGTCCTCGCTGGCGGCGCGGGTGGCGCGCACGCTGCTGAGGATGCCACCACCGGCGCGGGCGATTTCTTCGTAGCTCGCCCCTTCCAGGCGCTGCTCGAACTCGCCGGCCCGATTACCGGCGTAAACCAAATGGGTGTGACAGTCGACCAGCCCCGGCGTTAGCACACCGCCGCGACCTGCCTCGGTAGCGCCCTGGGCCCGCACCTCATCGACCTGCTCCGCCGACCACAGGCCGGCAATGCGCCCGCCCTCGACCAGCACAGTCATGGCGCCATCGAGCTGTGTCAGGCCATCGAGCTGTGTCAGGCCATCGAAGACCTGAACATCGCGCCACAACTGTTTTGGTATGGAATGCATCGGCATGACGTTCTCCACGCTGTATTTGTATATACAATAAGAGTGAGCGACGTAACCGTCAAGCCAGGATCACGCGCAGGGCAATCGCCGGAACGTCGCTCACCTGTCGCGGCTTAAAGCCCCTCCCACGGTTTGCCGTCGGCCACGCGTTGGTGGGAGGCGCTTTAGCGGCGATTCCTTGAGGCGCTTGGCTTCATGCAATTACCTTGGAATCACGCGCACATTACGGCACCAAACGAATGGAATAGGCAGGGGCGGAGCAAACCGGGCAAAGCAGCAACGCTGCGTAACCCGGTGGGGAGGCCAGCGCAGCCGCCAATATGTATATACATTAAGAGGGCAGATTCTACGCGCCATAGCCCCGCTGCAGACGCCGTGCGCGTGTTCATCAAAGCGTAACCAGCACTCACCACCATCGAGCCACTGCCGCCCTCAGGAAGAAAGGCTCATGACTCCCAATAGTGAAACGCTAAGCGCCGAACCCACTTTGCCAGCCGCCCGCCAATGGCTGGCCTGGCTACTGGTCGTGACCCTGATCTATCTGCTGCTGGCAGGCGTCGGCGCCATTGGCGACGGTTTCAAGGCAGCCACCGGCAACAACGCCCGCGAGCTGTTCGCTTTCGCCACCAACCCACTGGTCGGCCTGATGATCGGCCTGGTCGCCACTGCCCTGATTCAGAGCTCCAGCACGGTGACCTCGATCATCGTCGGCATGGTCGCCGGCGGCCTGCCGATTCCTATCGCCATTCCCTTGATCATGGGCGCCAATATCGGCACCTCGCTGACCAGCACCATCGTCAGCCTGGGCCACATTCGCAGCGGCGAGGAGTTCCGCCGGGCATTCTCCGCCGCCACCGTGCATGATGCGTTCAACATCACCGCGGTGACCATCCTGCTGCCACTGGAGTTGCTGTTCCATCCACTGCAGCGTCTCTCCGAATCGCTCGCCGGCTTGCTGGTCAGTGATGCCAGCGTCGACATGAAGAGCGTCAATTTCATGAAAACCCTGCTGTCGCCGGCCGCCGATGTGCTCAACGCCAGCGTCAGCTGGCTGCCAGGAGCGATGTGGAGTGGCATCGCCCTGATTCTCATCGGTGTGGCGATGATCCTGTTCGTGGTCACGGCCATCGGCAAGGTGCTGCGCAAGGTCATGGTCGGGCGCGCCAAGGACATCATGCACGCCAGCGTCGGCCGCGGCCCATTGTCGGGCATCGCTTCGGGAACCGTCATCACCGTACTGGTGCAGTCCTCCTCGACCACCACGGCGCTGATCGTGCCGCTTGCCGGCAGTGGCGTATTCAACCTCAGGCAGGTCTATCCCTTCACGCTCGGCACCAACATCGGCACCTGCGTAACCGCGCTGCTGGCGGCAACGGCGATCACCGGAGCGACCGCCGAGCTGGCCATGCAGATCGCTCTGGTGCACCTGCTATTCAACCTGCTGGGCATTCTGATCATCTACTCGCTGCCGTTCCTGCGCGGCGTACCGCCGATGATCGCCGAGGGTCTGGCCAGCCTGGCGCAGCGCAGCAAACTGTATGTCGCCGCTTACATTGCGGGCGTGTTCTTCGCCCTGCCTCTGCTACTGATCGGCGTGAGCCAGATCTGAATCCAGCCAAGGAGTTGCCATGAGACGCGAACAGAATCGCCAGGAAACCCAGCAGCGCATCCACGAGCTACGCGAAACGCTCAACGATCTCGAGCAGCAGTTGGCCGGGATGGAGGTCAAGGAAAAGGCGCAGCACGAGCAGATCGATCATCTCGACGACTACATCGACGCCGTCGACACCAAGCTCAGCAGCTTGCAACTGTTCTGGAATTCACTGAAGCAGGAATGGCGCAAACCAAGAATGTGACGTCGTGCAGCAACGATAAGACCAGCAAAGTGCCCAGACCCGCTGATTAAATTTACCCCTCTCGAATAGCCTTGCATGGCCTGCCAGATGAGATCCTGCAGCTCGTTCGCAGGCCCCGAGCAGCGGGCGCTGGCGCGATCGTGCGAGCTATCTGCATTCAGCAGCGAGCGGGGTTCTGCATGCTGCCTGCTACCGGCACGCGCATGGCACTCGGGTTGCAAACCCGCTTTCAAATGCCCAGACTGCCGCTGGGCTGATGTTCTGCACAGACAGAACCGTGAACGCTAAACCCTCCAGCCAAGAGCACCAAAGAGCAGATTCAACTGCTCCTTCCTTGGGTCCAAAACGACCCTTATCCCATGCACTTGCGCCAGCAGGTCGGAAATTGACCGATAACTGTCGCTCTCGTTCAATTCCGCGTTCTTCAGCGCCGTAATTTTCCGAAGGTTCGTACCAAGCGAACACGGGGGATTCGCCGCTTTTCCGGCCAAAACATCGGCCCCGATTCAACACTCTCGCCCACAAGGGAGGATGCGACACCCCTTTCTCTGCCGCCAACGATTCCTAGAAAACACGGAGAGCAAGTAATGTCATTCAGCAGAAAAACACTATTGGCCACGGCCATCAGCACTGCAATGGGGGCACCTCTGGCGCTGGCCAATCAGGCCGAAAGCCAGGGGTTCATCGAAGACAGTCATCTGAAATTCATGACCCGCAACATGTACTGGAACCACAACGGTCGCAATGGCAATGCCGATCGCCGTGAGTGGGGCCAGGGCTTCCGACTCGACTACACGTCTGGCTACACACAAGGCACCGTCGGCTTCGGCATTGACGCCAGCGCCTACTCGGCTATCAAGCTCGATGGCGGTCGCGGTTACTCCGGCAGCGCCGGCGTGCTGGTACCCGATGGCGATGGAACCGCCGACTCCGCCGGCTCGGCTGGCGCCAACCTGAAGGCTCGCCTGTCCAACACCGAGTTGCGTTATGGCAACAACCTGCGTCCCTACAACCCGGTATTCGCCCCGGCCGATGCGCGGCTGGTGCCTGGTACCGCTACCGGCCTGTGGCTGACCAGTGCTGAAGTCTCCGGACTGGATCTGGAAGCGGCGCACCTGACCGCCGCCAAGGACTTCAACAGCACCAATAGCGACGATGATTTCTACGCTGCCTATGCAGGTGTCAGCACCAGCACGGTCGACTTCGTCGGCGGCAACTACGCCATCACCGACAACCTCAGCGTCAGCCTCTACGCCTCCGAGTACGAAGACATCTGGCGTCAGTACTACGCCAACACCAACTACACCCTGCCGTTGAGCGACGATCAGAGCCTGAACTTCGACTTCAACATCTATCGCACCAACGATGAGGGCAGCAAGGAAGCAGGCGATATCGGCGTTACCGCCTGGTCGTTCGCCGCGGCTTATACCATCGGCGCACATACCTTCAAACTGACCCACCAGCGCATCAATGGCGATGAGCCTTTCGACTACCTGGGCATGGGGCCGGGCACCTATCACGACTCCATCTACCTGGCCAACTCGTCGCAGCTGGTGGACTTCAACGGCCCGAACGAGCGCTCCTGGGGTGTGTTCTACAGCCTCGATATGTCGCACTACGGCGTACCGGGCCTGAGCTTCCATACCCGCTACATCAAGGGCACAGACATTGACGGCAGCAAGGCTGGTGGAAACTACGCCTGGTATAGCGATACCAGCGAAGGCCAGCACTGGGATCGTGACCACTGGGAACGTGACATCGACGTCCGCTACGTCGTGCAATCCGGCCCGGCCAAGGACCTGTCGATGCGCCTGCGCCATGCCACCCACCGCATCTCGGGCAAGGCCAACTGGGACTCCGACTCCGATCAGCTGCGCCTGATCTTCGAGTACCCCTACGAGATTTTCTGATCTCGTGAAATGCAAAAGCCCCGGCACCAGGCCGTAATGCTGTTCATTTAAGGTTACAGTCGTTGGCTCCCCTCTCCCATTTATGGGAGAGGGGCTGGGGGAGAGGGCTGAAAAGGCCGCAAAACTGCCAGTTTCCCCTCTCCCTAACCCTCTCCCCAAAGGGGCGAGGGGACTAATCGCGTCCGACCACTTCTTATGTGGACAACATTACGGCACCAGGCCGGGGCTTTTGTTTTGGCGCGAAGCTTAGAACTGCGCTGCGTCGAGCAGATACAGCGACTCGCTACCCGCCTTGACCGATGCACTCAGCGAATGAACGCGTGGCAGCAGACGAGCGAAGTAGAAACGCGCCGTACCCAGCTTGCTGGCATAGAACTCGTCCTCACATTCCTTGCCCAGCGCAGCACGCGCCATCAACGCCCACATGTAGGCGTAGGCGGTGTAGCCGAACGCATGCAGGTATTCCACCGACGCGGCGCCGATCTCGTTGGGGTTGCCCTTGGCGCGATCCAGTACCCAGGCGGTCAGCTCGTCGAGGTTCTCAACGGCGGCGGCCAGCGGCTTGGTGAACTCGGCGAGATTGCTGTCGGCCGAGGCGATGAAGGCCTTGATCTCGTCGGACAGGTGCTTGTAGAAACTGCCGCCGCTGCCGACGATCTTGCGCCCCATCAGGTCCAGCGACTGGATACCGTTGGTGCCTTCGTAGATCTGGGTGATGCGGCAGTCGCGCACCAACTGCTCCTGACCCCATTCGCGGATAAAGCCATGACCGCCGAAGATCTGCTGGCCATGCACGGTGGTTTCCAGCGCCATGTCGGTGAGGAATGCCTTGGCCACCGGGGTCAGCAGGGCCACCAGCTCGTCGGCGCGCTTGGCGGTTTCCTTGTCCTCGCTGTACTTGGCGGTGTCCAGTTGCATGGCGACGTAGCTGGAGAACGCGCGACCGCCCTCGTTCAGCGCCTTCATGGTCAGCAGCATACGGCGCACATCAGGGTGCACGATGATTGGGTCGGCTGCCTTGTCCTTGGCCACCGGGCCGGTCGGCGCACGGCTCTGGATACGCTCACGCGCGTATTCCACCGCACTCTGGTAGCTGCGCTCGCCGAGAGACAGGCCCTGAATACCAACGCCCAAACGCTCGTAGTTCATCATGGTGAACATGGCGTTGAGCCCCTTGTTCACTTCACCGACCAGGTAACCGACAGCGCCGTCGAAGTTCATCACGCAGGTGGCCGAAGCCTTGATGCCCATCTTGTGCTCGATGGAGCCACAGCCCAAGGCGTTCTTCTCGCCCAGTGAGCCGTCGGCATTGACCATGACCTTGGGCACGATGAACAGCGAAATGCCTTTCGGGCCAGCCGGTGCATCCGGCAGCTTGGCCAGCACCAGGTGGATGATGTTCTCGGTCAGGTCGTGCTCACCACCGGTGATGAAGATCTTGGTGCCGCTGATCTTGTAGCTGCCGTCGGCCTGGGGCTCGGCCTTGGTGCGGATGATGCCCAGGTCGGTGCCGGCATGCGGCTCGGTCAGGCACATGGAGCCAGCCCACACGCCGGCATACATGTTCGGCAGGTACTGCGCCTTCAGCTCTTCGCTGGCGTGGTTGAGAATCGACAGGCAGGCGCCGGCGGTCAGCATCGGGTAGAGGCCGAAGGACAGGTTGGCCGAGTTGACCATTTCCTCGACCTGGGCGCCGATCACCTTGGGCATGCCCATGCCGCCGAAGTCCGGCGAACCGCCGACGCCGACCCAGCCACCCTCGGCGTAGGTCTGGTAGGCCTCGGGGAAGCCGGCCGGGGTTTTAACCACGCCGTTGTCCCAGGAGCAACCTTCTTCGTCACCGCTACGGTTCAGCGGCGCAATACTGCCTGCAGTGACCTTGCCGGCCTCCTCCAGAATGGCGCTGGCGGTATCGGCATCGACCACTTCGGCCAGGGCCGGCAGCTCGGCCCAGAGCTTGGAGACATCGAATACTTCATTGAGCACGAAGCGCATGTCGCGCAGGGGGGCTTTGTAGTCGGCCATGACACATCCTCGGGAAAACGGACTGACGATAGGAGGCCGAGTTTAATCCAACAACTTTTCAGACACATAGGGTCGTGTTGTGACCAATAATTCACATCTCGTTCGTAGGTAGCTGAAATGCAAAGGCCCGCCAGATGGCGGGCCATTGCTTCGTGACCATCCGTCAGAAGGCGAAGTGCTCTTCCGCCAACTGCATGGTGCTGGAGCTACCCGCCGTGATCGCCAGACGATGCGCCTCGGTGCGCGGCAGGATGCGCTGGAAGTAGAAAGCGCAGGTCGCCAGCTTGGCCTGATGGAAGCCATCGTCATCCCCTTGTGCGACCTTTTCCTGGGCGACTACGGCCATGCGCAACCAGAAGTAGGCGAGAGTGACGTAGCCCGAATACATCAGATAATCGACCGACGCCGCGCCGACTTCATCCGGGTTCTTCATCGCCGCCATACCGATGTTTTGCGTCAGTTCACCCCACTGCTTGTTCAGTGCCGCCAGCTGCGCCACCTGCGCAGCCAGTTGTGGATGGCCCTCCTGCGCCTCGCAGAACTTGTGTAGCAGGCGGGTAAAGCCGCGCAACAGCTTGCCCTGACTGCCCAGCACCTTGCGCCCGAGCAGATCGAGGGCCTGGATGCCATTGGTGCCTTCATAGATCGGGGCGATACGGCAATCGCGCACCAGCTGCTCCATGCCCCACTCACGGATGTAGCCATGCCCACCGAACACCTGCATGCCATGGTTGGTGGCCTCGAGCCCCGTTTCCGTCATGAAGGCCTTGCAGATCGGCGTGAGAAAGGCGAGCAGATCCTCGGCCTCCTGACGCGCCTCGGCCGTCTCGGCGCGATGAGCGACATCGATCAGTTGCGCAGTGAAGTAGGCCAGCGCGCGATTGCCCTCGTTGAATGCCTTCATGGTCAGCAACATGCGGCGTACATCGGGGTGCACGATGATGGGGTCGGCCGCCTTGTCCGGTGCCTTCGGTCCTGTCAGAGCTCGCATCTGCAGACGCTCCCGGGCATAGCGCAGGGCGCCCTGATAGCTGGCCTCGCCCAGACACAGGCCCTGCATGCCGGTACCCAGGCGGGCATGGTTCATCATGGTGAACATGCAGGCGAGCCCCTTGTTGGCCTCGCCGATCAGGTAACCGGTCGCAGCATCGAAGTTGATCACACAGGTTGCCGAGGCCTTGATGCCCATCTTGTGCTCGATGGAACCGCAGCTCACGGCATTGCGCGCACCGACTCCGTCTTCCTGAGGCAGGAACTTGGGCACGATGAACAGCGAAATGCCCTTGGTACCGGCAGGGGCGTCAGGCAACTTGGCCAGCACCAGGTGCACGATGTTCTCGCTCATGTCGTGCTCACCGGCGGAGATGAAGATCTTGGTGCCGGAGATCGCATAACTACCGTCGGCCTGCGGCACGGCGCGGGTCTTGATGATGCCGAGGTCAGTGCCACAGTGTGGCTCGGTCAGGCACATGGTGCCGGTCCAGCGGCCTTCGGTGAGGCGGGTCAGGTAGGTCTTTTTCTGCTCCTCACTACCATGCGCATGGATCGCGGACATGGCGCCGTGGGTCAGCCCCGGATACATGGCCCAGGACTGGTTGGCCGAGGCGACCATCTCGGCGACGATCAGGCCGAGTGATTCGGGCAAGCCCTGTCCGCCATATGCCGGATCGGAGGCCAGGCCCATCCAGCCACCCTCGGCATATTGCGCAAAAGCTTCCTTGAAACCCTTGGGCGTGCTCACCACACCATTATCGAAATGGCAGCCCTCCTCGTCACCGCTGCGGTTCAGCGGGGCCAGCACCTGTTCGCAGAACTTGGCGCCCTCCTCCAGGATCGCGGCGACCATGTCCGGGCTTGCATCGCTGGCACCAAGGCTTTCGTAGTGAGCAGGAAAGGCGAAAACATCGTCGATCAGAAAGCGCATGTCGCGCAGCGGGGCCTTGTACTCGGGCATCGTCGTTCTCCATTCGAAGTAGCGGTCAGGTCGCCCACGCTACTGCCGCAAACGGACAGGCAACAACGATCGTTGGTCGCCTGAATGCGCTGCCATAAGCCGACTCAGTCAGCCGGGCTGGCCACCTTCACGGCACCACGACGATGGCCGGCGCTGCGAATGCAATTGCGCCCTGCGGCCTTGGCGCTGTATAGCGCCTTGTCCGCGGCCTTGATCACTTCCTGCGGACTGCGCTGCTCGGCCTCACGCTCAGCCACGCCCATGCTGACCGTCACGGAAACCTCGGTGGCCGCCTTGCCGGCACGCCGCTGTTTGCCTTCGCGGTCATCGCGCGGGCGGCTCTGTTTGTCGCGAAGCTGCATGCGGTACTGCTCGATGGCCAGGCGCACGGTTTCCATGTGCGGCAAGCACTGCTCCAGGCTCTTGCCGGGAAACAGCAAGGTGAATTCCTCACCGCCATAGCGATAGGCCTTGCCGCCGCCAGCGACCTTGCGCAACTGACTGGCGACCAGGCGCAACACCTGGTCGCCGACGTCATGGCCATGGGTATCGTTGAATTTCTTGAAGTGATCGACATCGACCATGGCGATCACGTAGTCGCGCCCGAGACGCTGCAAGCGCTCGTTGAGCGCACGGCGCCCCGGCAGACCGGTCAGCTCGTCGCGAAAGGCCATCTGATAGGCCTCATGCGCCACCGCAGCGACCAACATCAGCATGGCCATGCTGCTCATCACCTGCAGCGCATTGGCCAGGATGAACACCTGCGGCAGCATCCACAGCAGACCGATGAGTCCGACCAACTGCGCGGCATGCAACGGTCGCGGGCGCCTCAGGTACTGCACCAGCAATGCGACGAAGGCGCCCAGAAACATCAGGTAGGCCAACTGCGCGAGACTCATCCAGGCCCCGTGCAACGCCGGCCAGTGAATCTGCGCCAGCCATTCGGCGATGCCCTGCGGATAACGCCGGGCCAGACCGAAAGACACCGCACCGACCGCCAGCAGTACAAGCGCACGCGCCAGCATGTCCTGCGCCAGGTGCGAGCGCTCCTCCCAACAACCGTAAAGGGCATAGAGCAACGGCAGCAGCAGGCAGATCAGGTGGAACACAAGCGCCGCGTCGTCGCGTACCTGGCCGTTGTCACGGAAGTGATCGACTTGGATATCCAGCAGGAAATAGCCGACATACAGCACCAGCAGTAAAAAGACCTCGCGCTGACGGCCATAGGCCAGGCAGAACGCGCCGCCGAGCAGCAACAGCAGAGTCGGCAGCACGTTGAACAAGGAGATGAAGAACTCGCTGAGCACTGGCAGACGCCCAGCCACGATCGCGCCGACCAACAACGGCAGCGAGGAGAAGAAGTGACTGAGGCGCAGATTGGCCAGACGGATCACGCGGGTACCCCGGACAAGAGATGAAGGCATTCTGCCTGCTTCGATCTATGAAAACAGCGACAGGATGCGACATTCCCTTCAGTACGACGTGCCAAAACGCAAACGCCGCCCCTGAGGGCGGCGTTTGCTGTCAACCGTGAAGAATCAGAAGCCGAGCGCGAAATGCTCTTCTTCCATTTCCATCAGGTTGCTGGCACCGGAGAGCATGGCCTCGACGTGGGTGCGGGTACGCGGCAGGATACGCGCGAAGTAGAAGCGAGCGGTCTGCAGCTTGGCTTTGTAGAACGCTTCGTCATCAGTACCAGCAGCCAGTTTCTCGGCAGCCAGGCGCGCCATGTCGGCCCAGAAGTAGGCCAGGCAGGCGTAGCCGGAGTACATCAGGTAGTCCACCGAAGCGGCACCGACTTCCTCGCGATCCTTCATCGCCGCCATGCCGATCTTCATGGTGATGTCGCCCCACTCCTTGTTCAGCTTGGCCAGCGGCTCGACGAATTCCTTGACGAAATCGTTGCCTTCGTTGGCCTGGCAGAACTTGTGCACGATCTTGGTGAAGTTCTTCAGCGCGCCGCCCTGAGTCATCAGCACCTTGCGGCCCAGCAGGTCCAGCGCCTGAACGCCGGTGGTGCCTTCGTACATCATGGAGATGCGGCAGTCACGCAGGTTCTGCTCCATGCCCCACTCGCTGATGAAGCCGTGGCCACCGTAGATCTGCATGCCATGAGAAGCGGCTTCGAAGCCCACTTCGGTCATGAAGGCCTTGGCGATCGGGGTGAGGAAAGCCAGCAGCTCGTCGGCCGCCTTCTTCTCTTCTTCGTTCTGGCTGTGCTGAACAATGTCCACCTGTTTGGCGGTGAAGTAGACCATGGCGCGGTTGCCTTCGGCGAAGGCCTTCATGGTCAGCAGCATGCGGCGTACGTCCGGGTGCACGATGATCGGGTCAGCGGCTTTTTCCGGCGCTTTCGGACCAGTCAGCGAACGCATCTGCAGACGCTCGCGGGCGTACTTGATGCCACCCTGGAAGCCGACTTCGGCGTGAGCCAGACCTTGCAGCGCGGTACCCAGGCGAGCGGTGTTCATGAAGGTGAACATGCAGTTCAGGCCCTTGTTGGCCGGGCCGATCAGGAAACCGGTGGCGCCGTCGAAGTTCATCACGCAGGTGGCGTTGCCGTGGATGCCCATCTTGTGCTCGATGGAGCCACAAGACACGGCGTTGCGCTCGCCTACGCCGCCTTCGGCGTTCGGCAGGAACTTCGGCACGATGAACAGCGAGATACCCTTGGTACCGGCCGGGGCATCGGGCAGGCGGGCAAGAACGATATGGACGATGTTGTCGGCCATGTCGTGCTCACCAGCGGAAATGAAGATCTTGGTACCGGTAACCTTGTAGCTGCCGTCGGCCTGCGGTTCGGCCTTGGTGCGCAGCATGCCCAGGTCGGTGCCGCAGTGCGGCTCGGTCAGGCACATGGTGCCGGTCCACTCGCCGGACACCAGCTTGGTCAGATAGGCGTGCTTCTGCTCGTCGGTACCGTGCGCGCTCAGGGTGTTCATCGCACCGTGGGAGAGCCCCGGATACATGCCCCACGACCAGTTGGCCGAACCAACCATCTCGCTGATCGCCAGACCCAGCGACTCCGGCAGGCCCTGACCGCCATGCTCGACGTCATGGGCCAGGCTCGGCCAGCCGCCTTCGACGAACTGCTGATAGGCCTCTTTGAAGCCCGTCGGGGTTTTCACACCGGACTCGCTCCAGGTGCAGCCTTCGGTGTCACCCACGCGGTTAAGCGGCGACAGCACCTGCTCGCAGAACTTGGCGCCTTCTTCGAGGATGGCGTCGACCATGTCCGGAGTGGCGTCCTGACAACCCGGCAGGCTCTGGTAGTGCGCTTCATAGCCCAGCAGCTCATCACGAACGAAACGAATGTCACGCAAGGGGGCCTTGTAGTCAGGCATAACGGTAAACCTCTGCGGTGGATTCCTAGTAGTTGGGGTGACCGTCTTGGCGGTCGCTCTCGGGATCACTCCCGGCTGCCTGGCCACGAAACCGCAGCCAGAGCAATCAAACAGGCGTTTGAAACATACGTTTACGCCAACCCCTTGTCAAGCGTTGCCAATCGGCCGGCTACGCCACCAGGTCGATGCCAGGCACCGTCATCTGGGGCTCGCCCAGGCGTCGGTACAAGTCAAGATTAGGTGCTGGTGGCGCGGCTTGCCGGCTCTGCTCGGTGTCTGTCTCCTGCGTTTGCCGTTCGCCGTCACGCGCCTTGCGCTCCTCGAGCGCGCTGACGGCTTCATCACGACGCAATTCGGCCAGTTCGACACGCGCTTGCGCGGCCTGTGCCTGAGCCAGAGCGGCTACACGCAGATCCTGGGGAGAGGGTTCGATGGGCGCGAGCGCGGCGCGCAGAACGATTTCCATCTTGCGCAAGGTCGCTTCGGGATCATTGGGGACGGGAGCGGTATCGATGCTGACCTCGCCGGAGACGGCGTAGCGCTGACCGTCAGGACCTCGCTTGAAGCTGTAGGTCGGTGAGCCGGCATATTGCCCGCCGACGGCAGCATGGGCCTGCTCATGGGTACGCACTTCACGATCGCGCTGAACCAGATCGGCGATCTCCAGCTGCTGCTGGCGTTGCTCCCGGGGGCTGGCTTCGGTGCTGTCGCCCGGCGAGTTGGTGGAGGAACGATCAGCTTCCTCGCGTCCGGAAGCGCTGGAGTTAGCCTGCTGCTCCTGCGGTTCGGTTACGGGCGCCAGGTCGGCACGGGTGATATCAGGCGAAACGTCGGACGAGAGAGGCCGAGCCGAAGTAATGGACGGCGCAGGGACGAAAGGCGGCAGGCTGTTGCCGATCTGCATGTGCTCCCTCCAGCCCCGTTGCAGGCCGTATCCGCGGCCGGGGATAGAACTACTTAAGCACGCGTGTCGATGAGCGTACCCAGCACCTCATCGGCGGTTTCCACCACGCGCGCATTGGCACGTACTTCATTCTCACCGACGCGCAAGGCGACCAGACTTTCTGCCAGATCAGGACGCGTCTGCTCGGCAGACTGCGGCGTAGGGTTCACCTGATTCTGCGGCGGAGTCAGGCTGGGCTGTTGCGGTTGGGTGACCGCATTACTGGCAATGTCACCGGCAGCCTGTTCGACGCGGCGTTGCCCGGCCTGAATGCCGTTCAAACCCGAACTGAATGCGTTGCTGGAGATTTCCATCGGCAGCTCCCAAGGGGAAATAAAACCTGATGCTGTGTATTGAAGCAGAAGTCGGCTAAAAAATGTACAGACAAAAGGCTATCGTCCGGTTGCTGTTTATTACCAGTCGACCAAACGCTGCAGATCGAGGTGCGGCGCCACCGCTGCAGCCGTCGCCTCTGTCAGATGCGGCACCCGTCCCAGGCACGGTGCAGGCAGTCGCTCACTCAGCGTCACCAGGTTTTCCTCCAGGCGTGAGGTTTGTGGGTCGACGATATTGGCGACCCAGCCGGCGAGTTCGAGCCCGTCAAGTTGGATGGCTTCGGCGGTCAACACCGCATGATTGATGCAGCCAAGCCGCACGCCGACGACCAGAATCACCGGTATTTTCAACGCCAAGGCCAGATCCGACAGGCACGCCTGCCCGGCCAGAGGTACGCGCCAGCCACCGGCACCTTCGACCAGGGAAAAGTCTGCATTTTTCGCCAGGATCGCGCGCACCGGGCTCGCCAGGCTGGCGACACCCAACTCGACGCCGACCTCGCGCGCCGCCAGGTGCGGAGCGATAGCCGGCTGGAACGCTCGCGGGTTGACCTCCTCGTAGCGTAACGGCAGCGAGCACTGCGCCAGCAGTGCCAACGCATCGTCATTACGCAACCCCTCAGCCGTTGCATGACAACCGGAAGCCACCGGTTTGGCCGCTGCCGTGCTCAAACCACGCAGGCGAGCGGCAAATAGCAGACCAGCGGCAATGGTGGTCTTGCCGATTTCGGTATCCGTACCCGTGACGAAGTAGGCGTGCGCCATGGCTATTGTTCCCTCCTCGCTTCTACGACTTTTTCTGCAACACGCCGTAAACCACCTGGTAGGTGGCAGGCAGCCCTGCGGGTTGGCGAAAACGCTCGTAAGCGTCGATCAACGCACGAATGCGCGCGCGCCCGGTCAGGCCGCCCGGGCGGCCAGGATTGAGGTTGTGCGCACCAAGATCCTTGAGCGACGTAGTCAGGCTGCGCAGGTCGAAAAAATGCAGCGTTTGTGCCTGGCGCTGCAGGGTCAGCACCTGCATGCCGCTGGCGACGCAGCTCTGCTGGTAGTTCTCGAACCGGCGGAACCGATTGACGTGGACGAAGCCGTCGACCGCCTGCCAGGCATCACGCAACTCCTGCAGGGTGCCGACGCACAGGCTGGAGAACGCCAGCACGCCACCAGGGCGCAACACCCGCTGTGCTTCGTTCAGCACGCGCGGGAAATCGGCGCACCACTGCAACGCCAGGCTGGAGAACAGCAGGTCGACGCAGGCATCCTGCAACGGCAAGGCCTCGGCGTCACCGGCGATGAAGTGCTCGGCACCACCCTGCGGCCTGGCGTGGCGCAGCATGCCTTCGGCGATGTCCACGGCCAACCCCGTTTCCTGCGCATAGCGCTCGCCGAGGGCACGGGTGAAATAACCCGTGCCGCTGCCCAGGTCCAGCCAGCGACGCGGCTGCAACGAAGCCGGCAGACGCGCCAGCAGCTGCGTGCCGACATGGCGCTGCAACTCGGCTACGGCGTCGTAGCTCGCCGCCGCCCGCGAGAACGACGCTGCCACCTGGCGCTTGTCCGGCAGAGCAACCGTGGCCACTTCGCCACCAGCACTCTGCGTGCGTTCGGAACACTCAGCCATTTTCAGACTCACGAATGAAATCCAGCATCAGCGCCGCCACGCTGTCGGCCTGCTCGTGCACGAAGGCATGACCACAACCCTCCAGCACATCCACCTCACCCGCCGGCAACAGCGCCAGCAGGGCGTCGCCTGCCGCCGCTGGCACCAGAGCGTCCAGCTCGGCCAGCAGATGCAACTGCGGGCCGTTCAAGGCAGACAGCGCAGCACGGTTGTCGAGGCTCGCCAGTACTTGCAGGCCAGCGAGCAATGCGGCCTCGTCATCCACAAGCAGATGAGTCTGCAACTGCCGCGACAAACCGCGCGCATCCGCACGGCCCTGGGCACAGAGCATGGCGAAGCGCTTGAGGGTGGCGCCGGCATTCGCCTGACAGCCCTGATAGAAGGCTGCGTAGGTATCTTGCGCCAGCGCCTGCGGCCAACTCTCGTTGGCCACGAAGCAGGCATTACTGGCCAGGGTGATCAGGCCGTAACAACGCGGGCCGCGCCGCGCCGCCAGGGCAGCAGCGAGCATGCCACCCAGCGACCAGCCGGCCAGCCAGCCCGTATCCGGCAGGCGCGCATCCAGCTCGTCGAGCCAGTCCCCGATAGACGCAGAGGACAGCCTGGGCAATGCGGCGACCTGCACCTGGCATTCGCCAGCCAGTGCATCCGCGAGGGGTTGCAGCACGGCAGCATCGAAGCCCCAGCCGGGCAGCAGAATCAGTTTCTCAGTCATCGCTGCACACCTGCGGCCAGCATTCGGCCAAGGCTTCCAGCAGCAGTTCGAGCTGGGCTTCGCTATGGGAGGCGGAGAGGGTTACGCGCAGACGTGCGCTGCCGGCCGGCACGGTTGGCGGCCGGATGGCGCCGACCAGCATGCCGCGCGCCTTGAGCAGCGCAGAAAGCTTCAGGGCACGGGCGCTGTCACCGACCAGGATCGGCTGAATCGGCGTCGGGCTGTCCATCAGATCCAGGCCGATGTCGCTGGCCCCCTGACGAAAGCGACTGATCAGTCGACTCAGATGCTCACGACGCCAGCTCTCGGTACGCAGCAGCTCCAGGCTCTTCAGCGTGGCGCAGGCCACGGCGGGCGGCTGGCTGGTGGTGTAGATGTACGGGCGGGCGAACTGGATCAGGGTCTCGATCAGCTCTTCGCTGCCAGCGACGAAGGCACCGGCGGTACCAAAGGCCTTGCCCAGGGTGCCGACCAGCACCTGCACGTCTTCCTGGCCCAGGCCGAAATGCTCGACGATGCCAGCGCCAGTCGCCCCCAGTGGGCCAAAACCATGGGCGTCGTCGACCATCACCCAGGCATCCTTGAGCCGCGCCTCGGCGCAAAGCGCCGGCAGGTCGGCCAGGTCGCCATCCATGCTGAACACCCCATCGGTGACCACCAGGCAGTTGCCACTGGCCTTGCGCAGGCGATTTGCCAGGCTGACCGCATCGTTGTGCAGGTAGCGCGAGAAGCGCGCGCCGGACAGCAGCCCGGCATCCAGCAGCGAGGCGTGATTGAGGCGATCCTCCAGCACGCTGTCACCCTGGCCGAGCAGCGCGGTGACGACGGCGAGGTTGGCCATGTAGCCGGTGGAAAACAGCAGTGCGCGCGGGCGCCCGGTGAAGGCGGCAAGCGCCTCTTCCAGCTCATGGTGAGGTGTGCTGTGGCCGATCACCAAGTGCGACGCGCCGCCACCGACGCCCCATCGCTCCGCGCCCTGCTGCAGCGCGCGAATCACCTCGGGGTGATTGGCCAGGCCCAGGTAATCATTGGAGCAGAAGGCCAGCAGCTCCTGGTCGTCAGCCCGCACCTGCGGCCCCTGCGGGGTCTGCAACAGCGGTCGGTGGCGAAACAGGTCGGCAGCCTGGCGCTCGGCCAGGCGTGCAGCAAGATCGAAAGACATGGCAGGCACCGGGGAACGGTGGATAACCACAAGCGGGTTATCCACCCTACGCATCACCTCAGGCGGCGTAGGGTGGATGACGCTTCAACCATCCACCTGGGAGATATCAGGCCGAGGCCGCGTTGTAGAACAGCTGGGAGTCGCGTTGCTCGACCAGGGCCTGCTCGATGGCCGCCTGGTGCACCTCGTCGGCATGTTCCTCGCGCTCTTCCGGCTTGATACCGAGGCGCTTGAAAAGCTGCATGTCCTTGTCGGCCTGCGGGTTAGCGGTGGTCAGCAGCTTCTCGCCGTAGAAGATCGAGTTGGCACCGGCCATGAAGGCCAGGGCCTGCATCTGCTCGTTCATCTGCTCGCGGCCGGCGGACAGGCGCACGTGCGACTGCGGCATCATGATGCGCGCCACCGCCAGGGTGCGGATGAAGTCGAACGGATCGACATCCCTCTCCTCGGCCAGCGGCGTGCCCTTGACCTTGACCAGCATGTTGATCGGTACGCTTTCCGGATGCTCGGGCAGGTTGGCCAACTGAATCAGCAGCCCGGCGCGGTCGTCCACCGACTCACCCATGCCGAGGATGCCACCGGAGCAGATCTTCATGCCCGCCTCACGCACGTAGGCCAGGGTCTGCAGACGCTCGCCGTAGGTACGGGTGGTGATGATGTTGCCGTAGAACTCCGGCGAGGTGTCGAGGTTGTGGTTGTAGTAGTCCAACCCCGCATCAGCCAGCGCCTGGGTCTGCTCCTGGTCCAGGCGACCCAGGGTCATGCAGGTTTCCAGGCCGAGCTTCTTCACCCCTTTGACCATTTCCAGCACGTAGGGCATGTCCTTGGCCGACGGGTGCTTCCAGGCTGCGCCCATGCAGAAGCGCGTCGAGCCGATGGCCTTGGCCTCGGCGGCCGCCTCCAGCACTTTCTGCACTTCCATCAGTTTTTCCTTGTCCAGGCCCGTGTTGTAGTGGCCGGACTGCGGGCAGTACTTGCAGTCCTCCGGGCAGGCACCGGTCTTGATCGACAACAGGGTCGAGACCTGCACACGATTGGGATCGAAGTGCGCGCGGTGTACCGTCTGCGCGTGGAACAACAGATCGTTGAAAGGCTGCTCGAACAGCGCGCGAACCTCTGCAAGGGTCCAGTCGTGACGGGCGGTGGTTGCTGCGGTTGCGCTCATGTGAGAAGTCCTTCGACGCTTGGTGGCATCTGTTTGAGGGGCATTCAGGCTCAGGCCATCATAAGTGGCAGCGGGATGCTGTCAACCACAACAAAGATACAGGCTTACAGCTGATCATATATTGATCAATCGAACTTCCATCATGGCATCTTGCCCAATGCCTATCGCCAATACAGGACGCTTGCATGCAGGTAGAAGGTTTTTTCGAAGGACTCGGCCAGGTACTGGGTCGCGCCATCCGTTTTATCGTGGACATGCTGTCCGGTGCGCTGGGTGCCGTGGCCGACGCATTCGACGACTTTCTCCATGGCCTGGCCAGCGCCATTGGCATGGACGTCTCGATTTTCAGCATCATCCTGCTGATCATCGGCCTGTTGTTCCTCTACAACGGCATACGCGCCCTGCTACGGCGCTCGATCATCGGCGGGATCATCTGGCTGTTCCTGGGGTTGGTGGTGATGGGCTGGTTGATTCGCTGAGGCCTGCTAGGCTCAGGGCTCCATCGCTCAAGGACGAGCCGCATGCCACTGTTCGATCTCTCCTCGCTACAACGCCCAGACTGGCTGCGCCTGAAGCGGCGCTGCCAGCTCTGCGATGAAGTCACCGATCACCCAACGCACAGAATCTGCACGGCCTGCGAAGCCGAATTGCCATGGCTGGGCGCGCATTGCCAAATCTGCGCAGTACCGCTGCAGGCCACAGGCCTGATCTGTGGCGCCTGCCAGAAAAAGGCGCCCAGCTTCACCCGCGTGGAAGCGCCGTGGCGCTACGGCTTTCCGATAGACAGCCTGATCACCCGCTTCAAGCATCAGGCGCAGTGGCCGCATGGCCGACTGCTCGCCGAGTTGCTGGCTGAACATCTGCGCCACGCCTATGACGAAGGCCTGCCCAGGCCGCAAGCCCTGTTACCGGTGCCACTGGCGCGCAACCGCCAGCGGCGCCGCGGTTTCAACCAGGCACAGATGCTCGCACACTGGCTCGGCAGCAACCTGCAATTGCCGGTGCAGAGCGACTGGCTACAACGCCCCATCGATACCCCCGCACAGCAAGGCCTGGATGCACCGACACGTAAACGTAATCTACGCCATGCCTTTGCGCTGCAAGTCGAAGCCAAGATCAGCGGCGCTCATCTGGCCCTGGTCGACGACGTGCTCACCACCGGCGCAACCGCCGAAACGCTGGCTCACCTGCTGCGCCGGGCCGGCGCCTCGCGTATCGACGTTTACTGTCTGGCCCGCACGCCACGCCCTGGCGATGGCTGACTTGACGCAACGGCGAGAGTGACGCACCGTGCCGGCACCATTTCCTGCCACGCCAGCACCATGTCGCAACTCGATTCCCTCGCGCAATTACTCAGTCGCCGTCCGAAACGCCTGGCCCTACTGGAGCAGATCGCCGCACAAGGCTCCATCACTCGCGCGGCCAAGGCTGCAGGGCTCAGTTACAAAGCGGCCTGGGATGCCATCGACGAACTGAACAATCTTTCCGAACAGCCGCTGGTCAGCCGCAGTGTTGGAGGCAAGGGCGGTGGCGGTGCACGCCTGACTCCTGCAGGGGAACGACTGCTGGCCCTGCATCAGCGCGTGCAGGCGCTGCAGGCGCAGTTGCTGCAGGCAGCCGAGGACGACGCCGACCTGCAACTGCTCAGCCGCCTGATGCTGCGCACCAGCGCGCGTAACCAGCTTGCCGGCCGTGTGCGCGCTATTCACCCCGATGGACATAACGATCTGATCGACATCGAACTGCCAGGCGGCAGTCTGCTACAGGCGCAAATCACTCACGACAGTACGGAAAACCTGCAGCTGGAACCGGGCAGCAACGTCGTCGCGCTGATCAAGGCCGGCTGGCTGGAACTGCAGTCACCGCAGGAGCCACGCGACGAGCACCGCAATGCCCTCGAAGGTCATGTCGAGCAGATTCTTCCCGCTGGCGACGGCCCCAGCGACGTGCGTATTGCCTTGGCCAATGGCCAGACGCTTTGCGCGCTGATCGATCCAGCTCGACTGACTGCACTGGGGCTGAATGTCGGTGACCCGGTCCGCGCACAGTTCGCCGCCAGCCAGATTCTGCTCGGCACACAACTCTAGAACGGAAGCCCGCCAATCCCAGCAAGGCCGGCGAGGCCCCCTGCGCCTCGCGCAAGCCGGTAGACTGGCCGCTCACTTGCGCGGAGCTGTTCATGAGCCATCCCTTTTCAACCCTCACCCCGGACCTGGTACTCGACGCAGTGGAAAGCCTCGGCTACCTCAGCGACGCCCGCGTACTGGCGCTGAACAGCTATGAGAACCGCGTTTACCAGGTCGGCATCGAAGGCGAGACCCCGCTGATCGCCAAGTTCTACCGTCCAGATCGCTGGAGTGATGCAGCGATCCGCGAGGAGCACGGTTTCAGCAACGAACTGGCCGAACATGAGGTTCCAGTCGTCGCGCCATTGGCCCGTGATGGCGAGACGCTGTTCGAACATGGCGGCTTCCGTTTCGCCCTGTTTCCACGTCGCGGCGGCCGCGCGCCTGAGCCCGGCAATCTTGATCAGTTGTATCGCCTGGGCCAGTTGCTCGGTCGCATGCATGCGATCGGCGCCAGCCGCCCCTTCGCTCACCGCGAGACCCTGGCCGTAGATAACTTTGGCCATGCAGCGCTGACGGCACTGCTCGATGGCGGTTTCGTCCCCCGCAGTCTGCTACCGGCCTACGAGTCGGTGGCGCGCGATCTGCTGGCGCGCCTCGATGAACTGTTCGCCCGCGTCAGCTACCAGCCCATTCGCCTGCATGGCGATTGCCACCCAGGCAATCTGCTGTGCCGCGACGACAGCTTCCATATGGTCGACCTCGACGACTGCCGCATGGGCCCGGCCGTACAGGACCTGTGGATGATGCTGGCCGGCGAACGTCACGAGCGCCTCGGCCAGCTCGCCGAACTGGTCGATGGCTACCAGGAGTTCCATGATTTCGCCGCCCGCGAGTTGCCGCTGATCGAGGGCCTGCGTGCCCTGCGCCTGATGCACCACAGCGCCTGGATCGCAAAGCGCTGGGACGACCCGGCCTTCCCCCTGGCTTTCCCCTGGTTTGCCGGCGAGCGCTACTGGGGCGACCAGATCCTCGCCCTGCGCGAACAGCTGGCGGCGCTGGACGAAGAGCCGCTGCGGCTGTTCTGAGGCATCGTTCAGATGCCCTCATGTAGGGTGCGCCGTGCGCACCGATGCGGGCGATGCCGAACGGTGAGCAGGTGTATCCGGAACGGCTGGTGCGCACGGCGCACCCTACCTGGACGGCGACCCGGGGCGCCGTTCCCGGATGCACCGGGCTACGTACAGGGTCGACCGATACAGTTGCGCGCGCCGCGTAAAATTTGCCTTACGACTTTGCCGCTGCCCCGCACGCAGAAAAACCTGAACGAACAGACAAGCGCTGGGCCTGAGGACTAGAATTTCGCGGCTACCTCCAACCGCCTCACCAAGGATCCTCGATGGCCACCGCCAACCCGCAGCGCGGGTACATTCTCGGCCTTACCGCCTACATCATCTGGGGCCTGTTTCCCCTCTACTTCAAAGCCCTGCAAAGCGTACCCGCGATGGAAATCGTCGTTCATCGCGTGCTCTGGTCCGCGCTGTTCGGTGGTCTGCTGCTGCTCGTCTGGAAACACCCTGGCTGGTGGCGCGAGCTGCGTGACAACCCCAAGCGCCTGGCAGTACTCACCGGCTGCGGCCTGCTGATCGCGACCAACTGGCTGGTGTACGTCTGGGCCGTGAACAACGAGCGCATGCTCGAGGCGAGCCTGGGCTATTACATCAACCCGCTGATCAATGTCCTGCTCGGTCTGCTGATTCTCGGCGAACGCCTGCGCCGCCTGCAGTGGCTGGCCGTCGGCCTCGCCGCACTGGGTGTGTTGCAGCAGCTGTGGCAGGTCGGCAGCCTGCCCTGGGTGTCGCTGGTGCTGGCGCTGACCTTTGGTTTCTACGGGCTGATCCGCAAGCAGGCTCCGGTTGCCGCCCTGCCCGGACTGGTGGTGGAGACCTGGCTGCTGCTGCCGGTAGCGTTGGTCTGGTTGGCGCTGCACCCTGCGGCGATGAGCAGTCAGGCCAGCTTCTGGACCGGCAGCGAGGCACTCTGGCTGGCGGCAGCCGGCCCGATCACCCTGGTACCGCTGGTGTGCTTCAACGCCGCAGCACGGCATCTGCCCTACACCACGCTGGGCTTTCTGCAGTACCTGGCACCGACGCTGGTGCTGCTGCAGGCGATCTTCCTCTTCGACGAACACTTCGCCCCCAGTACCCTGCTGGCCTTCACCTGCATCTGGGCCGGCCTGTTTGTATACAGCCTGGATATCTGGCTGAACCTGCGCAAACGCTCTCGCGATTGACCAATGCTGCGCCGTCCCCACGCCCCTGTACCGGCGTATCTGCGATACCGGGCGAGGTGCATCATGCGGGGGCTCTGAGCAGAAAACGTGCAAACCTCCCCGAGCCTCGTCAGCCTTGGGGTTGCGCCTGTCACGCCCGGCTTATCCACAGATCCATCCCCGGCATCTGTGCACAAGCCTTTGATTCTGCTGTTTTTTTAGCCAGACAATGAAAAACCCCGGCGCACTAGGGAGTGCGCCGGGGTTCCCCAGCTTATCCACAGGCTGATCCACGCAGGCCGTGGATATTCCGTCGGTCAGTCTTCGGCGCGCAGGTTCAGCTCGACCATCAGATCGTCGGCCAGGGTTTCCAGGCGTGCCTGCAACTGTTCCAGCTCCAGCGTATCGGGCACCGCCAGCAAGGCCTCCGCCGTGAACAGCAACTCGCCGCTCATTGGCGCTGGTGCCACCTCCGTCAGCAGGTTCTCCAGGTTGACGCCCTGCTCGGCCAGGACGCGGGTGATATCACGCACGATGCCAGGCCGATCATTACCCACCAGTTCCAGGCGAATCGAGGTGAAGCGCCCACCTGGCTCACTGCCACTGGCCGCCAGTTGTACGCGAATACCCTGGGCGTTCAGCGCTTCGAGTTCCTTGATCAGGCTGCCATGGGCCTCGGCCGGCACATCCACCCGCACTATTCCGGCGAACTGACCGGCCATCCGCGCCATGCGACTCTCCAGCCAGTTGCCGCCATGTTTCGCCACGCAACCGGCGAGGCGCTCGACCAGGCCCGGTTGATCCTCGGCAATCACCGTCAATACCAAATGGTCCATCTACTGCCTCTCTTTCATGTCATGCCAATAGGGTCAGCGGTTCAGCGCCAGCCAATAGGTAAAGAACTGTTCGTCACGCACATAACCGAGTCGCTCATAGAGGTGCTGTCCGGCCAGATTGGTTTTCGCCGTTTCCAACTGCAGACCACAGGCTCCAGTCGCCTCGGCATGGGCGCGAGCGGCATTCATCAAGGCCTCGCCTACGCCGCGGCGGCGAACGCTCTTATCAACATACAGATCGCTGAGCAACCAGGCCGGTTCCAGTGCCAGGGAGGAATGAAAGGGATACAGCTGCACGAACCCCTGCGCCACGCCGTGCTCGTCACGGGCGATGAACAACCGCGAATCACCGAGCTGCAAACGCGCGCCGAGAAAAGCCGCGACATCGGCTCGATCGCGCGGCACCTGATAGAAATGCAGATAGCCGGCGAACAGGCGAGAGAGGTCGGCAAGATCGGCAGTCGTGGCGGCGGAAACCGTCATGGCAGGCTCCAGAATGCGTGCAAGGCAGTATAGGCGAGGTAGCGCGTAGGCCATATTGGCGCTGTTGTCAGTAGCCAGACCAATTAATCGTGTACGTTTTTACATTTTTTATGAAACAATAGTGAAGTTTTTTGCACACATAGCGTATTCGACGTGACCGAGAATAGTCTTTTGGTCGCAGTCTGACGCCTAGCCACTGCATTTCCCCAGAATCTTGATGTAGTATGCCGCGCCACGAACTACAAGACGGCCAGACCGTCTCCGACGAGCCTCTCTGAAAGCGCAGGCGATGACCACGCAGGTCGTTTTCAGAGAAGCCCGAAGCGGCTATTGAGTAAAGCTCAGAGAGTGAGGCAAGTGATGACTGAACGCGTTCAAGTCGGTGGCCTGCAGGTCGCCAAAGCCCTGTACGACTTCGTGAACAACGAAGCCATTCCCGGTACCGGCATCGCTGCCGACAACTTCTGGGCCGGTGCCGCTGCGGTCATCAAGGACCTGGCACCGAAAAACCGTGCCCTGCTGGCCAAGCGTGATGAGCTGCAGGCGCAGATCGATGCCTGGCACCAGGCGCGTCAGGGCCAGGCTCATGATGCCGCTGCCTACAAAGCGTTCCTGCAAGAGATCGGCTATCTGCTGCCGGAGCCGGAAGACTTCCAGGCCACCACGCAGAACGTCGACGAAGAGATCGCCCGCCTGGCCGGCCCGCAGCTGGTGGTGCCGGTGATGAACGCGCGCTTCGCCCTCAACGCCTCCAACGCCCGCTGGGGCTCGCTGTACGATGCCCTCTACGGCACCGACGCGATCAGCGAAGAAGGTGGCGCCGAGAAGGGCAAGGGCTATAACAAGGTCCGTGGCGACAAGGTCATCACCTTCGCTCGCGCCTTCCTCGACGAGGCCGCGCCGCTGGCTGCCGGTTCCCACGTCGACTCCAGCGCCTACAAGATCGTCGACGGCAAGCTGGTCGTCAGCCTCAAGGGCGGCAGCAACACCGGCCTGCGTGACGATGCGCAACTGGTTGGTTTCCAGGGTGACGCCAGCGCGCCGGTAGCCGTGCTGCTCAAGCACAACGGCCTGCACTTCGAAATCCAGATCGATGCCTCCAGCGCCATCGGCAGCACCGACGCCGCCGGCGTGAAAGACGTGCTGATGGAAGCGGCGCTGACCACCATCATGGACTGCGAAGACTCCGTCGCCGCCGTCGATGCCGACGACAAGGTCGTGGTCTACAAGAACTGGCTGGGCCTGATGAAAGGCGACCTGGCCGAGGAAGTGTCCAAGGGCGGCAGCACCTTCACCCGCACCATGAACCCGGACCGCGTCTACACCCAACCAGACGGCTCGGAACTGACCCTGCATGGTCGTTCACTGCTGTTCGTGCGTAACGTCGGCCACCTGATGACCAACCCGGCCATCCTCGATGCCGAAGGCAACGAGGTCCCTGAAGGCATTCAGGACGCGCTGTTCACCAGCTTGATGGCGGTGCACAACCTGATCGGCAACACCACGCGCAAGAACACCCGCAGCGGCAGCGTGTACATCGTCAAACCGAAGATGCACGGCCCGGAAGAAGTCGCCTTCACCAGCGAGATCTTCGCCCGTGTCGAGGATGTGCTGGGCCTGGCCCGCAACACCCTGAAAGTCGGCATCATGGACGAAGAGCGCCGCACCACCGTCAACCTCAAGGCCTGCATCAAGGCGGCCAGCGAGCGCGTAGTGTTCATCAACACCGGCTTCCTCGACCGTACCGGTGACGAGATCCACACCTCCATGGAAGCCGGCGCCGTGGTGCGCAAGGCCGCCATGAAGAGCGAGACCTGGATCGGTGCCTACGAGAACAACAACGTCGACGTCGGCCTGGCCACCGGCCTGCAGGGCCGCGCGCAGATCGGCAAGGGTATGTGGGCGATGCCGGACCTGATGGCCGCCATGCTCGAGCAGAAAGTCGCGCACCCGCTGTCCGGCGCCAACACCGCCTGGGTCCCGTCGCCGACCGCCGCCACCCTGCATGCCCTGCACTACCACAAGGTCGACGTGTTCGCGCGTCAGGCCGAGCTGGCCAAGCGTACCCCGGCGTCGGTGGATGACATCCTGACCATCCCGCTGGCCAAGGACACCAACTGGTCAGCGGAAGAAATCCGCAACGAGCTGGACAACAACGCACAAGGCATCCTCGGCTACGTGGTGCGCTGGATCGACCAGGGTGTCGGCTGCTCCAAGGTGCCGGACATCAACGATGTCGGCCTGATGGAAGACCGCGCCACTCTGCGTATCTCCAGCCAGCTGCTGGCCAACTGGCTGCGCCACGGCATCGTCAGCGAGGCGCAGGTGGTCGAGAGCCTCAAGCGCATGGCGCCGGTGGTAGATCGTCAGAACGCCAATGATCCGCTGTACCGCCCGATGGCTCCGGACTTCGACAGCAACGTCGCCTTCCAGGCCGCGCTGGAGCTGGTCGTCGAAGGCACCAAGCAGCCCAACGGCTACACCGAGCCGGTGCTGCACCGCCGCCGTCGCGAGTACAAGGCCAAGAACGGTCTGTGATACCCGCGTAGTGGGTATGAAAAAACCGCCCTCCGGGGCGGTTTTTCATTGGGCAGTCGCGGCTGAAGCCCCTCCCACGGGCGCGAATGTTGTGGGAGGGGCTTTAGCCGCGACCTAGGCGCTAGCGCTTGGCCTGCGCCGTCTTGTCCAACGACACGCCAGTGCTGTTGCCCAGCAGGCTGGCGGTTGCGGTCTGTACGAAGGCCGACAGCTTGCGCTCCAGGTCAGTACGCGCCTGGGCATCTTCGATCACCTCGGCATGTGCCTCGTGCCCCAGCTGGTAGCGATAAAGACGCGCCTCACGGTCACGCGGTTTGACCAGCAAGCGGTCGCCACTCACCAGCCCCACGGTCTGGTCACTGCCGGACGGTTTGATCATCGCCACCCCCGCATCATCCGACGGCAGCGCCAGTAGATCACGGCCCCAGCACTGCTCCTGCACCGGCAAGCCGAGGCGCCCGACGATGGTCGGCACCACGTCGATCTGGCTGCCGACAGTGTCACGACTGCTGCCGAAGGTCTGCTGCACGCCCGGGCCGATCATCAATAGCGGAATGCTGAAGCGTGACAGGTCCATCTCGCTGATCTGCTCGTCGTTGCCGAAACCATGGTCGCCCAGCACCACGAACAGAGTGTCCTTGAAATACGGCTGCTGGCGCGCTTTGGCGAAGAACTGGCCGAGCGCCCAGTCGGCGTAGCGCATGGCGGTCAGGTGCTCGTCGAGCGAGCCGTGGCCAGTGACACGCTCGACCGGCAGGTTCTCCGGCAGGGCGTAGGGCGTGTGATTGGAAAGTGTCTGCAGCAGTGCATAGAAAGGCTTGCCCTGGCGCCCCAGCTTGGCAAGCTCGTCTGCTCCACGGCTGAACATGTCCTGGTCGGAGACGCCCCAGGTCGGGTCGATGAACACCGGGTCGACGAAGTCCTCGCGGCCGACGAAGTTGCGCATGCCCTGGTTGGCGAAGAAGCCGGACTGGTTATCCCAGGCGAAGCTGCCGTTGTAGACGTAGACGTCATCGTAGCCACGGGCACTGAGCAGTTGCGGCAGCCCGGAAAACTGGTGGCTGCCCTCGGGCATGCGCATCAGGTACTCGAACGCCGGCAGGTTGGGGAAGCAGGCCATCGTGGCGAACATGCCCTGATGGGTGTGGGTGCCGTTGGAGAATACGTGCTGGAACAGCAGACCCTGCTTGGCCAGCGCATCGAAGTTCGGGGTGATGCCATCCTGGTTGCCCATCGCGCCGATGTAGCGCCCCGCCATGCTCTCCATGAGGATCACCACCACATTGCGCACCTGCGGTAGCTGACCTTCGGCCGGCGGCGTGTAGATACGCCGTACAGCAGCCTGGTCGGCATCGATCAGGCGGTCACGCGGGGTCAGCAGCAACTCGCGAGTCACTTGCCGGGCTTCGGCCTCCGGCAGAGTCGCCTTCCAGCTGTTGTCACGGTGATCGGAGAAGTAGTTGCTGGCGGCATTGGCCAGGGTCAGCGTGCCATTGAGGCCCAGGTGATTGGCGAACATCGAGTCGGTGGTGTAGGCGTCGCCCCAACGCAGCGGCGGACCGGAGCGCAAGGTGCCACGCGCAGCAACGACGCAGACCACCAGGAACATCACGAACACCGCACTGCGCGCTGGCCAGTGCGGTACCGCGGCGTTCGCGCGCGCGCGGGTGGCGCGTTCGATGCGGCGAAACAGCCAGGCCAGCAATACGCTGGCCAGAGCCCAGACCAGCAGCAGGCGCAGCACCGGGAACCCGTTCCAGATCATGCTGGCCACGGTACCCAGATCTTCCTGCATGTACTGGAACACCAGGCTGTTCAGGCGCTGATGGAATTCGCGATAGAAGTTCAGTTCGACCACGGCGAAGAACAGGCACAGGCTGGTGGCGAGGGTCAGCCAGGCCACGTGCAGACGACGCGCACCCATCGCCCGTACGCTGAGCAGCGCCAGGGTCAGCGGGATGCACAGATAGACGATCAGGCGCAGGTCGAAACGCGCACCATTGAAGAACGCTTCGGCGAAGGTGCTGGCTGGCGTCGTACCGATCAGCGCGTGGTTATAGGCCAACAGTCCCAGTCGGGCCAGCGCGAAGAGCAACAGCATGCATAGCGCGCTGCTGAGGATGAATGCCAGATGACTGCCAATGCTGACCTGAACGGTGGCTCGGGCAGCGGGGGTGGATGACTGCATGGTAGGCCTTGCGGGTTGCGGAACAGGAGGGCTGACGAAGTCTGCCTGGCGGGAAGTCAAAATTTCGTCAAGGCCGCGTAACCAGGCGCTGGCAACGCACCCTACTTAGGTGCAATGGGCAAAAAGGCCGAGCCGGGCCACACTGAAAGCATCCCGGAAGCGCGAGGCGCAAGCCCATGAGCAAGGCCGACGCAATGGCCGATGCGGGCAAAACTGCGGTGCTGCAGAACATCCACGGCACCATGGAGTTCCTGCAGAAGTTCCCCCCTTTCAACCAGATGGACACCGCCCATCTGGCCTTTCTGGTCGAGCACTGCCAGTTGCGCTTCTATGCCGAGGGCGACTCGATCATCAAGCCCAGCGACGGCCCGGTCGAACACTTCTACATCGTCAAGCAGGGCCGCGTGCATGGGGAACGTCCGCATAGCGCCAGGCGTGGCACGGAAACCACCTTCGAGATCACCGCTGGCGAGTGCTTTCCGCTGGCTGCCCTGATCGGTGAGCGTGCCACCCGTACCGAGCACCTGGCCGCCGAGGACACCTTCTGCCTGCTGCTGGCCAAGCACGCCTTCATCAAACTGTTCGCCGTCTCCAACCCACTGCGCGACTTCGCCCTGCGCGGCGTCAGCAGCCTGCTCGACCAGGTCAACCAGCAGGTGCAATTGCGCGCCGTGGAAACCCTCGGCGCGCAATACTCACTGGACACGCGCCTGGGCGAACTGGCCATGCGCCAGCCCATTGGTTGCGCGCCGCACACGCCGCTGCGTGAGGCCGTGCGGCAGATGCACGAGCAGCACGTGGGCAGCATCGTGGTGCTGGATCCGGCAGAAAAACCGCTGGGCATCTTCACCCTGCGCGACCTGCGCCGGGTCGTGGCTGATGGCGCCGATCTGGGCCAGCCGATCGAGCAGTTGATGACGCCCAACCCCTTCCACCTGCAACCGGACGCCAGCGCCTTCGACGCCGCCATCGCCATGACCGAGCGGCATATTGCCCACGTCTGCCTGGTACAGAACGAGAAGCTCTGCGGGGTCATTTCCGAGCGCGACCTGTTCAGCCTGCAGCGCGTCGATCTGGTTCATCTGGCCCGCACCATTCGTCACGCCGGCAAGGTGGAAACCCTGGCCGGACTGCGCAGCGACATCCGCCTGCTGGTCGATCGCATGCTCGCTCACGGCGCCAGCTCGACCCAGATCACCCATATCGTCACCCTGCTCAACGACCACACCGTATGCCGGGTGATCGAGCTGGCCATCGAAGAAATGGGCGATCCGGGTGTACCTTTCACCTGGCTGTGCTTCGGCAGCGAAGGCCGTCGCGAGCAGACCCTGCACACCGATCAGGACAACGGCATCCTCTTCGAAGCCGCCGATGCAGCCGAGGCGGCGGCCATTCGTGGGCGTCTGCTGCCGCTGGCCAGCGAGATCAACCAGCGCCTGGCGCAGTGCGGCTTCACCCTGTGCAAGGGCAATATCATGGCGGGCAACCCGGAGCTGTGCCTGTCCCGCCAGGAGTGGTCGCGGCGCTTCGCCGGTTTCGTCAACGAAGCGACACCGGAGAATCTGCTGGGCTCGTCCATCTACTTCGACCTGCGCACCATCTGGGGCCCGGATCAGGGCTGCGAGCAACTGCGCGAAGAACTCCTCGAACGTGTTCGCAGCAACAGCCTGTTCCAGAAAATGCTGGCCGAGAACGCCCTGCGCCAGCGCCCGCCGGTCGGCCGTTTCCGTGACTTCGTGGTGGCCCGTTCCGGCGCTGACAAGGATACCCTCGACCTCAAGGTGCAAGGGCTGACCCCCTTCGTCGATGGTGCCCGCCTGCTCGCACTGGCCAACGGCATCAGGGCGGTCGGCACGCTGGAGCGCTTGCGCGCACTAGTGGCCAAGGGGGTGATCGACACGCTGGATGGCGCGGCCTACGAAGAGGCCTATCATTTCATCCAGCAAACCCGCATGCAGCAACATCAGTTGCAGGCTCGCGACGAACTGCCCTACTCCAACCGGGTCGATCCGGACCACCTGAATCACCTGGACCGGCGTATTCTGCGCGAGTCCTTCCGCCAGGCTCAGCGACTGCAGAGCAGCCTGGCCATGAGGTATCAGCTATGAGCAAGTTCACCTGGTTCACCGGCCGCGGCCCGGCCCTGACCCAGCAACAACTGCAACGTCGTCAGGCGCTGAGCGCACCGGCGCCGCTGGACGAACGTCCGCTGCACCAGCAGCGCTTCGTCGTGCTCGACCTGGAAACCACCGGCCTGAACATGCGTCGCGATCTGGTACTGGCCATCGGCGCAGTAGTGATCGACAACGGCGCCATCGACTTCGCCGAACAGTTCGAGTGCACCCTGTGCCGCCCCGATCACCAGGCCAGCGCCAGCACCCTGATCCATGGCATCGCCCCCAGCGAAGTGGCGCGTGGCGCCGATCCGGTCGAGGCGCTGCTGGATTTCATGGAGTTCCTCGGCAGCAGCCCGGTGCTGGCCTTCCATGCCGGTTTCGACCAGCGCATGCTGGCCCGCGCCCTGCGCCAGAGCCTGGGCTATCGGCTGCAACACAACTTCTTCGACGTCGCCGAGATCGCTCCGCTGCTTTGCCCGCAGGCACGCGTGCGTCACGGCGGCCTGGATGACTGGATCGGCGAATTTGGCTTGCAAGTGCAGCAACGCCACCACGCCAGCGCCGATGCCCTGGTCACCGCCGAACTGGCCCTGATGCTGTTCAGCAAGGCCCGCCGCCAGGGCATCGACAGCCTCTGCGAACTGGAGCGTCAACTGGCCAGCCGACGCCGTCGCCAGCACGCCATGTAGTACCCTCCCCCGGCGCATCGCCCGCAAGCGGGCTTCTACAGATGCGCAGCGGCGCGGCAGACATCGCGGCTAAAGCCGCTCCTACGGATTCGTGCTCGCATGCATCCGTGGCTGGCGCTTCCTCACACCGCACAAACTGTCCAGGTGGGAGGCGCGTTTATCGCGGCTAAAGCCGCTCCTACGGGTTTGTGGCTGCCGCGGGCTGCGTATCGCTCTTGTCATCCACCGGCCGAAAACCTACAGATCGCGCATCAGCAAACCGTACTCCGGCGACACCTCTGTTGGTAGCGGCAGGTAGAGCACGTGGCCGTCACCCGGCGCCACCGACTGCGCCTGACCCTGCCGGTTCTGCAACTGCTCCAGGGTGAAACGCAGGTTGCCTTGCGGCGTCATCAGCTCCAGGCCGTCACCGACCGCAAAGCGATTCTTCACCCGTACTTCGACCAACTCGCCACGGCGCTCGCCGGTCAGCTCACCCACGAACTGCTGCCGCTCCGACACGGAACTGCCGCGCTCGTAGTTCTGGTATTCATCATGTACGTGGCGGCGCAGAAAACCCTCCGTATACCCACGATGGGCCAGTGATTCGAGGCTGCCGAGCAGGCTCGGGTCGAAGGGTTTGCCCGCCAGCGCGTCGTCGATGGCGCGGCGATAGACCTGCGCCGTGCGCGCCACGTAGAAGTGGCTCTTGGTACGCCCCTCGATCTTCAGCGAATGCACCCCCATCTGCACCAGGCGCTCGACATGCTGCACAGCACGCAGATCCTTGGAGTTCATGATGTAGGTGCCGTGCTCGTCCTCGAAGGCAGTCATTTCATCATCCGGACGGCCCGCCTCCTGCAGCACGAAGGCCTGAGTGGTCGGTGCGCCCTGGCCCAGGGTCGGGTCGACCACGCGTACGATATCGCCCAGTTCGTTCTCGGTCGCAGGCGTGGCCTGATACTGCCAGCGGCAGGCATTGGTACAAGTACCCTGGTTGGGATCGCGGCGATTGATGTAGCCCGACAGCAGGCAACGGCCGGAATAGGCCATGCACAGCGCGCCATGGACGAACACTTCCAGCTCCATGCCCGGCACCTGGCTGCGAATTTCCCCGATTTCCTCCAGCGACAGCTCACGCGAGAGGATCACCCGCGTCAGCCCCTGCTGCCGCCAGAACTCGACGCTGGCCCAGTTCACCGCGTTGGCCTGTACCGACAGGTGAACCGGCATCTGCGGATAGTGCTGGCGCACCAGCATGATCAGCCCCGGGTCGGACATGATCAGCGCATCCGGCGACATCTCGATCACCGGCGCCAGATCCTTGAGGAAGGTTTTCAGTTTGGCGTTGTGCGGGGCGATGTTGACCACCACGTAGAACTGCTTGCCCTGCGCATGGGCCTCGGCAATGCCCAGGGCCAGGTTGGCGTGGTCGAATTCGTTGTTACGCACGCGCAGGCTGTAACGCGGCTGCCCGGCATACACCGCGTCGGCGCCATAGGCGAAGGCGTAGCGCATGTTCTTCAGGGTGCCGGCCGGCGACAACAGTTCGGGAAAACGGGGCATGACCGCGAGCTCGAAAATTAAGGGGCTGGCGATTCTATGCAGATGCACCGCGCAGGCATTGACCTGGGTCTATGCGCAGGTGGAAAGGCCTGTGCAACCGGCCCCGCCGGCGGCTCGGCGGGACTGGCGGCAACCTTCACTGGCAGGTCAGGCGGTAGAGGGTTCCGCTTTTGTCGATGCGTTTGAGCTGAGCCAGTTGCGGCTGTTTCTGCTCATCCAGCGGCAGCAGTTCACCCGTCTCGCAGTTGAGCAGATGCGCCTGATGCGAGACATGGTCGATGTGCTGCTTCTCGAAGCGATAGAGCATGAACTCCGCCACCTGTGCGTCCGCAACCTGCTGGCGCACGACGCTCTTGGTGTCGAGCACGGTGAAGGCCGTGGTGATGGGTACAAAATAGCTCCAGGGCCGCCAGAGCACCTGCCCCTCCTCGGTCGCTACCACGACCGACTCCTTCGGCTGGCGCTGCTGCTGGTGCTCGAACCAGGCGTACTCGTACGACACCTGGTAACCCAGCATCCCCAGACCGCCAAACAGTGGAATGATCCACCGCGGCAGCTTGTTGCGCGTCAGTTTGCGCAGCAACAGGGCAATACCGGCAGCGCCAAGCCCTGAAACCACGATGGCAAGCAAAGTCCACAACATACGACTGTTCCCGAAAAAAGAAGGGCCTCCAGTGGAGGCCCGTCTACAGACCCTGGACCATCGAACGATGGCGTCAGGCCAGGATTATGCTCAGTGGCTCAGAGCGGCACCAGCACCTTTGGGAGTACGCACGCTTTCCACCAGATCCTGGATTTCCTGCGGCGGCTCGGCGGTGACCATCGACACGCCGTAGGCCACGACGAAGTTGATCAGCGCCCCGACAGTACCGAAGGAAGCCGGGGAGATCCCCATGAACCACTGATCCGGCGTGTTCGGCAGGCTGTTGGTGCCCGGAATGAAGAACCAGCCCAGGTAGGTGAAGATGTACACCAGGGTGATAGCCAGACCGGCAACCATGCCGCAGATCGCGCCCTTGTCGTTCACGCGCTTGGAGAAGATCCCCATCATCAGCACCGGGAACAGCGAGGCAGCGGCAATACCGAAGGCCAAGGCCACCACCTGCGCAGCAAAGCCTGGCGGATTGAGCCCCAGATAGGTCGCCAGCAGGATCGCGCAGGCCATCGATATCCGCGCCGCCATCATCTCGTTCTTTTCACTGATCTTCGGATTGATCAAGGTCTTGATCAGGTCATGACTGATCGCCGAAGAAATCGCCAGCAACAGCCCTGCTGCCGTGGACAATGCAGCTGCAATGGCACCGGCGGCGATCAGACCTATGACCCAGCCTGGCAGGTTGGCGATTTCCGGGTTGGCCAGTACCAGGATGTCGTTGTTGACGGTCAGCTCGTTACCGTTCCAGCCACGCTCCTGAGCGGTCGCGGTGAAGGCAGGCGCTGCGTCGTTGTACATCTGGATGCGGCCGTCGCCGTTCTTGTCTTCCCACTTGATCAGACCGGTGGTTTCCCAGGTCTTGACCCACTCCGGACGCTCTTCATAAGACAGCGCAGGTGCCGAGGTACCTTCCGGGTAGATAGTGGTCATCAGGTTCAGACGCGCCATGGAGGCCACAGCCGGAGCGGTGAGGTACAGCAGCGCGATGAAGATCAGCGTCCAGCCAGCGGACCAGCGGGCATCGGCCACGCGCGGTACGGTGAAGAAGCGGATGATCACGTGCGGCAGACCGGCAGTACCGATCATCAGCGACATGGTGAACAGCACCATGTTGAGCTTGTTGTCGACGTCCGCGGTGTAGGCAGCGAAGCCCAGGTCACGCACCACGGCATCGAGTTTCTGCAGCAGCGGCAGACCGGACTCGGCATGATCACCGAACAGGCCCAGCGGCGGGATCGGGTTACCGGTCAGCTGCAGGGAGATGAAGATGGCCGGGATGGTGTAAGCGATGATCAGCACCACGTACTGCGCCACCTGGGTGTAGGTGATGCCCTTCATGCCGCCGAATACGGCGTAGGCGAACACCACGGCAGCAGCGATCCAGATACCGGTCGAATTGCTCACTTCGAGGAAGCGCGAGAACGCGACACCGGCACCGGCCATCTGGCCGATCACGTAGGTGACGGAGATGATCACCAGGCAGATCACTGCAGTCAGACGCGCACCACGGCTGTAGAAGCGGTCACCGATGAAGTCCGGCACGGTGAACTTGCCGAACTTGCGCAGGTAAGGCGCCAGCAGCATCGCCAGCAGCACGTAGCCACCGGTCCAGCCCATGAGGAAGGTTGAATTGGCATAACCACCGGCGGCGATCAGGCCCGCCATGGAAATGAAGGAAGCTGCGGACATCCAGTCGGCGGCTGTCGCCATGCCGTTGGTGACCGGATGGACACCACCGCCTGCGACGTAGAATTCCTTGGTGGAGCCGGCGCGCGCCCAGATGGCGATACCGATGTAGAGCGCGAAGGACGCACCTACGAACAGCATGTTGATTACGAACTGGCTCATGACCTACTCCTCGACGCCGAATTCTTTATCGAGCTTGTTCAGTCTCCACGCGTAGTGAAAGATCAGGCCGATAAAGAAGAGGATGGAGCCCTGCTGGGCGAACCAGAATCCGAGGTCGGAGCCACCTACCGAGATCCCCGCGACCATGGGGCGCAGAATCATGGCGAATCCGTAGGAAACCAGCGCCCAGACGATCAGGCTCCAGGTGATGAGCCGCACATTGGCCTTCCAATAGGCCGCGGCATTTGCTTTTTCAGAAGTCATAGACGCCTCCGGTTATTGTTATTCTGATGCACCTTCAAACTAGCAGCTGGCCAGCAAAAGCCGACAGCTAGACATTGGTATTAGCCGAAGAGCGTCATGCCTGCTCGTCTGGGTGAGGCATGTGAGGCACGGTTGGAAAAAGGGGGCTCTATCGCCACTGCCGCGAAGGCGCGAGCCCAGAAAATCCGCGCGAGCCAGGTCGTAGCCCGGATGCAGTCCGGGGCGTGCAGGAACATCTCGCAGATCGCTTACAGGGCACGCGCTGCCCGTTCATAGAGGGTCGGCAACCAGTTCTATCGGCAGCAGATAGCGATCTTCGCCGTACTCGATGGAGAACTGGGAACGCTGGCTGCTTTGCTCGACAGCCTGGCACTCGCCTGCGACCTCAGCAGTACGGCGCCCGGTATCGGTCAATTTGAGCAACAGCGCTCGATAGCCATCGTGCCCTGGTCGCTCGGTGATGATCACCACGCCCTTGGTCTCGCTGAAGTCTCCAGCGCAGGTGGTATCCCACTCACTCCAGTATCGATACACCGGCAGTTCCGCAAGCAATGGCCGCACGCCCTGAGCCTGCAGCTCATACAAATGCAGCTGCGTTTCACTGAAGGAGTTGGCACGCGAGCTATTCTCACGCGAGATTCGCAGTCCAAAGGCCAGATCATCTCCACGCAGGCGATAAGGCGCAGTGTCGAAAGCCAGGCCGGCGACGTAGATCGCATCCCAATCCAACAGATGGGGCTCGATCAGGCGAGCCACTAGGGCTTGCCTGACGTTATCCAGAACGAGTATTTCAAGGTCCGTCTGGCCGTAATCACGCTGCGCCTCGCGCACCAATGGCACGGCAATCAAGGTCAGTTGCGGCCGCGCCGGCCAGACCTTGCAGACGCTTTGCCCGGCATCCACCCGATAGGCGCCGCGTCCGTCCTCCAACCAGGCCCCGCCTTCCTGTCCTGGGTAAGCCTGCTCCAGCCAGGCTGGCAATTGCGCCGAGCAGTCAGCGGCCAACGCCGCGTTGGCCGTCAACAAGCAGGCCAGGCCTGTAGCCAGTGCGAATTTCATCCCTGATGTCCTCCCTTACAACTCGCGGCGAGTCTACGCCGGCGCATGACCATTGCCCATGACGCGCATCGCGAAACAGCCAGGCGATACGCAGCGCCAACAAACGCCCCGCACGCGCCTCCTCACGCAAACCGACATGCCCGCTCATGGCCGATACCACAGGCGCATGAAAGCAATCGCCAGCAGCAGACCGACTTGCCCCAACGCCGCGCACAGCGACAGGAAAGAGCGCAGCGAGCCATTGCTCGCCGCATCCTGAATGCCGGTCAGTGCGCTCCAGAAGCCTGCTGGCAATACCATCAGGCTGAGGCTGGCAAGCGGCTTACCGGTCAGCAGCAGACCGTCGATGACGTCGAACCAACCGACGAACATCAGACCGATCAGGATCATTACCGCAATGACCAGACCAAGGCCCAGGCAGGCGGAAAACTGTACGAGAACACGCATGATGTCATCTCCAGCGAAGCGGCGCGGCCAGAGCCGCGCTCATCAGATTCAGGCTTGCGCAGCGTTGCGGCCGACGCCGTACCAGTCCAGTTTGCGGGTCAGCACCATCACGCTGCCGAGTACGCCGAACACCAGCAGCGAGCCCATCAGCAGGGCGTAATCCTCTGCACTGAGCAGGCCGTAGAGCATCCCGTAGAGCGCCGCCAGCAGGGCAGCGAAGCCCAGACCGCGCCGCCAGCTGTGCAGCACGTGGCTGACGTAAAAACCGATCAGGCCGACGCAGGCAACTGCGGACAGGCCATATGCCAGGGCGAATGGCAAGTGTTCGGCAAGTGACAGCAGCAGTAGGTAGAACAACGCCAGCGACAGACCAACCAGGGTGTACTGCACCGGGTGCACGGCCAGGCGCTTGAGCACTTCGAAGAGAAAGAACGCGGCGAAGGTCAGGGCGATGAACAGCAGCGCGTATTTGATCGCGCGGTCGGTCTTCAGGTACTGGTCGACCGGGTCGACGAAACTGACGCCGAAGGTGCGGCCAAACAGCCCCTGACAACGTTCACCACTCACGCAGTCACGCAGCGCTTCCTCCAGGTTGGTGGCAAAGAAGCTGGTCTGCCACTCGGCCGAGAAGCCCTTGGCATCGATACTGCGACGGCTCGGCAGGTACTCGCCGACGAAGCTCGGGTGCGGCCAGTCAGACTTCAGACTGACGCGGCTGTCACGCCCGACCGGCACTACCGAGAGCTGCTCGGTGCCCTGCAGTTTGAGATCGAAGGCGAATTCCAGACTCTGCCCACCCTGTGGATCGAGCGCCGGTATCGGCGCATGCACGCCCGCGCCGAAACTGTCGTCACCGCTACCAGGAGCGAAGCTCAATGTCTGGCCATTCATGCGCAACTGCAGATCATTGCTGATACCGCGAATGTCGCTGATGCCCACCGAGAGAAAAGGCTTCTCGAAGCGATAGAAACCCAGCTCGTCCCCCAGACCCAAGCGCGACGGCAAACGGAATTGCCCACTGACCTGGCTGTCGCTGCGGTACAGACGCGCCTGGTAGATACCACGCGCACGCAATTCGGTATTGACCTGCCCTTCGAGCACGAAGCGCTCCGGCAGGAAGTACAGACGGCCACGGCGTTGGCGCTCTTCACTGTAGCGCTCGCCCGTCTTCTCGTTGGTTTTCCACTCATGAGTGGTCTTGATGTAAGGCACGACGAGAATCGGCCCGGTAATCTGCTGGCGATAGCTGGAACTGCGCGCAATGTCCTGCAGCACCTCGTGGCGCAGGCCCTGGCGCTCATCGACCAGGCCATCGATCATCAGCAGGGGAATCATCAGTAGCAGAATCAGCAGGGCGATGGCGCCCAGCTTGAAGCCCAGGGAACGGCTCATGGTACGGCTCTCCGTAGCAAGTGAAGGTACGGCAGAGTCTGGGCAGCGACGATGGGGGACGTGTGGGTGCAGCGTGGAGATTGTGTGGAGATTGGATGAAAGAGAAAGGGCGCCGATTGAGTGCGCCCTTTCTAACTGCAGTGCGGCATAAGACTGCTCCCGCGAGATGAATGGCCGAATCAGCTGATACGGCCGGCGCCTACGCGGTCGGCACCGTCTTCGGCGACACGGAAGCGCTCCAGCGTACGCTCGGTACCGCCTTCGGCAACGCGGTTCGCACCGACTCGCTCTGCACCACCTTCGGCTACACGGTTCGCCCCTACGCGATCCGCACCATCCTCAGCAACGCGGAAGCGTTCCAGCGTACGTTCGGTACCGCCTTCGGCGACGCGGTTCGGGCCGACGCGCTCTGCACCACCCTCAGCGACAACGGGGGCTGCGGACTGCTGAGTAGTGACTTGCGGCAAGGCAAAAGCACTGGCGGACAGGGTGGCGATGACAAGGCCGGCGAGGATTTGCTTTTTCATGTTCGTTCTCCTGAAAGGGGGTGAGCAACTGGCTACGGTTGTCATGTTACGCACGGCCCAGAACGGCAAAAGGCACATCTCGGGATAGTGACCATCGACGTCGTCGATACCTGAAAAAGCGTTTATCGATCAGCCAGATAGCTCCGATACGATCGCTGATCGCCCACTCCTCCTTCCGTCTGCTCAGACCGGGGGCAGCGTGAACGGCACTGGCATCTGTATAAAAAACCAGTAAAACTTCGCAACATGCTCACCCTCGACGCCCCCGAACTCTATTACCTGGCCAACTTCCGCAAGGCCCTCGCCTGGCTCGACGCCCATCACCATGACCTGATGGACAACGCCGAGCGCGCCTTTGTCGCGGATTTTCCCCAGCTCTCCCTGCCCGCCCAGGCGTTGCTGGTGCGTCTGGTGATGCGCAAGGGCGTGCACTTTCGCGCCAGCAAGCTGCGCTATGCCGAGATCGGTGATATCCCCGGCGCAGCTTCGCCCCTGTTGGAACTGGGCTGGCTGATCGACTGCGCCGCACTGACCTTCGACGAGCTGGGCGCGCTGTTGCTCAAGGATGAGCTGGCCACACATTTCGCCGGCGATCTGCCACGCAGCAACTTGAAGAAGAGCGAAGCGCTCGAGCATCTGCGCGAGCTGTTTACCGAACCGCGCAGCCTGGCCGGCTGGTGCCCGCAGCTGGACGAACGCCTGCTGAGCCTGGCCATCGGCCCGCTGTGCGACCGCCTGCGGCTGATGTTCTTCGGCAACCTGGCGCAGGACTGGTCAGAGTTCGTGCTGGCCGACTTAGGCATCTTCCGTTACGAGCAGGTACCCATCACGCCGGGCTCGCGCGGCTTTCGCAGCCGTCAGGATGTCGACGACTATCTGCACCTGCGCCTCTGCCGCGAAGCCTTCGAGGCAGGCATGACGGTGCCCGAGGTACTGCAGCAGCTAGGTGATTTCAGCAGCGACAGCGCGCATATCGGCGAACGCCACCAGCGCCTGCTGCTGCAACTGGCGCAGCATCTGGAGCGCAGCGGCGAGCTGGACTCGGCCCTGACGCTGTATCGCGACACCCGCGCGCTCGGCTCGCGGCAACGGCAGATTCGTGTACTGGAACGCCTGGGCCAAGATGCCGAGGCACTCACCCTGGCCGAACAGGTGATCACGACGCCGCACAATGCCGAAGAAGCGCAGTTGGCCGAACGGGCGCGCACCCGTCTGCGCAAACGCCTTGGCCTACCGCCAGCGGCCAAGGCCGCGAAGCTGATCGAGGATCGTCTCGACCTGCGCCTGCCGCGCGCCGCCAGCGTCGAACTGGCCGTCGCCATGCACCTGGCCGAGCCGGATGCGCCAGTGCATTACGTGGAGAACACGCTGATCTGCGGACTTTTCGGTCTGCTCTGCTGGGAAGCGATCTTCGCCCCGCTGCCCGGCGCCTTCTTCCACCCCTTTCATACCGGCCCGGTGGATCTGCACCGCGCCGATTTTTACGCCCGGCGCAGCGAACTGTTCGACGCCTGCCTGGCGCGCCTCGACGATGGCAGCTACCGCGACGCCATGCGTCGCACCCATACCGAAAAGTTCGGTATCCAGTCGCCCTTCGTGTTCTGGGAGCTGCTTGATACCGAGCGCCTGGAACAGGCATTGACCTGCCTGCCAGCGGCGCACCTGGGCGCCTGGTTCCGTCGCCTGCTGGCCGATATTCGCGAGAATCGCGCCGGCATGCCCGACCTGATCCAGTTCTGGCCCACCGAGGCGCGCTACCGGATGATCGAGGTAAAAGGCCCCGGCGACCGCCTGCAGGACAACCAGAAACGCTGGCTGGCCTTCTGCGCTGAGCACGGCATGCCGGTCAGCGTCTGCTACGTGGAGTGGAGCAATTGAGCCTGCGCATCGCCGTGCGCGAACTGTGCGAGTTCACCGCCAAGGAGGGTGATCTCGACCTGCGCTTCACCCCCTCGCCCACCGCCCAGGAGGGCATGGCCGGGCACGCCACGGTGGTTGCCCGGCGCGGCCCGGATTACGTCGCCGAACTGCCACTGATTGGCGAATTCGAAGGGCTGACGGTCAGTGGCCGCGCCGATGGCTTCGACCCCGAGTTTCGCCTGCTGGAAGAGATCAAAACCCACCGCGGCGACATCTCGCGCATCCCGGCCAACCACCGCCTGCTGCACTGGGCACAGGTCAAGATCTATGGCTGGCTGCTGTGCCAGGAGCTGGGCTTCGAGGAACTGGATCTGGCGGTGGTCTACTTCAACGTCATCACCCAGCAGGAAACGGTGTTCCGCGAACGCCACAGCGCTGCCGCGCTGGGCGAGTTCTTCGCCCTGCACTGCCGCCGCTACATTGCCTGGGCGCTGCAGGAACAGGCGCACCAGCAGGCGCGCAACCAGGCGCTCGATGCCTTGAGTTTCCCCTATGGCGAATTTCGTCACGGCCAGCGACAACTGGCAGAAGCCGTGTACCGCGCCGCACGTGACGGCCACTACCTGCTGGCGCAGGCCACCACCGGCATCGGCAAGACCCTCGGCACCCTGTTCCCGCAGCTCAAAGCCATGCCTGGCCAGCAGCTCGACCGCCTGTTTTTCTTGAGCGCGAAGACGCCGGGCCGACGCCTGGCCCTGGATGCCCTGCAACGCCTGCGCGAGCCGGACACACCACTGCGCGTACTGGAACACGTGGCTCGCGACAAGGCCTGCGAGCACCCGAGCAAGGCCTGCCATGGCGACTCCTGCCCGCTGGCCAAGGGCTTCTACGACCGCTTGCCGGCAGCCCGAAGCGCAGCACTCAAGGAACGCTGGCTGGATCAGCAAGCGGTGCGCAATATCGCCATCATCCACGGCGTGTGCCCCTACTACCTGAGCCAGGAGCTGTGCCGCTGGAGCGACGTGGTGGTATGCGACTACAACTACTACTTCGACCTCGGCGCCCTGCTGCACAGCCTCACTCTGATCAACCAGTGGCGCGTTTGCCTGCTGGTGGACGAAGCGCACAACCTGGTGGATCGCGGCCGTGGCATGTACAGCGCCGAGCTGGATCAGGCGCGCTTCAAGGCCATGTGCCGCGATGCGCCGAAGCGCCTGAGGAGCGCTCTGGAACGGGTTGACCGTCACTGGGACCAACTGCATCGCGAGCAAAAAGTGCCCTATCAGGTCTATCCACTAGCACCAGAGCTGTTGATCGCGGCACTGGGCAAGGCGGTCAGCGCCATCACCGACCTGCTCACCGACCAGCCAGAAGGTAACGCCGGCGAGCTGCTCAGCTTCTATCTCGACGCCATGCTGTTCTGCCGCCTGGCGGAGAGTTTCGGCGCCCACTCGCTGTTCGATATCAACCGCGATGAGGTCGGCAATGGGCGTAGCTACTCGACCCTGTGCATCCGCAATATCCTGCCGGCGCCCTTCCTCGGCCCGCGCTTCGAAGATGCCCACAGCGCCACGCTGTTCTCCGCCACACTCAGCCCCAGCCACTACTACCTCGACCTGCTTGGCCTGCCGGAGGAGACCCAGTGCCTGGACGTGGCCTCGCCGTTCAGTGCCGAGCAACTGCACGTGCAGGTAGTGCGCAACCTGTCGACCCGCTACCAGCACCGCGACGCCTCGCTGCAACCTATCGCCGAGCTGATGGCACGCCAGTACGCCGAACGCCCCGGCAACTACCTGGCCTTTTTCAGTAGCTATCAGTACCTGGAGCAGGTGCTGCAACAACTGCGCCGCGATCATCCGCAAATACCGCTCTGGACGCAGTCGCGGCAGATGGACGAGGCGGCGCGGCAGGGCTTTATCGAACGCTTCCAGATCGGCGGACGTGGCATCGGCTTCGCCGTGCTCGGCGGCGTGTTCGGCGAAGGCGTCGACCTGCCCGGCGAACGCCTGATCGGCGCCTTCGTCGCCACCCTCGGCCTGGCCCAGCTCAACCCGATCAACGAAGAAATCCGCCAGCGCATGGACAGCCTGTTCGGCAATGGCTACGACTACACCTACCTCTACCCCGGCCTGCAAAAGGTGGTGCAGGCCGCCGGGCGGGTGATCCGCACGCCGGAGGATCAGGGCGTGCTCTACCTGATCGACGACCGCTTCGCCCGCCCGGAAGTACGCCGCCTGTTGCCGACCTGGTGGCAGGTGGAGCTGCTGCGCTTGCCTGTCACGCTGCCTGTACTGGAAAGCTGAAAACACGCGGTGCGCGCGGCGCACCCTACGGAAATGGCGACGCTTCTGCAGGGTGTCGCGGGGTCGCCTAGGCCGCGCGCACCAGATCAGGCGTCGGGCAGCAGCAGGATGACTTCCACTCCGCCCTCGACATTACCGATCTGCAACTTACCGCCATGCAGCTCGGCCACTTCCTGCACGAAGTTCAGGCCCAGGCCGGTGCTCTTGCGGCCGCCGTTGGGTCGTGGCAGGGAGTAGAAGCGTTCGGTCAGCCGCGCCAGCGCGTAGTCGGGGATGGCTTCGCCCTGGTTGAACAGGCGCAGCTCGATGCCCTCGCCCTGGCGTTCGGCGTTAATGCGGATGCGTCCGCCGGGCGGGGTGAAGTCCAGGGCGTTATCCAGCAGGTTGGCCAGTGCCTGGCATAGCAGGAAGCGCTCGCCACGCAGGCTGAGGTCTGCCGGCAGCGCCTGTTCGATCTGCAGATTGGCGGCGGTGATGCGTGCCTGTTGGGCTTGCAGGAGTTCGTCCAGCAGTGGCGCCAGCGGCACCGTCACGCGTTCTTCCAAGCCCTGGCGTTGCTCTACCTGGGCCAGGTGCAGCAGGCGTTCGATCAGGTTCTGCAAGCGTGCGCTTTCCTGCTGGATATTGGCCACGAAGCGCTGGCGCTGTTCGATGGGCATCTCGCCGTCGAGCAGTTCGGCTGCGCCACGGATGGCCGCCAGCGGGCTCTTCAGTTCGTGGGTCAGGGTGTGCACATAACGCTCGACGTAGGCCTTGCCCTCCAGCTCGGTGCGCATGCGCTCCACGGCCACGGCCAGTTGCCCGAGCTCGCCACCACGCACTTGCGGCGCCTCGGCGCGCTGGCCCTCGCTGACCGCCTGGGCATAACGCGTGAGCTTGCCCAGCGCGGCGCTGAGCCACCAGGACAGCGCCGCGCCGATCAGCAACCCAAGACCGATCAACCCGGCGCCAAGCCAGCCCAGGCGGTTCTGCGAGCGCTCGATGTAGGGCTGCAGGGTGCGGTTGGGCTTGGCCACCGAGACCACGCCGATGATGCGCTCGCCGTCCTTGATCGGCGCGGCGACGTACATCACCGAGGAATCCGGATCGTTCGGGTCTTCGCGGGTGGAGCGCGCGCCGTACTGACCGCGCAGGGTCAGCAGTACGTCGTTCCAGCGCGAGTAGTCTTGGCCAACCGCCTGGCCGGTGGAGTCGAGCAGGACGACACCCTGGGCATCGGTGACGTAGATGCGGTGGTTGACCTCAGCCTTGGTGACGCCCCAGATGCTCGCCTGCGGCTGACGCCGGCCATAGGCCTCCAAGGCTTCGGGCAAGCGCCCTTGGCCAAGAGTGCCAGCCTTGACCTGATCACGCAGGATCTCGGCCAGCAGGTTGGCAGTATCGACCAGAGTTTCTTCGGTGCTCTGGCGCACGCCAGGGCGGATTTCGTCCATCACCGTGCTGAGCACGAACCAGCCGGCCAGACCGACGAAGAGGAAGTAGACGAGGAAGATGCGTACGCCCAGCGGCATGACTCAGGTCTCTGGCTCGAAGCTGTAGCCCAGTCCGCGATGAGTCTGGATAGGCTCTTCGCTCGGGGCGATGGCGCGCAGCTTGGCACGCAGGCTCTTGATATGGCTGTCGATATTGCGCTCGTAGCCGGCTTCGCTGGCCACGCCAAGGGCGTCGAGCAACTGCTCGCGCGAGTAGACCCGCCGTGGCTGGCCGAGCAAGGTGCGCAGCAGACGGAATTCATGGCGGGTCAGGCTCAGCGGCTGGCCGTGGTAGTGAATGCGAAAGGCCGCTTCGTCGATCTGAAAGGTGCCCGGCGTATTGGCCGCTACAACGTCACGTGGTTGCACACGTTTGAGGATGGCCTTTACCCGCGCCGCGACTTCGCGCGGACTGAAGGGTTTGACCACATAGTCATCGGCGCCGATTTCCAGGCCCACCACACGGTCGATTTCTTCGCTGCGGGCGGTGAGGAAGATCACCGGCACCTCGGAAAACCGCCGCAGGCGTTTGCACACTTCGAAACCGCTGATATCGGGCAGGCCGACGTCGAGAATGGCCAGATCGAAGACGCCGTTTTCCAGCAGGGGCAGCGCCTCGCCGCCCAGGCTGGACCAGTGCGTGACAAAGCCTTCGGCCTGCAGGGCATAGACCAGCGTATCGGCAATCGCGGCCTCGTCTTCGACTATGAGTATCTGCGGCATCGGGCGTCCTGCACCTGGTGTTCGACGGCAGGAGACTGCCGGGGGCCGGGGCGGGCGTCAAGGTTGGGCGCGAGGGCTCATACGCACATGCCCCGGATCTCATCCGGCCTAGGTCGGCGGTTTGCCGTGCTCGACGCCAGCGCCTATCAATGCTCGCCGCGAATGTATTGTTCCAGCTGGCGAATCAAGTCGGCCTGTTCGGCGATGGTTTCCTTGACCAGGTCACCGATGGACAGCAGGCCGATCAGTTCGCCCTCTGCCAGCACCGGCAGGTGGCGCAAGCGGCGTTCGGTCATCAGTTCCATGCAGTGCTGCAGGCTGTCGCGCGGGCCGACGCTGATCACGTCGCGAGTCATGATTTCGCTGACCTTGGCCGCCAACATGGAGCGCTCGGCCAGCGCCACCTTGCGCACATAGTCGCGCTCGCTGACGATGCCGGCCAGACGCCCGCCGGACAGCACCACCAACGCACCGATGCCCTTCTCCGCCATGATGCGCAGGCCATCGAGCAGCGAGTCATCCGCATCGATGCTGTAAAGAAGCGCGTTCGACTTGGTTCTGAGGACTTCGGCGACCGTTTTCATGCTGGGGCTCCGTGTGATTTGCATTGTTTTTAGCAGAGTTGGCCGGCCAGGTCAGCCTGGGAGCAGCAGGAAAGTCGCCGAGAGCTGATCAGGCAAGGCAAGAAACGCTTTGCTGCAGCACAGTCTTCCTGCAGAGCCTGGCCCTCAATTAAGACTGAAGCGCCCGGTGTTCTGCGCCAGGCCCTCGCTGCCCCGACGCAGCTGTTCAGCAGCGCTGCTGACGGCCTGGGCGCCATCGAGCAGTTGACCGGCGGCCTGATCGACCTGCTGGATATTGCCACTGACCTCATCGGCAGTGGCTGCCTGCTGCTCGGCGGCGGTTGCGATCTGCGCCAATCGGTCGCTGACGCGCTGCACCGATACGACGATTTCCTGCAGCTCGTCGCCCATGGCCAGCACGCTGCCGATATCACCGTCGGCCTGGCTGCAAGCCTCCTCCATCAGGGTGACCGACTGCCCGACCACCCGCTGCAGGTTATCCACTGTCTGGGCGATCTCCTGGGTCGAGTCCTGGGTACGCTTGGATAACGAGCGCACCTCGTCGGCAACCACGGCAAAGCCTCGTCCTGCTTCGCCAGCACGCGCGGCTTCGATGGCGGCATTGAGCGCCAGCAGATTGGTCTGTTCGGCGATGCCCTTGATGACATCGACCACACGGTTGATCTGCTGGGTCTGCTCACGCAATTGCTGCAAGGCCTCGGCGCTGTCACCAAGACGACTGCTGAGCTGACGCATGCTGGCACTGGTACGCTCGCTGCGCTGGTTGCTGCTCAGCGCCACCTCACGCGTCTGCTGCGCCTCCACTGCCGCCTGCTCGCAGCTTTGCGCCACGCTCTGCGCGGTGGCGGCCATCTGTGTGGCGGCCGTGGCGATCTGGCTCATCTGCGCCTGCTGCTGCTCGACTGCATCCAGCGCTTCACGCGCCCGGCCGCCGAGCAACTGCACCGTACCATCGAGCTGTTGGCTTTCGCGGTTGACCCCTTGCAACGAGTCGCGCATCTGCTCGACGGCGGTATTGAGTGCCTGAGCGATGGCCGCCAGGTCGTCGCGGCCATTGACCTGCATGCGTACGCGCAGGTCGCCGTCACGCAGCCCGCGCGCGGCTTCGATGATGTTTCCGGTGCTGAGACGGATCGAAGCGTTCAGACACAGCAACACGTACATGGCCAGCAGGGTCAGGATGCTGAATGCGCCGATCACCTCGATCATCGAGTGCAGCGCTTGCTGCCGATAGCCCGCGAGACTGGCCGCGAATTGCTGGTACATCACCTGCTGCAGGCCCTGCAGCTGCGATTCCAGCGTCTCCACGCGCTGCACGAACTGCTCGGGTGTCAGCGCCATGGGATTGGCTTCGAACACGTCACGGTCGATCTGCGCGAGAAACTCGTCGAAGGCCTTGAGCGAGGAGTCGAAAGGTGCGCTCAACTGGCGCATGGCTTGTGGCGCTTCACGTGACAGCGTGGTCTGCGCCTTGACCAGTTGCGCGCGTTGCTCGTCCAGGCTGCGGCGCAAATCCCGGACCAGTACCCGGCTCTGCAAGGTGAAGTGTTGCGACACCACCGCGCCGTGGGCCTGGGCCGCAAAGGTGCCGAGCTGCTCGAGCAGGCGCGGCATGATGTAGGTGATCTGCTCCATCATCAGATAGGTATCGAGACGCGGATCGAGGATCAGGGTGCTATCGGTCGCCACCTGCTCGCGCAGCGCGATCAGATGCAACAGTGCCTTCTGGTAGCGCTCAAGCGCATCGGGTAGCGCAACCCGGGTCAGCCCGGCGGCACGCAACCCGTCGCGCTCGGCCTGCAAGGCCTGGAAGTGCTGGCGCGCCTGATCGCTGACCAGACTACTCTGCAGCGGCTGCGCAGCCTGCTGCAGCGCGGCGTCGAGCTGTCCCTCGCGCTGCTGAAGCAGCCCCTGGGCAGCGTCCTCTGTGCCTTTCCAGCGCGCCAGCAGCGTGCGCTGGGCGATCAGTTCCTGCTGAACCTGCGCCATGCGCTCGAGCGCCTGCGCGCCCTCGACCTCGAAGTCGATGGACTGCAACCGCGACAGGTAGTCGCTGCTGATAACCCAGAGCGCGTAACCCAGCGGCAAGGCGAACAGCAGAAACACCAACTGAAACTTGTGGGCGAAGCTGAACCGCTGCAGCAGCCGTACACCCGGCTTGAGTACTCCCGTCATGACGACACCTCAGTGACCTAAAGGGCCTACAGGCCTGGCAGAGAATTGCACGTAGCAAAAAGCAGGCCCGACGCCCCTCAGGGCAAGGAAGTCGTAACTGGGCACTCAAGGCGAGTGTACTGGCCGATGGGCATCAGCCTTTTCTGAAATGCGACAATTAGCTCAGCATTGAGGACGATCGCGGGTGTAACGCTCGGCCGGATCGACGGCTGCACCAAGATCGCGCATGGCACTGGCACCAATCAGCAGCGGGTAGCTGAAGGTTCGCCGGTCGGTCAGGTTGACCTCGATGGTGTTCTCTTCATCGCCGAGACAGATCGGCATCTCGATCACCGGGCGCTGTGAATAGGCCACTTCCTTCGGCGCGGCGCCATCACCCTCTTCGGCGCGCTTCTTGATCTCGGCGATACGCACCAGCGGATGTTCATAGAGCGTGTCGTCTGCACCCTCGACTGCCAGACGGAAACGCACCCAGTCTTCGCCATCGCGCTCGAACGCTTCGATGTCCTTGGCCGACAACGAGGCGGTCATCGCGCCGGTGTCCATCTTGGCCTTGAGGGTCTGGCCCAGGTCGGGAAGCTTGATCAGTTCGTAACGGCCATAGAGGTCAGGTTGCTGATTGGCCGCAGCCGGCAGGCTGATAGCGGCCAGCAGGAGCAGTGCATATTTCAAGGGTCGGTCCTCTCGTTTGCGATGACCGAATCTCCGACTGCTCTGCCTTTGCCATGTTCCGCGGCAAGCGTTACCACATGCTACGACCCGGCGCTCAGCTGCCTTGCCAGGCTAGCGCCCGCGTCCTTCCAGCTCCATCCCGGTCCAGAGTTCATCGAGCCGCTCGAAGCCCCACTCCTCGGCCGACTCACGCCCCACGATGCGGTCCTGATCGGTCATCTTGCTCAGATCGATAATGCTCTGCGTCAGGGGGACCCGGGACTTGGCCGAAAAGAACACCTTGACCTTGGGTGCCAGCAACGCCTTGGGGTTCTGCTCCATGACCACGGCCAGACGCCCACTCTGCAGGCGCACCAGGGCGCCGACCGGATAGATGCCCACCGTCTTGACGAAGGCCTGGAATACCGCCTCGTCGAAATGCCCCTTCCATTCAGCCATCTTGCGAATCGACTCGGCGGGGTCCCAGCCAGCCTTGTACGGGCGGTTCGAGGTGATGGCGTCGTACACGTCACACACCGCGCCCATCTTCGCCAGCAGGCTGATCTGCTCACCCTGCAGGCGGTGTGGATAGCCGCTGCCATCGATCTTTTCGTGGTGATGCAGACAGACATCCAATACCAGTGCGCTGACCTGCTTGCTCTCGATCAGAATGCTGCCGCCCTGCTCCGGATGCTTGCGCACCTTGGCGAACTCCTCGTCACTGAGTTTGCCGGGCTTGTCCAGAAGCTCCTGCGGCACCGCCATCTTGCCGATGTCATGCAGCAGGCCGGCCAGCCCGGACTCACGCACAGCGGCTTCGGGCAGGCCAAGCTGACGCGCCAGGGCAATCATCAGTGCACACACGGCGACCGAGTGCATGTAGGTGTATTCATTGCTGTGCTTGAGCCGCGCCAGGCTGATCAATGCATTGGGATGGCGCATGACCGACTGGGAGATCTCCTCTACCAGCGACTCCACCTGGCCGAACTGCAGCGCCTGGCCCATACGCGCATCGCTGAACATCTCCATCACCGCCTGCTTGGAGCGCGCGCAGAGCTTCACAGCCTGCTCCAGCTCCTGCTCCATCGACAAGGCCTTGACCTTGGGTGGTTCGATGGCAGCCATCAGACGTGCCTGCGCTTCGCACTCGACCTCTGCCTCGGTGGCGGTCTGAACGCCGGCTGCAACATCCGCCCCCTTGCTGACATCGATCCACAACTCACTGATCGCGCTATCGCGAATGCGCGCGAGATCCTTTTCGGAGTTGAGAACGAACTTGGACTTCCAGAAGGGGTGATCCATCCATGAGCCGCAGAATTCCTGAATGAACATTCCGACGCGTAGATCGGTAACTGCAATCCGCTTGAGCATGAATTTTTACCAACAGATGGAAATGCCTTCCCTGACCAGACAAATCCGCATGACGACTATGGGTATATAGCCGCTCCACTGGCAATAGGCCAGTCGGTGATGCTTTGAGCAAAGCGTCCAGCTTGCATAAGATGGCCCCTCACTGCCCGCCATGGAGTTGACATGCGCTCACTGCTGACCGGCCTTGCAAACGTCGTTCTGCTGCTCGCCAACACACTGATTCTGATCGGCCCACTGCTGCTGATCGCGTTGGGCAAGTTCGTTCTGCCAGGCCAGGCTGCACGTGACACCTGCTCGCGTGGCGTGATGTGGGTCGCCGAGTTCTGGGCCGAAAACTGCAAACGCATCTTCGCCCTGCTGACGCCGACACGCTGGGACATTCGGGGCAATGCCGAACTACGCCAGGACCGCTCCTACCTGGTGATCAGCAATCACCAGTCCTGGGTGGACATTCCGGCACTGGTCCAGGCCTTCAACCGCAAGACGCCCTATTTCAAGTTCTTTCTCAAGCAGGAACTGATCTGGGTGCCCTTTCTCGGTCTGGCGTTCTGGGCCCTGGATTACCCCTTCATGAAGCGTTATTCCAAGGCATTTCTGGAAAAGAACCCGCACATGAAGGGCAAGGATCTGGAGATCACCAAGGCCGCCTGCGAGAAATTCAAGCGCCTGCCCGTCACCGTAGTCAACTACCTGGAAGGCACCCGTTTCACCCCGGCCAAGCAGGCGCAGCAACAGTCGCCCTACCGCTATCTGCTCAAACCCAAGGCCGGCGGCGTGGCGTTCGTCCTGGCGGCACTGGGCGAGCAGATCGATGCCGTGCTGGATGTGACGCTGGTCTATCCCGGCAAGCAGGTGCCGGGATTCTGGACCTTGCTCAGCGGCCAGGTCCCGAAGGTGATCATCGACATCCAGACCCTCGAACTCGACCCGGCGCTATATCAGGGTGATTACCAGAACGATCCGGGTTTCCGCCTGCAGATGCAGGACTGGGTTTCGGACCTGTGGCTGGCCAAGGACGAGCGCATCGCCCAACTGCGCGGCGAGAAGCATGACTGACTGACGCCGCCAGGCGGGAACGTTCGGATTTCCGAATGCCTCAGCCACGAATAGTCGGCAGCGCGAACGCGCGGCGCCTCAAACCAGCCCTCACCAAAAAATTAAATACATATAAATCAGTTAGTTACACAACAATCGATCACCTCGAAAACGCTGGCATGCAACCTGCTCAGATCCTTTCAGGAATGCGACAGACCTTCCGTGAGCAAAGTGGCGCCAGCGCCATCACAAAAACAACATCGAGGACTCGATTCATGCGTACCTTCCACCGTGTACTGAGCGTGGCCATTGCTGCAGCCGTGCTCTCCACTCCGGCGCTCGCAGAGGAGCTGACCGGCACCCTGAAGAAGATCAAGGACACCGGCAGCATCACCCTGGGCCACCGCGACTCCTCCATTCCCTTCTCCTATTTTGGTGACAACTCGCGCAAACCGATTGGTTACTCCCACGATCTGCAACTGAAAGTGGTCGAGGCGCTGAAACAGGAACTGGGCCTGCCTGACCTCAAGGTACGCTACAACCTGGTGACCTCGCAGACCCGCATCCCGCTGGTGCAGAACGGCACCGTCGACCTGGAGTGCGGCTCCACCACCAACAACGTCGAGCGCCAGCAGCAGGTCGACTTCTCCGTTGGCATCTTCGAGGTCGGCACGCGTCTGCTGGCCAGGAACAGCAGCGGCATCAAGGACTTCGACGACCTCAAGGGCAAGAACGTGGTGACCACCGCCGGCACCACCTCCGAGCGTCTGATCAAATCGATGAATGCCGAGAAGCAGATGGGCATGAACGTGATCTCGGCCAAGGATCACGGCGAATCCTTCCTGATGCTCGAATCCAACCGCGCCGTCGCCTTCATGATGGACGACGCCCTGCTCGCCGGCGAAATGGCCAAGGCCAAGAAGCCTGACGACTGGAGCGTGGTCGGCACGCCACAGTCATTCGAGATCTATGGCTGCATGCTGCGCAAGGGTGACGAGGGCTTCAAGAAGGTGGTCGACAAGGCCATCAGCGACACCTTCGCCTCCGGCGAGATCAACGACATCTACAACAAGTGGTTCCAGCAGCCCGTTCCGCCGAAGGGCCTGAACCTGAATTTCCCCATGAGCGACGAGCTGAAGCAGCTGATCGCCAAGCCGACCGACAAATCTGCAGAACAGATCTGACGGTGATGCGCCGCCACGCTCACGAGGCGTGATGGCGCGGGGACACCGGGGAAGCCAGCGGCTTCCCCAACCTAATTTCTGACGAAGCCGAGACCGTCCGCCCATGCGGCTACGGGCAACTGCTGCCCGCTCTCCAGGCTTCGCCACTGTAGCCGTACTGACGATCTTGCGAGTCGCAGCCCGCGTTGGGCGCAGCTGTGACGACGCGCAGCAGATCGCATCCTCACCCGAGGGGAGCCGTAATGAATTACAACTGGGACTGGGGCATCTACTTCAAGTCCACCGGCATCGGCAGCGAGACCTACCTGGACTGGTTCATCACCGGCCTGGGCTGGACCATCGCCATCGCCCTGGCGGGCTGGCTGATCGCCCTCGCGCTCGGCGCGTTGCTCGGTGTCATGCGCACCGTGCCGAACCGCTGGCTGTCCGGCCTGGCCACCGCCTACGTGGAAGTGTTCCGCAACGTGCCGCTACTGGTGCAGCTGTTTCTCTGGTACTTCCTGGTGCCGGACCTGCTGCCGGAACCACTGGAACTCTGGTTCAAGCAGGATCTCAACCCCGCCACCTCGGCCTACCTCTCGGTGGTCGTGTGCCTCGGCCTGTTCACCGCTGCGCGGGTCTGCGAGCAGGTGCGTACCGGTATCCAGGCGCTGCCCAAGGGCCAGCTGGCAGCAGGCTATGCGCTGGGCTTTCGCCTGCCGCAGATCTACAAGGACGTGCTGCTGCCGCAGGCGTTTCGCATCATCATTCCGCCGCTGACCAGCGAGTTTCTCAACATCTTCAAGAACTCCTCGGTGGCCTCGCTGATCGGCCTGATGGAGCTGCTGGCGCAGACCAAGCAGACCGCCGAGTTCAGCGCCAACCTGTTCGAGGCCTTCACCCTGGCCACGCTGATCTACTTCACCCTGAACATGAGCCTGATGATGATCATGCGCCTGATCGAGAAGAAGGTCGCGGTGCCGGGGCTGATTTCCGTAGGAGGTAAATGATGGATTTCAGTCAGATCGTTCCGGCGCTTCCCGGACTATGGGAAGGCATGCTGATCACGCTCGAGCTGATGGTGCTCGGCGTACTGGGCGGTGTGGTGCTGGGCACCCTGCTGGCCCTGATGCGCCTGTCGCACAGCACGCTGTTGGCCAATATCGCCGCCACCTACGTGAACTACTTCCGCTCGATCCCGCTGCTGCTGGTGATCACCTGGTTCTACTTCGCGGTGCCCTTCATTCTGCGCTGGATCACCGGCGAGGACACCCCGGTCGGCGCATTCAGCTCCTGCCTGGTGGCTTTCGTGATGTTCGAAGCCGCCTACTTCTGCGAGATCGTCCGCGCCGGCATCCAGGCCATTCCCAAGGGACAGATGGGCGCTGCTTCGGCACTGGGCATGAGCTACGGCCAGAGCATGCGCCTGATCATCCTGCCGCAGGCCTTCCGCAAGATGACGCCGCTGCTGCTGCAGCAAAGCATCATCCTCTTCCAGGACACTTCGCTGGTGTACACCGTGGGCCTGATGGACTTCCTCAACGCCGCCCGCTCGCGCGGCGACATCATCGGCCAGCCCCACGAGTTTCTGATCTTCGCCGGCCTGGTCTACTTCACCGTCAGCTTCGCCGCCTCGCAGCTGGTCAAGCTTCTGCAGAAAAGGTTAGCCGTATGATTGCCATCAACAACGTCAACAAGTGGTACGGGGACTTCCAGGTGCTGACCGAGTGCAGCACCGAGGTGAAGAAAGGCGAAGTGGTCGTGGTCTGCGGCCCGTCCGGTTCGGGCAAGTCGACACTGATCAAGTGCGTCAATGCGCTGGAGCCCTTCCAGCAGGGTGACATCGTGGTCGACGGCACCTCCATTGCCGAGAAGAAGACCAACCTGCCCAAGCTGCGCTCGCGCGTCGGCATGGTGTTTCAGCACTTCGAACTGTTCCCGCACCTGACCATCACCGAGAACCTGACCATCGCGCAGATCAAGGTGCTGGGGCGCAGCAAGGCGGAGGCCACCGAGAAAGGTCTGGCCCTGCTCGACCGTGTCGGCCTGGCCGCCCATGCGCACAAGCACCCGGGGCAGCTCTCGGGCGGGCAGCAGCAGCGCGTGGCGATCGCCCGTGCGCTGGCCATGGATCCGGTGGTGATGCTGTTCGACGAGCCGACTTCGGCACTCGACCCGGAGATGGTCAACGAGGTGCTCGACGTGATGGTCCAACTGGCCCAGGAGGGCATGACCATGATGTGCGTGACCCATGAGATGGGCTTCGCGCGCAAGGTCGCCGATCGGGTGATCTTCATGGACCGCGGGCAGATCGTCGAGGACTGCGCCAAGGAAGAGTTCTTCGGCGACATCAATGCCCGCTCCGAACGGGCCCAGCAGTTTCTGGCGAAGATTCTCCAGCACTGACCGGCTAGGGTGCGCCATGCGCACCAACGCCTACACACGCACCACAAGCCGGTGCGCGTGGCGCACCCTACGCTTCGGCCCCGCACATCGCAGGATGACTTACGCCAGCGGCCAGCCCATCCTACCCAGCCGGGGAGGACTGTGATGCAATACCCCGCCGCCAGTCCTCGCGCTATGCCGCACGCCCTGACCGTGAACCCACGCCTGCTTCGCTATCTCTCGCTGGCCAGCCTGCTCCTCTTGCTGGTGCTTGGCTGCGGCTACGCCGCCTACCTGCTGAGTGACCGCAGCGGCATTCAGACGCTGGCCGAAAATGGCGAACGTCAGCTCGAGCTCAATGCCCGTGCAGTGGAAAGCGAGATTACCAAGTACACCTACCTGCCCAGCCTGCTGGAGCTGGAAGGCAACGTTTCGCGCCTGTTGCAGGCTCCCACTGCCTACCGCCGTCATCACGTCAACCAGTACCTGGCAGGCCTGAACCAGCGCAGCGGCAGTCTGGCCATCTATGTGCTCGACCTCGACGGGCGGGTCATCGCCACCAGCAACTGGGACCGCGCCGACAGCTATCTGGGCGAGGACTTGTCGTTCCGTGCTTATTACCAGGAGGCCGTGCAAGGCAATCCCGGCCGCTTCTACGGTATCGGCAGCACCACCGGCGAGGCGGGCTATTACCTGTCGCACGGGCTGCGTGAAGACGGCAAGGTGATCGGCGTGGCGGTAGTCAAGGTGCGCCTGGGTACCCTCGAGGAACGCTGGCAGCGCGCCCACCTGGAGGCCTACGTCAGCGACGAGAACGGCATCATCATTCTCTCCAGCACGCCCGAACGCCGCCTCAAGGCCGTGCAGCCGCTGGACGACGCCAGCCGCGAGCGCCTGGCGCGCAGCCTGCAATATCACTGGGCGGCACTGGAGGAGCTGCAGTTCGCCGGGCGTGAAGCGCTGGGCGCCGGCCTGGAACAGGTCAGCTTCGACAATGACGGCGCCACCACCCGCTACCTGCTGCAGACCCGCCCGCTGGTCGATACTCCCTGGCACCTGACGCTGCTCAGCCCACTGCAGGAGCAACGCAGCGCGGCGTTGCTGATTGCCCTGCTGGCTGCAGTGGCCTGCGCCTTGCTGGCCTTTCTGCTGATTGCCTGGAACGAACGGCGCAAGGTCATCGCCACCCGCCTGGCGGCACGCGAGGCATTGCAGGCGGCCAACGACGAACTGGAACGCAAGATCACCGAACGCACCGCCGACCTGCAGGCCAGCAATGCACGCCTGCTGGCGGAAGTGAGCGAGCGCGAGCAGGCCGAAACCACCCTGCGCCAAGCCCAGGACGAACTGGTCCAGGCTGGCAAACTGGCGGTGATCGGGCAGATGTCCACCAGCATCGCCCACGAGCTCAACCAGCCATTGGCCGCCTTGCGCACCCTGTCGGGCAATACGGTGCGTTTTCTCCAGCGCGGTGCCCTGGATGTCGCCAGCAGCAACCTGCAGAACATTGCCGAACTGGTCGACCGTATGGGCAAGATCACCGCCAGCCTGCGCGCCTTCGCCCGCCGCGCCGGCGACCAGGGTGAAGCCTCGCTGCAGCAGGCCGTAGACGCCGCCCTGCTGCTGTTGCACCCGCGCCTGCAACGTACGCGACTGCAGATACATCAGGACTTCGCCGACACCCGCCTGGCCATCGAGCAGATTCGTCTGGAGCAGATTCTGGTCAACCTGATCAGCAACGCGCTCGATGCACTGCAACCACAGGCCGACCGGCAGATCTGGCTGAGCGGCAACGCCGAAACCGAGCACTATCAGCTGGAAATCCGCGACAACGGCCCCGGCATCGCGCCGGAAACCCGCGCCCATCTGTTCGAGCCGTTCTTCACCACCAAACCGGGTGAACAGGGCCTGGGACTCGGCCTTACCCTCTCCGCCAGTCTCGCCGCCGCCGCGGGCGGCAGCCTTACCGTGCGCCACCCGGCAGAGGGCGGTACCGCCTTCATCCTCAGCCTGCCCTATCCGCGAGAGCCACAAGCATGAGCGACAGCCTCACCGTCCTGATCGTCGAAGACGACCCCCATGTGCTACTCGGCTGCCAGCAGGCCCTGGCCCTGGAAGACATTCCCAGCATCGGCGTGAGCAGCGCCGAGGAAGCGCTGGCGCAGGTCGACGCCGATTTCGCCGGCATCGTCGTCAGCGATATCCGCCTGCCCGGCATCGATGGCCTGGAGCTGCTGACCCGCCTCAAGCAGCGCGACGCCAGCCTGCCGGTGGTGCTGATCACCGGCCACGGCGACATCGGCATGGCCGTGGGGGCAATGCGCAACGGCGCCTATGATTTCATGGAAAAACCCTTCTCCCCCGAACGCCTGGTCGACGTAGCCCGCCGCGCCCTGGAACAACGCGCCCTGGCCCGCGAGGTCAGCGCCTTGCGGCGGCAACTGGCCGGGCGCCAGGCGCTGGAACAACGCATCATCGGCCGCTCGCCTGCCATGCAGCAGTTACGCGAGCTGATCGCCAACGTCGCCGATACCAACGCCAACGTACTGATCGAGGGCGAGACCGGCACCGGCAAGGAACTGGTCGCGCGCTGCCTGCACGACTTCAGCAGGCGGCAGGGCAAGCAGTTCGTCGCGCTCAACTGCGGCGGCCTGCCGGAAAGCCTGTTCGAGAGCGAGATATTCGGCCACGAGGCGCATGCCTTTACCGGCGCCGGCAAACGCCGCATCGGCAAGATCGAGCACGCCAACGGCGGCAGCCTGTTCCTCGATGAAATCGAGAGCATGCCGATCAACCTGCAGATCAAGTTGCTGCGCGTATTGCAGGAACACAGCCTGGAGCGCCTCGGCTCGAACCAGTCGGTAGCGGTCGACTGCCGGGTGATCGCCGCGACCAAGTCCGATCTGGATGAGCTGGGCAAGCGTGGCGAGTTCCGTAGCGACCTGTACTACCGGCTGAACGTGGTGACCCTGGAGTTGCCACCGCTGCGCGAGCGCCGCGAAGACATCGCCCTGCTCTTCGAGCACTTCCTGCAACTGGCGACCCTGCGTTTCGACCGCGCCGTGCCGGAACTCGACCGTCAGACCCTGGCTGCGCTAACCGCACATGACTGGCCCGGCAACGTGCGCGAACTGCGCAATGTCGCCGAACGCTTCGCCCTGGGTTTGCCGGTGTTCAAGAAGAGTGGGCAGGCCGACACCAACACGCTGGGTTTCAACGAAGCGGTGGAAGCCTTCGAGCGCAGCCTGCTCAGCGCCGCGCTGGAGCGCCATGCTGGCAATCTCAGCCAGGCAGCACAGACCCTCGGCATGGCCAAGACCACGCTGTTCGACAAGGTCAAGAAGTACGGACTGTAGGAGCGGCTTCGGCCACGAACGGGCCAGATAGCGCCATACCGAAGCGCAGAGTGCACTTGGTGTCCTACAACAGAAAAAGGGAGCCCGAAGGCTCCCGAAGAAAGGCGCGGACCAATGCGCCCAGGGCCGTGAAACTCAGGCTGCGCTGAAGGTCTTGTGCGGGTCGATGACGAATTTTTTCGGCGCACCAGCGTCGAATTCGCCATAACCGCGCGGCGCGTCATCCAGGCTGATCACCTGTACGCCCACCACTTCAGCGATGTTGATGCGGTCCCACATGATGGCCTGCATCAGCTGACGGTTGTACTTCATGGTCGGGGTCTGACCGGTGTGGAAGCTGTGCGACTTGGCCCAGCCCAGACCGAAGCGAATGCTCAGCGCGCCCATCTTGGCAGCGGCGTCGACAGCGCCCGGATCTTCGGTCACGTACAGGCCCGGAATACCGATGTTGCCGGCCACGCGGGTTACCTGCATCAGCGAGTTGAGAACGGTAGCCGGCGCTTCGTGCTTGGCACCTTCGTGACCATGGCCACGGGCTTCGAAGCCTACGCAGTCGATGGCGCAATCCACTTCCGGCTCGCCCAGCAGGTCAGCGATCTGCTCGTGCAGCGGGGTGTCCTTGGACAGGTCGGCGATTTCGAAGCCCTGGGCCTTGGCGTGAGCCAGACGAGCCGGGTTCAGGTCACCGACGATGACCACGGCAGCGCCCAGCAGGCGGGCCGAAGCAGCAGCAGCCAGACCAACCGGGCCAGCGCCGGCAACGTATACGGTGCTGCCTGGGCCAACGCCAGCAGTCACAGCGCCGTGGTAGCCGGTCGGCAGGATGTCGGACAGGCAGGTCAGGTCACGGATCTTCTCCATGGCCTTGTCGCGGTCCGGCAGTTTCAGCAGGTTGAAGTCGGCGTACGGAACCATCACGTACTCGGCCTGGCCACCGGTCCAGTCGCCCATGTCGACGTAGCCGTAGGCACCGCCGGCACGTGCCGGGTTGACGGTCAGGCAGACGCCGGTGTGCTGCTCCTTGCAGGAACGGCAGCGACCGCAAGCGACGTTGAACGGAACGGAAACCAGGTCGCCGATCTGCATACGCTCGACGTCGGAACCCTTCTCGACGATTTCACCGGTGATCTCGTGACCCAGAACCAGGCCAACCTGCGCGGTGGTGCGACCACGAACCATGTGCTGGTCCGAGCCGCAGATGTTGGTGGATACCACTTTCAGGATGACACCGTGCTCGATCTTCTTGCCGCGCGGGTCCTGCATTTTCGGGTAGTCGATCTTCTGTACTTCGACTTTGCCCGCACCGAGATATACAACACCACGATTACCAGACATGCGTAACTCTCCTTTCTTTTTGTGGACACAAGGCGCGGCCGACGACCACGCGGTCTTGCACTGGAGCTTTTCGTCTGTTGCCATTCACCGCCGACAACACTGGCAGAGCGATGAAAGAAATTGTCCCGAAGGTCGTTCGGGTAGGTTTCAAGCGTTGAGCACCACCGTACGGTTGGCGTTGAGGAACACGCGACGGTCGATGTGATAACCGACAGCGCGCGCCAGGGTCAGACACTCGATGTCCCGCCCTTTGGCGATCAGATCTTCGGGGTAGTGGGCATGATCCACCGCCTCCACACCCTGGGTGATGATCGGCCCCTCATCGAGATCGTTGTTGATGTAGTGCGCCGTGGCACCAACCAGCTTGACGCCCTTCTGATACGCCTGATGGTAGGGTTTGGCGCCCTTGAAACCGGGCAGCAGCGAGTGATGGATATTGATCGCCCAGCCGTCGAGTTTCTTGCACAACTCGGGCGACAGCACCTGCATGTAGCGCGCGAGCACCACCAGTTCGGCGCCGGTATCCTCGATCACCTGCAGCACGCGACGCTCTTGCGCGGGCTTGTCGGCCGGATCCAGCGGGAAGTGGTGATAGGGAATACCGTGCCAGCGTGCCAGAGGTTCCAGATCAGGGTGATTGGACACCACTGCCACAACATCCATGGCCAGTTGGCCAATACGCTGACGATAGAGCAGGTCGTTCAGGCAGTGGTCCGCCTTGGAGACCATCAGCACGACCTTGGCGCGATAGCCTGGCGGGGTCAGCTCGACCTGCATGTCGAATGGCGACAGACGCTCGGCGAGGCCGGAGCGAAAGGCCTGTTCGTCAAACCCTTCGGGCTGACGGAACTCGACACGAATGAAGAAGCGCGACGAGAGTCGGTCATCGAAACTGTGATGCTCGGTGACGTAGCAACGCTGCTCGACGAGAAAGCGGGTAACCGCATCCACGGTGCCGAGCACGCTCGGGCAGTGGGCCGTGAGAATCCAGGTATCGGGGGTGCGGCTCATAATAGACTCCGAGACAAACTCCGTTGCTGTTCACCCCTCTCCCATTCATGGGAGAGGGGCCGAGGGAGAGGGCTGTCCGAGTCAACACGGTCTGCCCTTCCCGTCTCCCCAGAGGGAGCCGTTCGTGTCAGCCTCAGGCCTCGACCGCCAACCCGTACTCGGCACTGGCATCCTGCAGCCACAGCCAGAAGTAGTCGGAGAAGCTGCGGCGAACCAGCAGCTCCCAGGTGTCTTCGCCAGTGTGGCGAATCACCAGTTGCGACTTGGCGAATACAGTGCCGACTGCCTTGCCTACCGGGAAGTTGCTCGGGTGCACGTCATAAGACGTGGACTTCATCAGCAGCTCGCGCACTTTCGGCCCGGACAGCTCCAGCAGGGTCTGACCACCGCTGACGTTGACCACCGAGATGTGCTGACCGGCCAGGGCCTCACGCAGCTTGCCCTCGACCTCGAACTCGGTACCACCGGGTACGATCAGCAGCCATTCGTCCGGGCCCAGCCACTGCAGCGAGGTATCGCCGTCGGCAACCAGAGTAAGCGCCACCGGCAACTCCAGGCCCAGTGCCTTGTGCACACCGCCAGCGAAGTTGGCATCGTCAGCGTCGCCGCGCAGCACCAGATGGCCGAGCAGCTTCTTCTCACGCAGGGTCACCCCAGCGCCTTTACGACCCTTGCCGACCAGCTCGGGCAGGCCGGCGTGGTGCAGGGGCGATTGCCCGGCGATGTCCGCAGGGCGTTGCTGATAAACATTGATGTTAGACATGCTGGCGATCCCCTTTCGGGTCATAGAACACGGGGCTTACGATTTCGGCTTCAATCACGCTGCCATCGACCAGCGGCGCGAATACACGCTCACCGATACGCGACAGGCCACCCCTGACCAGTGCCATGGCGAAGCTGTAACCCATGGCCGAACTCATGTAGCTGGAGGTGACGTGACCGACCATGGTCATCGGGATCGACTGCTTGGGATCGAACACCAACTGCGCGCCTTCCGGCAGAACCTTGTTCGGGTCCAGCGGCTTGAGGCCGATCAGTTGCTTGCGGTTTTCCTTCAGGCAGTCCTCACGGTTCATACCGCGCCAGCCGATCCAGGAGAACGGTTTGGTGCGACCCACGCACCAGCCCATGCCCAGGTCGTCCGGAGTGACCGAACCATCGGTATCCTGACCCACGATGATGAAGCCCTTCTCGGCACGCAGCACGTGCATGGTCTCGGTGCCGTAAGGCGTCAGGCCGTGTTTCTTGCCGGCTTCGACGATCTTCTCCCACACGCCCAGGGCATAGTCGGCCTGTACGTTGACTTCGTAGCTCAGCTCACCGGTGAAGGAGATGCGGAACACGCGAGCCGGTACACCACCGACCTTGCCTTCCTTCCAGGTCATGAAGGGGAAGGCGTCTTTATCCAGATCGATGTCCGTGACCTCGGCCAGCAGCTTGCGGCTGTTGGGGCCGGACAGGGTCATGGTCGCCCAGTGGTCGGTAACCGAGGTGAAGTACACCTTCAGCTCAGGCCACTCGGTCTGGTGGTAGATTTCCAGCCACTCCATCACACGCCCGGCACCGCCAGTGGTGGTGGTCATGACGAAATGGTTGTCGGCCAGACAGGCAGTGACGCCGTCGTCGAAGACCATGCCGTCTTCCTTGCACATCAGGCCGTAGCGGGCCTTGCCCACGTCCAGCTTGGTCCAGGCGTTGGTGTAGACGCGGTTGAGGAACTCACGCGCATCCGGGCCCTGGATGTCGATCTTGCCCAGAGTCGAAGCGTCTAGGATGCCCACCGCGTTGCGTACGGCCAGGCACTCGCGCGCCACGGCGGCATGCATGTCTTCGCCGTTCTTGGGGAAGTACCAGGGACGCTTCCACTGGCCGACGTCCTCGAACTCGGCGCCGTTCTCCAGGTGCCATTTCTGCATGGCGGTGTAGCGCTTGGGCTCGAACAGTTCGCCACAGTGACGGCCGGCGATGGCGCCGAAGGTCACCGGGGTGTAGTTCGGGCGGAACATGGTGGTGCCCATTTCGGTGATGCTGATGCCGATCGAACGGGCCGCGATGGCCAGACCGTTGATGTTGCCCAGCTTGCCCTGGTCGGTACCGAAGCCCAGCGCGGTGTAGCGCTTGACGTGCTCGACCGACTCGAAGCCCTCACGGGTGGCCAGCTCGATACCAGCAGCGGTGACGTCGTTCTGCTGATCGACGAACTGCTTCGGCGCACGCGCGGTGCCCTTGTCGTGCGGCACCTGGAACAGCGCGACCGTGGCTTCCTCGATACGCTTCTCAGCCTTAGGCACGCTGCCGCTCACGGCCTTGAAGCCTACTTCGGCGGCTGCCTTGGCACCGGCTTCGAAACCGTCGGCGAGGCTGTCGCCCAGACCGAACACACCGTTGACTGCGCCAGCGCAATGACGCTTCTGGAAGCCTTCACCCGGCACGAAGGCCAGGATGTCTTCACGCCAGACAGGACGGCCGCCAAGGTGCGATGCCAGGTGCACGACCGGGCTGTAGCCACCGGAGCTGACGATCAGGTCACAGTCGACCACTTCGCCCGGGCTGGTGACTTTATGCTTGGCCAGATCGATGGCGCAGATGCGCGCACCGCTGACACGCTTGCTACCACGCGCTTCAACCACGGCGCTGCCGGTGAGTACGCGCACACCACGACGGCGTGCTTCTTCGACCCAGCTGCCACGCGGATTGCTACGGGCGTCGGCCACCGCAACCACCTGGCGACCGGCATCGAGCCAGTCCAGTACCACGCGGTAGGCGTAATCGTTGTTGGTCGACAGCACCAGCTTCTGACCGGGCGCCACGCCATAACGACGGACATAGGTCGACACGGCATCGGCCAGCATGTTGCCGGGCACGTCGTTGTTGGCATACACCAGCGGACGCTCGTGGGCACCGGTGGCCAGCACGACACGACCAGCACGCACGCGATGCATGCGCTGACGCGGCTGCCCCATGGGCGCGACTTCGCCGAGGTGGTCGGTAAGACGCTGATGAATGGTGAGGAAGTTGTGGTCGTGGTAGCCGTTGACCGTGGCACGCGGCAGCAGGGTCACTTCCGGCAGGCTCGAGAGCTCAGCGATGGCCTTGGCAGCCCAATCGGCAGCCGGCTTGTCATCGAGCATCTCGCGGGTGGAGAGCAGACTGCCGCCGAACTCTTCCTGTTCGTCGGCGAGAATCACCCGAGCACCACTGCGACCGGCAGCCAGGGCTGCAGCCAGACCGGCAGGGCCGGCGCCGACCACCAGCACGTCACAATGCTGGTTCAGGTAATCGTAGATGTCCGGGTCGTTTTCCTTCGGCGAACGGCCGAGACCGGCGGCCTTACGGATGTATTTCTCGTAGGTCAGCCACAGGTTCTGCGGATACATGAAGGTCTTGTAGTAGAAACCGGGCGGCATCATGCCACCGCCGACCTTGCCGAGAATGCCCATCAGGTCGGTGTTGACGCTCGGCCAGCCGTTGGTGCTGGTAGCGTTCAGGTTCTGGTACAGCGCCTGCTGGGTGGCCCGCACGTTGGGGATCTGCGCCGCTTCGGCGGAACCGATCTGCAGCACGGCATTGGGCTCTTCGGCACCCGCGGCGACGATGCCGCGCGGACGGGAATACTTGAAGCTGCGGCCAATGACGTCAACGCCGTTAGCCAGCAACGCGGCAGCCAGGGTATCACCGGCATAACCCTGGTAGGTCTGGCCGTTGAAGGTGAAGTTCAGGGGCTTGCTGCGGTCGACGCGGCCACCCTGGGAAAGACGATTGACCTGGCTCATGCCGTTACTCCTTGGTCGACGGCCTTTTTCGCGGCGAGCGAAGCCTCAGTCACGCTGGGGCGCTCGCCGATCTTGTAGGTTTCGAGAATCTCGTAGCTCACCGTGTGACGGGTGACGTTGAAGTACTGACGGCAACCCGCCGCGTGAATCCACAGTTCGTGGTGAATGCCGCGCGGGTTGTCGCGGAAGAACAGGTACTCGCCCCACTCCTCGTCGGTGCAGGCGTTCGGATCAAGCGGGCGGGCGATGTGCGCCTGGCCGCCGGCGTGAAACTCTTCTTCGGAACGCAGTTCGCCACAGTGAGGGCAGAAGATATGCAACATGCTCGGTACCTCCAGAAAACCATCGGCCCTCTCTCACCGAGAGAGGGCGCCATAATCAGTGCGCCACACCGGCTGCGCCGTGTTCGTCGATCAGCGCACCATTGTGGAAACGCTCGATGGAGAACGCCTTGGCCAGCGGATGCATCTCGCCCTTGGCCAGGCTGGCAGCGAACACGTTGCCCGAGCCCGGAGTGGCCTTGAAGCCGCCGGTACCCCAGCCGCAGTTGAAGAACAGGTTCTTCACTGGCGTCTTGGCGATGATCGGGCAGGCGTCTGGCGTGGTGTCGACGATGCCGCCCCACTGGCGGTTCATGCGCACGCGCGAGAGCACCGGGAACATCTCGACGATGGCCTGCAGGGTGTGTTCGATGGTCGGATAGGAACCACGTTGGCCGTAGCCGTTGTAGCCGTCGATACCGGCGCCGATGACCAGGTCGCCCTTGTCCGACTGGCTGATGTAGCCGTGTACGGCGTTGGACATGATCACGGTGTCGATGATCGGCTTGATCGGCTCGGATACCAGCGCCTGCAGCGGGTGCGATTCCAGCGGCAGACGGAAGCCCGCCAGCTTGGCCAGGTGCCCGGAGTTACCGGCTGCGACCACGCCGACGCGCTTGGCGCCGATGAAGCCCTTGCTGGTCTCGACACCGATCACGGCGCCGTTTTCCTTGCGGAAACCGACCACTTCGGTCTGCTGGATCAGGTCGACGCCCAGGGCGTCGGCGGCACGAGCGAAGCCCCAGGCCACGGCATCGTGACGGGCAACGCCGCCGCGGCGCTGCAGCGAGGCACCGAGAATCGGATAACGGGTGTTCTTCGAGCAATCCAGGTACGGAATCATCTCCGCCACCTGCTTGGCGTCCACCACTTCACCGTCGATACCGTTGAGACGGTTGGCACTGACGCGGCGCTCGATGTCGCGCATATCCTGCAAAGTGTGGCCGAGGTTGAACACGCCGCGCTGGGAAAACATGACGTTGTAGTTGAGGTCCTGCGACAGACCTTCCCACAGCTTCATCGCGTGCTCGTACAGGTGCGCGGACTCGTCCCACAGATAGTTGGAACGCACGATGGTGGTGTTGCGCGCGGTGTTACCGCCGCCGAGCCAGCCCTTCTCCACCACAGCGACGTTCTTCACGCCGAATTCTTTGGCCAGATAGTAGGCCGTGGCCAGGCCATGACCACCACCACCGACGATCACTACGTCGTAAACCGGCTTGGGCGTCGGATTGCGCCACATGCGCTGCCAGTTCTCATGATGGCTGAACGAGTGCTTGAACAGGCCGAAGCCGGAATAACGTTGCATAAGGGTGCTCCTGGGCTCTACTCCCCTCTCCTGTTACGGAGAGGGGCTGTGACGGCCCGCTTAAGAGGGTCGACTCTACTTAGCGATACACAGGATAGTCGGCGCACAGCGCGGCCACTTGCTTGGCGACCTGCGCCTCGACATCGGCATCACCCAGGTGATCGAGGATGTCGCAGATCCAGCCTGCCAGTGCCTCACACTGCGCGACTTTGAAGCCACGCGTGGTCACGGCCGGAGTACCGATACGGATACCGGAGGTGACGAAAGGCGACTGTGGGTCGTTAGGCACAGCGTTCTTGTTCACAGTGATGCCGGCACGGCCAAGGGCGGCATCGGCTTCCTTACCGGTCAGGCCCTGCTTGATCAGGCTGAGCAGGAACAGGTGGTTGTCGGTACCACCGGAAACGACTTCGTAACCGCGCTCGACGAATACCGCGGCCATGGCCTGGGCGTTGTCGATCACTTGCTGCTGATAGGCCTTGAATTCCGGTTCCATGGCTTCCTTGAAGCACACCGCCTTGGCAGCGATCACGTGCATCAGCGGGCCACCCTGCGCGCCCGGGAATACAGCGGAGTTGAGTTTCTTCTCGATCTCTTCGTTGGCCTTGGCCAGGATCAGGCCGCCACGCGGACCACGCAGGGTCTTGTGGGTGGTGGTGGTGACCACATCGGCGAACGGGATCGGGTTCGGGTACAGGCCAGCGGCGACCAGACCGGCCACGTGCGCCATATCGACGAACAGCAGCGCACCGACCTTGTCAGCGATGGCACGGAAGCGCGGGAAGTCCAGGGTCTTGGAGTAGGCGGAGAAGCCGGCCACGATGATCTTCGGCTTGTGCTCGACAGCCAGACGCTCGACTTCGTCGTAGTCGATCAGGCCAGTGGCAGGATTCAGGCCGTACTGCACAGCATTGTACAGCTTGCCCGAGGACGACACCTTGGCGCCGTGGGTCAGGTGACCGCCGTGAGCCAGGCTCATGCCCAGAATGGTATCGCCCGCGTTGAGCAGCGCCAGGTAGACCGCCGAGTTGGCCGAGGAACCGGAGTGCGGCTGAACGTTGGCGTAGTCGGCACCGAACAGCTCCTTGGCGCGATCAATGGCCAGTTGCTCGACCTTGTCGACATACTCGCAACCGCCGTAGTAGCGCTTGCCCGGATAACCTTCGGCGTACTTGTTGGTCAGACCGCTGCCCTGCGCTTCCATCACGCGCTGGCTGCAATAGTTCTCCGAGGCGATCAGCTCGATGTGCTCTTCCTGACGGCGCTCTTCCTGATTGATAGCGGCGAGCAACGCGTCATCGTAACCCTGGATCTTGTCCTGCTTGCTGAACATCTCGTTTCTCCTGCGGCGCTTACTGGCCACGGTCTCTTGGACGGGAGGGCTGGTGGGCCCATTTGCAGCGATGGTAGGGCCGGCCCTGCGCCATCAGATGCCTGCCAACGCCGTGAGAGCATTCGTTTGCGACATACCTCTGTCGCTATCAGATGCGCCTTCCCAGAGGCCGTTCTTGCGCACAGAAACAGGGGATCAAACGGTGGATAAAACGTGCATGAAAGGCCACAGAGCCGATACGCCGGGGGCTTGCCCAGCAAGAGCATTTATTGAGCATTTTCAATAAGTTAATAAAAAGGATGATTCACAGAAGCTGTGCAACAGCCTGTGGACAAGCTGTAGGCATTCGACGCCGAGGCCCAGCAGCCATGGCTTTGCGGAAAATGTTCGATATCCGTACAAGCAGACGAACGGACAGGCTTATCCACTCGCGACATCGACGGCCGCCAGCAAGAAGCCTGGGATATGCACAGATGCTGTGGATGACGCTGTGCATAGACTGTTCGGCCAGCGCCCCAGCCCAGCACCGGCGCGGCCTCCGGAGGAAAGAACAAAATATGAACAGAATCAGATAGATAGGCTTGGCTTGTGCACAAATACTGTGAGCACCGCTGTGGTCTACCTGTGAATAGTTGGCGCAAAGCCAGAGCCCGCAAGGCTCCGGCTCAGGCGCCTGCTATTTGCTCAATCACCCATCAGGACTTGAGCTTGCTGCTGCAACTGCTGGATGCATTCACCAGGCGCTGCTGCATGGCCTGATCAGGCGGTGACTGGCGACTCATGGCCTGCAACTCGGCCTCGCTGAACTCCTGGCTGACCTTGGTTGCCGCGCACTCGCAATAGGCACGCAACTGCGGCTCCTCGTAGCCTGCCGGAGCACCAGCGATGCACTGCTGAACAAACTCGGTCTTGGCGTTATCGGACCACTGCGCAGCGGAGGCCGGTACGGCTACGACCAAAGGCAGAGCGATGGCGAGCAGGTGACGATACGTCATGTGCAACTCCTTCTCTTGATTTGAGCGAACCGAATGCCGCCCTCTAGGCTGGGAGCCGCATCCATGCCGCGGAGTTCCCCGCCCGCGCTGAATGGCAAGCCGGAATTCGACTCAGCAGTACGCATCGATACAACAAGTCGTCGCGGCGTCGGACCCGTATCAGCCAGCTTGCGCGGTACAGTTACGTTTTGCTGGCGACTCCGCCAGCCCGCTTCTCAGAAGGACCCGTCAATGCCCGAAAATGCCCAGCAATTTGCCAGCGACAACTACTCCGGCATCTGCCCGGAAGCCTGGGCCGCCATGGCCGAAGCCAACCAGGGCCATCAGCGCGCCTACGGCGACGACGAGTGGACAGCCCGCGCGGCCGACCACTTTCGCCGCCTGTTCGAAACCGACTGCGAAGTGTTCTTCGCTTTCAATGGCACGGCGGCCAATTCGCTGGCCCTGGCGTCGTTGTGCCAGAGCTATCACAGCGTGATCTGCTCCGAGACGGCGCACGTGGAAACCGACGAATGCGGCGCGCCGGAATTTTTCTCCAACGGCTCCAAGCTGCTGCTGGCCAGAACCGAGAGTGGCAAGCTGACGCCGCAGGCGATTCGCGACGTGGCACTCAAGCGCCAGGACATTCATTACCCGAAACCCCGAGTCGTGACCCTGACTCAGGCCACCGAGGTCGGCACCGTCTACCGCCCCGAGGAAGTCCGCGCCATCAGCCAGATTTGCGAGGAGCTCGGCCTGCACCTGCACATGGACGGCGCGCGCTTCTCCAACGCCTGCGCGTTTCTGGGCTGCAGCCCGGCCGAGCTGACCTGGAAGGCCGGCGTCGACGTACTGTGCTTCGGCGGCACCAAGAACGGCATGGCCGTCGGCGAAGCCATCATCTTCTTCGACAAGGCACTGGCCGAGGACTTCGACTACCGCTGCAAGCAGGCCGGTCAGCTGGCCTCGAAGATGCGCTACCTGTCCGCGCCCTGGGTCGGCATCCTGCAGGACGACGCCTGGCTGAAGTACGCCAACCATGCCAACCGCTGCGCGCAACTGCTGGCCACACTGGTCGCCGACGTACCGGGCGTCAGCCTGATGTTCCCAGTGGAAGCCAACGGCGTGTTTCTGCAATTGTCGGAGCCGGCCATCGCCGCCCTGACCACCCGCGGCTGGCGCTTCTACACCTTCATCGGCGCCGGCGGCGCACGCTTCATGTGCAGCTGGGACACCGACGAAGCCCGCGTACGCCAACTGGCCGCCGATATCCGCGAAGTGATGAGCGCCTGAAAACGACAGAAGCCCCATACGGGGCTTCTTGTTATGCAGAATATAGCCCGGATGCAGTCCGGGAAAATCTATCGACCTCCCCCGGATTGCATTCGACCTAATAAATGCATCCTGCCATCCCCGGATTTCATCCGGGCTACAACCTCGCGGCGATCGATCAGTAATCGATCGCCACGTCGCCTTTCGGCACACTGCAGCACGACAGGATGTAGCCTTCGGCCACGTCCTCGTCGGTGATACCGCCGTTGTGCTCCATGTCTACGTCACCGGAGGTCTTCATGACCTTGCAGGTGCCGCAAATCCCCATACCGCAAGCTTTGGGAATATGCAGGCCGAGCTTGGCAGCCGCCGCATGCACCGTCTCACCCGGGGCCACGCGGATGCTCTTGCCAGTGCTGGTGAACTCGACCTGGTGCAGATCACCAACCGGAACTTCCGGCGCCTCGGCGGCTTCGGCGGCGAGCTCCTTGACCTCGGCACGAATCTCCGGCGGTGTCGGGCCGAACGCCTCTTCGTGGTAACGGCTCATGTCGTAGCCGGCCGCTTCCAGCAAGCGCTTGACCGCACTCATGTAAGGCGTCGGGCCACAGCAGAAGATTTCCCGCTCAAGGTAGTCGGGCGCCATCAGCTCCAGCATCGGCTTGTTCAGGTAGCCGCGATAGCCCGCCCAGGACTCGCCCAGACCGTGCTTTTCGCAAATCACATGCAGGCTGAAGTTGTTGATGCGCGCCGCCATGTGCTCCAGCTCGCGCTGGTAGATGATGTCCTTCGGCGAACGCGCGCTATGTACGAACACCATATCGACGTTGGCATTGGTGTCGTAAAACCAGCGCGCCATCGACATCACAGGCGTGATGCCGACGCCCCCCGACAAGAACAGCACCTTGTCGGCCGGGAAGTCGATGGCATTGAACAGCCCGACAGGACCATGCACCGGTACCTCGTCGCCTTCCTTCAGGTTGTCGTGCAACCAGTTCGACACCTTGCCACCCGGCACACGCTTGATGGTGATGGAGAAGCTATAAGGCACCGAAGGCGAGCTGGAAATGGTGTACGAGCGCATGATCGGCTGCCCGTCGATCTCCAGCTCCAGGGTCACGAACTGCCCGGGTTTGAAGAAGAACAGCACCGGCAGGTCTGCCATGAAACAGAAGGTGCGCACATCCCAGGTTTCCTGAATGACCTTGACGCAGCGCACCAGGTGGCGGCCATTGGTCCAGGTCTGAGTAGTAACCGGATTGAGGAAGGCGTTGGCGGTCATGAACGGCTCTCCACATGGCCGGACATCGGCCTAATTGGGGCGGATTGTGCGAAAGGCCGAGGGAGGTCATTTATCTACCTGCGACATCCGCATACTTATCGCGACCTGCCCCAATACACGGGGTTTGGCGCGTCGGAAACAAATCCGGCCATGTCGCCCATGGATAAGGATTCACCTTTGCCCGGCTCCACACTCCGCCTCACCAAGCATGCGTGCCCTTAGCAGGCAGCAGCGGTCTATCAACACCTTGCGGCACATACCGTATCAGCCACTATTTTCGGCAGGTGCAAGGCACCAGCCACTTGAGGAGTCATCATGGACTGCACCCAAAACCTGAGCCTGGGCGACCCGCTGGAGCCCGTCCGCAAGGCCACCGCCCAAATGCTGCACGAGCGCGACCACAGCTTCTCGCTGCCTCAACCCTTTTATAACGATGAGCGCCTGTTCCAGGTCGACATGCAGGAGATCTTCCTCAAGGAATGGCTCATCGCCGGCATGGTCAGCGAGATCCCGGCCAAAGGGAACTTCATCACCCAGCAGATCGGTGACAACCCGGTCGTCATCATCCGTGGTAACGACAACCAGATTCATGCCTTCCACAACGTCTGCCGCCACCGCGGCTCGCGCCTGTGCGTGACCGACAAGGGCAAGGTGGCCAAGCTGGTCTGCCCGTACCACCAGTGGACCTATGAGCTGGATGGCCGCCTGCTGTTCGCCGGCACCGAAATGGGCGCCGACTTCAAACTGTCCGACTACAACCTCAAGCCGGTTGCCTGCAAAACCTCTGGCGGCTTCATCTTCATCTCCCTGGCGGAAAACCCGCCTGCCATCGACGAGTTCCTGGCCACCCTGGCCCATTACATGGAACCGTACGACATGGAGAACACCAAGGTTGCCGTGCAGAGCGTCATGCGTGAGCAAGCCAACTGGAAGCTGGTGCTGGAAAACAACCGCGAGTGCTACCACTGCAACGGTTCGCACCCGGAACTGCTCAACACCCTGCTGGAATGGGACGACGTTACCGACCCACGCGCCAGCCAGGCGTTCAAGGACCAGGTCGCCGAGTGCACCACCCGCTGGGACAAGGACAACATCCCGTACGCCCACGCCAGCTTCGGGCTGCGCAACCGTATCGTGCGCATGCCGCTGCTCAAGGGCACCGTATCCATGACCCTGGACGGCAAGCAAGGCTGCAAGAAGCTGATGGGCCGCATCACCGATCCGGACCTGGGCTCCATGCGCATCCTGCACCTGCCGCACTCGTGGAACCACTGCATGGGCGACCACATGATCAACTTCACCGTGTGGCCGGTCAGCGCCCAGGAGTCGATCGTCATCACCAAGTGGCTGGTACACAAAGATGCCGTAGAAGGCGTCGACTATGACGTGGCTCGCCTGCGCGAAGTCTGGGATGCGACCAACGACCAGGATCGCCGTCTGGGCGAAGAGAACCAGCGCGGCATCAACTCCACCGCCTACCAGCCCGGCCCGTACTCCAAGACCTACGAGTTCGGCGTGATCAACTTCCTCGACTGGTACAGCGAGCGCATGCTCAACAACCTTGACGACACCCCGGCGCAAACTCTGCGCCAGGTCGCGGGCGAGTGATGACGCTCAGCCTGCTACTGTTGATCGGGCTCACAGCCTACGGGCTGCTGGCCTGTCGACCGAACGCAGGCTAAGGCAAATAAAAGAAAACCCCGGCTCCGCAAGGAGACCGGGGTTTTCTTTTGCCATCTGATCGCCCTCTAAAGCAGCACTCGACAAAAAATTACCGCGAGCATTTTTTTGCGTCACCCCACAACGCCGCAGGGTAGTCGCGCAGACCATAAAAAAGCCCCGCCAGATAGCTCTGGCGGGGCTTTTCATTTCAGCCTGAAAAGACTCAGACCTTGGCGCGTTCGAAGCGCTTGCGGTCGTTCTCGTTCAGGTACTTCTTGCGCAGGCGGATCGACTTCGGCGTCACCTCCACCAGCTCGTCGTCGGCGATGAATTCCAGCGCCTGCTCGAGGGTGAACTTGATCGGCGGTACCAGGGCGATGACTTCGTCTTTGCCCGAGGCGCGCATGTTGTCGAGTTTCTTGCCCTTGGTGGGGTTGATCACCAGGTCGTTGTCACGGCTGTTGATGCCGGCCAGCTGACCTTCGTAGATTTCCTGGCCCGGCTCGAGGAACAGCTTGCCGCGCGCCTGCAGGGTTTCCAGCGAGTAGGTCAGCGCGGTGCCGGTGGCCATGGAGACCAGTACGCCGTTCTGACGGTTGGACACTTCACCGGCCTTGATCGCGCCGTAGTGGCTGAAGGTCGAGGTCAGGATGCCGCTACCCGAGGTCAGGGTCAGGAAGTTGTTACGGAAGCCGATCAGACCACGCGCCGGGATGGTGTATTCCAGGCGGATACGGCCCTTGCCATCCGGAACCATGTTGGTCAGGTCGCCCTTACGCAGGCCCATCTGCTCCATAACGGAGCCCTGATGCTGCTCTTCGATATCGATGGTGACGTTCTCGTACGGCTCTTGTTTCTCGCCGGCTTCGTTCTCGATGATCACCACTTCCGGACGGCCTACGGCCAGTTCGAAGCCTTCGCGGCGCATGGTTTCGATCAGTACCGACAGGTGCAGCTCACCACGACCGGAAACCTTGAACTTCTCCGGAGTCTCGCCCGGCTCGACGCGCAGGGCGACGTTGTGCAGCAGTTCTTTTTCCAGACGATCCTTGATGTTGCGGCTGGTGACGAACTTGCCTTCTTTACCGGCGAACGGCGAGTCGTTGACCTGGAAGGTCATGCTCACGGTCGGCTGGTCAACGGTCAGCGGCGGCAGGGCTTCGACGTTGTTCTGGTCGCACAGGGTGTCGGAGATGAACAGCTCGTCCATACCCGATACGCAGACGATGTCGCCCGCCTGAGCTTCCTGCACCTCAACGCGCTGCAGACCGGAGTGACCCATGATCTTCAGGATGCGGCCGCTGCGCTTCTTGCCGTCGGCGCCGATGGCGGTCACCGGGCTGTTGGCCTTGATGGTGCCGCGGGCGATGCGGCCGATACCGATCACGCCGAGGAAGCTGTTGTAGTCCAGCTGGGAGATCTGCATCTGGAACGGGCCGCTGGCGTCGACGACCGGAGCCGGTACGTGGTCGACGATAGCCTGGAACAGGGCGTCCATGTTGTCGTCCATCTTCTCGTGATCCATGCCGGCGATGCCGTTCAGGGCCGAGGCGTAGACGATCGGGAAGTCCAGTTGCTCGTCGGTGGCACCGAGGTTGTCGAACAGGTCGAAGATCTGGTCGATAACCCAGTCAGGACGCGCACCCGGACGGTCGATCTTGTTCACCACGACGATCGGACGCAGGCCGGCCTTGAACGCCTTCTGGGTCACGAAACGGGTTTGCGGCATCGGGCCGTCCTGGGCGTCAACCACCAGCAGTACGGAGTCGACCATGCTCATGACGCGCTCTACTTCACCACCGAAGTCGGCGTGCCCGGGGGTGTCGACGATGTTGATGTTGTAGTCGCCCCACTTCAGGGCAGTGTTCTTGGCCAGAATGGTAATGCCGCGCTCTTTCTCCTGGTCGTTGGAGTCCATCACGCGCTCGTTTTCCGCTTCTTTGCGGTCGAGGGTGCCGGACAGACGCAGCAGTTTGTCGACGAGGGTAGTTTTGCCATGGTCGACGTGGGCGATGATGGCGATGTTGCGCAGATTTTCGATCACTGTGTGTATCTCGATCAGAGGATTCGGTGTGTCGCCCAGCCTGGACGACGAATATGAACAAAACTGGATCAGCGAGCTGATCGGGGTACCTCTACAAACGTAGGCGAGGCAGTCAGTGCAAGGCGAAAACAAGCGAAAAACGGTCGGAGTCGCGCTCGACTTTACGAGCTATGTGAGCATTTTGAGCTTGTTTTTAACGCAGCAATGACAACGCAGGTAGTTTTTAGAGGTGCCCCGGGTCGGGAGGGCGATGGCGGATGCTCCCGCCATTAAGCCCCGGCGTTCTATGCCGGACGATAAACGCGCACATTGGCGTGTCCCTCGCTCAGCAGATGATGGGCATGCAGGCGACTCATCACGCCCTTGTCGCAATACAGCAGGTACTGGCGGTTCTCATCCAGTTCCTTGAATTTGTTGTTCAGCGCGTAGAACGGCAGCGGCTGCACCTCGATGCCCGGCACTTGCAGCGGCTCGTCCTCGGCGGCATCGGGGTGGCGGATATCGATGACGATCTGCCCGGCCAGCGCTTCACGCACCTCCTCGACCTGCACGTCCTTGCCCAACTCATCGATCACCCGATCGATAGGCAGCTGCGTGGCGCGCTCAAGCGCGCGTTCGAGGATGGCCATGTCGAACTGCGCCTCCTCCTTCTCCACACGATAGCCACGCGCCTTGGTAGTCGGGTTGACCGAAATCACGCCGCAATATTCGGGCATGTTCTTGGCGAACTCGGCGGTGCCGATCTGCGTGGCGGTGTCGATGATGTCCTGCTTGTGGCTGGCGATCAGCGGGCGCATCACCAGCATGTCGGTGGCCGAATCGATCACCGCCAGGTTGGTCAGGGTCTGGCTGGAGACCTGACTGATCGCCTCACCGGTCACCAGCGCTTCGATCTGCAGCTTCTCCGCGACGCGGGTTGCCGCGCGCAGCATCATGCGCTTGAGGATCACGCCCATCTGGCTGTTGTCGACCTTGCCGAGGATCTCGCCGACCACTTCCTCGAACGGCACGCTGATGAACAGCACGCGCTGCGAGCGACCGAATTTCTGCCATATATAGTGGGCCACTTCCATCACGCCCAATTCGTGGGCACGGCCACCGAGGTTGAAGAAGCAGAAGTGGCTGACCAGACCGCGACGCATCATCTGATAGGCCGCGACGGTCGAGTCGAAACCGCCACTCATAAGCACCAGGGTCTGCTCCAGCGAACCCAGCGGATAGCCGCCCAGACCTTCATGACGGTTGTGCACCACGAAGAGGCGCTGATCGCGGATCTCCATGCGCACTTCGACTTCCGGCTTCTTCAGATCGATGCCAGCCGCACCACATTCCTGGCGCAGGCGGCTGCCAACGTGGCGCTCAACATCGATGGAAGAGAAGGCATGCTTGCCGCCACGCTTGCAGCGCACGGCGAAAATCTTGCCTGGCAACTGGTCGGCGTAATGCCGCTTGCAATGCTCGGTAACCTCGTCGAGATCGCCCAGCGGGTATTCGTTGACTTCGAGGAACAGACCAATGCCCGGCGTGTTACGCAGGCGCTCGGTCATCTCAGCGAGCAGGCGCGGATCGGCGAGGTCGGTTTCCACCTCCAGGTTGTCCCACACACCGGTCACCCGCAGTGCGGGGTCGAGGTCGCGCAATACGGCACGAATGTTCTTCCCCAACTGGCGGATGAACTGCTTGCGCACCGGGCGACTCTTGATGGTGATTTCTGGGAAAACTTTGACGATCAGTTTCATGGATAAGGCGCCCGCTCGAGGCGACGAAAAAACAGGGGCGCGGATTATAGCGGAAATTGCTCAAGCTTTGACCAAAAATACTGCAGCATAGATACATCGCACCAAAATAGAGCGCAAGCACAATTGCAAGCCCTATTTGAGTGCAAATATCGACTGAAAAATCCCGTGTAGCCGGCGCTACGCCTGAGTTTGCAGGCCTCTGCCCAATACAGGGCACTGGCATGCAATTTGCTCCCTTGTGAGGCAGGTCGCCCTGGAGGACTATCCCGCCGGGCTTCACCGTACATTTGGGGCTCACAGATAAGAGCCTTTTCCACCTGGAGGACAACATGTCTAAGGCTGTTCAACTGATCAAAGAACACGACGTGAAGTGGGTAGACCTGCGCTTCACCGACACCAAGGGTAAGCAACAGCACGTGACCATGCCGGCCCGTGACGCCCTGGACGAAGATTTCTTCGAGCACGGCAAAATGTTCGACGGCTCGTCCATCCACGGCTGGAAAGGCATCGAAGCCTCCGACATGATCCTCTCGCCGGTTGACGAAACCGCCGTACTGGATCCCTTCACCGAAGAGCCGACCCTGATCATCGTTTGCGACATCATCGAGCCGAGCACCATGCAAGGCTACGATCGCGACCCGCGCTCCATCGCCAAGCGTGCCGAGGAATACCTGAAGTCCACCGGCATCGGTGACACCGTATTCGTTGGCCCGGAGCCAGAGTTCTTCATCTTCGACCAGGTCAAGTTCAAGTCGGACATCTCCGGCTCCATGTTCAAGATCTACTCCGAGCAAGGCTCCTGGATGACCGACCAGGACGTGGAAGGCGGCAACAAAGGCCACCGTCCGGCCGTCAAAGGCGGTTACTTCCCGGTTCCGCCGGTCGACCACGACCACGAAATCCGTACTGCCATGTGTAACGCCCTGGAAGAAATGGGCCTGGTCGTCGAAGTTCACCACCACGAAGTGGCGACTGCCGGCCAGAACGAAATCGGCGTGAAGTTCAACACTCTGGTCAACAAGGCTGACGAAGTTCAGACCCTGAAGTACTGCGTGCACAACGTTGCCGACGCCTACGGCAAAACCGCTACCTTCATGCCGAAGCCGCTGTACGGCGACAACGGTTCGGGCATGCACGTGCACATGTCCATCTCCAAAGATGGCAAGAACACCTTCGCAGGTGAAGGCTATGCCGGCCTGTCCGACACCGCCCTGTACTTCATCGGCGGCATCATCAAGCACGGTAAGGCCCTGAATGGCTTCACCAACCCGTCGACCAACTCCTACAAGCGTCTGGTCCCGGGCTTCGAAGCTCCGGTCATGCTGGCCTACTCGGCCCGTAACCGCTCCGCCTCGATCCGTATCCCGTACGTTTCCAGCCCGAAAGCCCGCCGCATCGAAGCGCGCTTCCCGGACCCGGCTGCCAACCCGTACCTGGCCTTCGCAGCGCTGCTGATGGCTGGTCTGGACGGTATCCAGAACAAGATCCACCCGGGCGATGCCGCTGACAAGAACCTGTACGATCTGCCGCCGGAAGAAGGCAAGCTGATCCCGCAGGTTTGCGGCAGCCTGAAAGAAGCCCTGGAAGAGCTGGACAAAGGCCGCGCGTTCCTGACCAAGGGCGGCGTATTCTCCGACGACTTCATCGATGCCTACATCGAGCTGAAAGCCGAAGAAGAAATCAAGGTCCGCACCTTCGTACACCCGCTGGAATACGACCTGTACTACAGCGTCTAACCCAGCCTTGCGCCGCCCTGTGCGGCGCAACCTGAAAAGCCCCGCCCGGCACTGCCTGGCGGGGCTTTTTCATGGGTAGACCAATACGCATTTTGTAGCCGGATATCACAGGCGTAGCGCCCTGTGCTTGTCAGGAACCGTAAGCAGTGCAAGGCTTAGCGCATCTCCTGCGGAAGGATTGGCCCATGCGCCCTTTACTCGCCTGCCTGCTGCTCGCACTGGCCCTGCCGGTCAGCGCACAGATTTACAAATACACCGACGCCAACGGCAACACGGTATTCACCAACCAGCCCCCTGAGGGGACGGCTGCCGAGAGCGTCGAACTGCCGCCGACCAACACGGTGAAAATGAAAACGCCGGACATACCGGTCGACAATTCGCGGGAAGACGACACCTCCAAAAGCGAGGCGCCATATTCCGTACTGAGCCTGAACGGCATTCCCGACGATGACGCCATGCGCGCCAACAACGGCACCTTCATCGTCAGCGTGAACATTCAGCCACGCCTGCAACCCGGCCACAGCCTGCGCCTGATTCTCGACGGCGAACCCTATGGCCAGGCGAGCAATGTCCCGAGCCTGCAACTGACCAACCTCGATCGCGGCGAGCACAGCCTTGCGGTGGCGGTGATGGCCGGTGAACGCATCATCCAGCAGAGCGCGACCGAGACCTTTACCCTGCAACGTATCAGCGTCAACAGCCCGAATCGCAGTGCGCCGTGAACGAACTCATCAAGATGCGCACACTGCTACTTTGCCTGCTGCTCGCAGCCCCTGCCGCCCTGGCCCAGGTCTATACCTACATCGACGCAGAGGGTAACCGGGTGTTCACCGACAAGCCGCGCAGCAGCAGTGCCGAACGAGTGATCCTGGCGCCCTCCAACAGCGTACAACTCAACCAAGCGACACCAACGGTGCGCGTCACGCCGCCGCCTGCCGTAACCAAGCCGGCCGTGCACTATCAGGTGCTGCGCATTATCGTGCCCGAGCCGGATGCCTCTATCCATAACGGTTCCGGCGACATGATCGTCACCCTCAACAGCGAGCCAGGTCTGCTGCCCGGTCACAGCTATCGCCTGCTGCTTGATGGTGAGATACAAGGCGATGTGAGCCGTAGCCCGGTGTTCTCCCTGCAGCATGTCGATCGCGGCACGCACCAACTGGCAGCGGAGATCATCGATTCAGCAGGCCTGATCGTCGAGCGCACGCCCGCGCAACCCTTCCACATGCACCGGATGAGCCTGGCACAGAAGCGCAAGATCAATCCGTGCAAGAAAGACGACTATGGCGTTCGCCCAGAATGCCCGCTGAAGGACAAGCCAGAAGAAGAAGTGAGCATCCTGCCCTTCCTCTGAATAAGAGCCCCATTTTGGTGCGCATCTGCGCACCACCTCCTAAAATCTCCCTGTTCTGGGTCGATTTTCCCCGCCCAGCCGTGCCGCCACACCACCAAAACCTGGCAGACCGCACAAAAAATGCGTCTTTTCGGGGCCTTGGTTTGCTTCTTGCATTTTCCTGCCCATTGCCGGAACGCGCTGCCTATGACCATCAACGACGCACTGCATCGCCTGCTACTCGACAACCTGACCACCGCCACCCTGCTGCTCAACAGCCAACTGTGCCTTGAGTACATGAACCCGGCGGCGGAGATGCTTCTGGCCGTCAGCGGCCAGCGTAGCCATGGTCAGTTCATCAGCGATCTGTTCACCGAGTCGCCTGAGGCGTTGTCCTCGCTGCGCCAGGCTGTGGAACAGGCGCATCCATTCAATAAGCGTGAGGCGGTGCTGACCTCCGTCACCGGCCAGACGCTGACCGTGGACTATGCAGTGACGCCGCTGTTCAGCAAGGGCGAAACCCTGCTGCTGCTGGAAGTGCACCCGCGTGACCGCCTGCTGCGTATCACCAAGGAAGAGGCGCAACTGTCCAAGCAGGAAACCACCAAACTGCTGGTTCGCGGCTTGGCTCACGAGATCAAGAACCCGCTCGGCGGCATTCGCGGCGCGGCGCAACTGCTGTCGCGCGAGCTGCCCAACGAAGACCTCAAGGACTACACCAACGTCATCATCGAAGAGGCCGACCGCCTGCGTAATCTGGTCGACCGCATGCTCGGCTCGAACAAGCTGCCGTCGCTGTCGATGACCAACGTGCATGAGGTGCTGGAGCGCGTCGCCAATCTGATCGAAGCGGAAAGCCAGGGTGGCATCACCTTGGTGCGCGACTACGACCCGAGCATTCCCGATCTGCTGATCGATCGCGAGCAGATGATCCAGGCCGTGCTCAATATCGTGCGCAATGCCATGCAGGCCATCGCCGGGCAGAAGCGCGACATGGGCCTGGGCCGCATCAGCCTGCGTACCCGCACCCTGCGCCAGTTCACCATCGGCCACACCCGCCACCGCCTGGTGGTGAAGATGGAGATCATCGATAACGGCCCCGGCATTCCGCCGGAGCTGCAGGAAACCATCTTCTATCCCATGGTCAGTGGCCGCGCCGACGGCACCGGCCTGGGCCTGGCCATTACCCAGAACATCATCAGCCAGCATCAAGGTCTGATCGAATGCGAGAGCTATCCCGGCCACACCGTATTCTCGATCTTCCTGCCGCTGGAACAAGGAGCGCCTACGCCATGAGCCGCAGTGAAACCGTCTGGATTGTCGACGACGATCGTTCCATCCGCTGGGTACTGGAAAAGGCCCTGCAGCAGGAAGGCATGACCACCCAGAGTTTCGACAGTGCAGACGGTGTACTCGCCCGCCTGACCCGCCAGCAGCCGGACGTGATCATCTCCGACATCCGCATGCCCGGCGCCAGTGGCCTCGATCTGCTGGCGCGGATTCGCGAGCTGTATCCGCGCCTGCCAGTCATCATCATGACCGCCCATTCCGACCTGGACAGTGCGGTAGCCAGCTACCAGGGCGGAGCCTTCGAATATCTGCCCAAGCCCTTCGACGTCGACGAGGCCGTGTCGCTGGTCAAACGCGCCTTCCAGCACGCCCAGGAGCAACAGAGCCTGGCCGCCCCTGCCGCCCAGGCGCGCACGCCTGAGATCATCGGCGAGGCGCCGGCGATGCAGGAGGTGTTCCGCGCCATCGGTCGTCTGAGCCATTCCAATATCACCGTGCTGATCAATGGCGAGTCCGGTACCGGCAAGGAACTGGTGGCCCATGCCCTGCACCGCCACAGCCCGCGCGCCGCTGCGCCCTTCATCGCTTTGAACATGGCGGCGATCCCCAAGGACCTGATGGAGTCCGAACTGTTCGGCCATGAGAAAGGTGCCTTCACCGGCGCGGCCAACCAGCGTCGTGGGCGCTTTGAACAGGCCGACGGTGGCACCCTGTTCCTCGATGAGATCGGCGACATGCCGGCCGACACTCAGACGCGCCTGCTGCGCGTACTGGCCGACGGCGAGTTCTACCGCGTTGGCGGTCACACGCCGGTAAAAGTGGATGTGCGCATCATCGCCGCCACCCACCAGAACCTGGAAACCCTGGTCACCGCCGGCAAGTTCCGTGAGGACCTGTTCCACCGCCTCAACGTCATCCGCATCCACATTCCACGCCTGGCCGACCGCCGCGAGGACATCCCCACCCTGGCCAACCACTTCCTCGCCCGCGCCGCGCAGGAGCTGTCGGTTGAACCCAAGCTGCTCAAGAGCGAAACCGAGGACTACCTCAAGCACCTGCCCTGGCCGGGCAACGTGCGCCAGCTGGAGAACACCTGCCGCTGGATCACCGTCATGGCGTCCGGTCGCGAAGTGCATGTCGACGACCTGCCGCCGGAACTGCTGACCCAACCGCAGGACGCCGCGCCCGTCACCAACTGGGAACAGGCGCTGCGCCTGTGGGCCGATCAGGCGCTCGCTCGTGGCCAGTCCAATCTGCTCGACACCGCTGTACCGGCCTTCGAGCGCATCATGATCGAGACCGCCCTCAAGCACACTGCCGGTCGCCGTCGCGATGCCGCGCTGCTACTGGGCTGGGGTCGTAATACCCTGACGCGCAAGATCAAGGAACTGGGCATGAAGGTCGACGGCGGGGACGACGACGACAGCGACGATTGATCTCGCCAACGTTACGAAAAGGGCATCTCATGAGATGCCCTTTTTATTTTCCCGGATTGCATCCGGGCTACGGGAAGACGGCCGTAGGGTGCGCCATGCGCACCGCCAATCGCTGCCAACTCAACCGCGCTGCGCGTTCTTGATCGAGATCTGCGTATTGAGGGTCCAGAAGTCGTAGAGCACGCCGACCAGGAACAGACCGCCCGTGAACAGATAGATGATCCCGGTGATCCACTTGCCCTGATACATGCGGTGCACGCCAAACACGCCAAGGAAGGTCAGCAGAATCCACGCCACGTTGTAATCGGTATCACCGGCGGTGAAACGCAGATCCGCCTCATGGTCCATCGAAGGGATCAGAAACAGGTCGATGATCCAGCCGATGAAAAGCAACCCCAGGGTAAAGAACCAGATGGTTCCGGTGACCGGTTTGCCGTAGTAGAAGCGGTGCGAACCGAGAAAACCGAAGATCCACAGCAGGTAACCGATCAGCTTGCTGTGCGTGTCCTGTCGTTGCATGGCTAACTCCTTGAGCGAGATACAGCGTCAGACGTTGTATGCCGATATAAGGTTTCATGCACGCCATGGGTCGCGCAACTCGATGAATTGCTTGATAGCTGTACGACGCCCATATACTGTATAAAAAAACAGTATAGATATCGCGTGCCATGCAACTGATCGAGAAGCTCACCATCCTCGCCGACGCCGCCAAGTACGACGCCTCCTGTGCCAGTAGCGGCGCACCGAAGCGAAGCTCCAGGGGCAAGGACGGTATTGGCTCGACCAACGGCATGGGCATCTGCCACAGCTACACACCGGACGGTCGTTGCGTCGCGTTGCTGAAAATACTGCTGACCAATTTCTGCCTGTACGACTGCCAATACTGCATCAACCGCCGTTCCAGCGATGTGCCACGTGCGCGCTTCACCCCCGAGGAAGTGGTCACCCTGACCCTCGACTTCTACAAGCGTAACTGCATCAGCGGGCTGTTCCTCAGCTCCGGCATCATCCGCTCGGCCGACTACACCATGGAGCAGTTGATCCGCGTTGCCAGACTGCTGCGCGAGGAACATCAGTTCCGCGGCTACATCCATCTGAAGACCATTCCCGACGCCGCGCCGGAACTGATCGCCGAGGCCGGCCTGTATGCCGATCGTCTCAGCGTCAACATCGAGCTGCCCACCGAAACCAGCCTGATCAAGCTGGCACCGGAGAAGAACGTCGGCAGCATCCACCAGGCCATGCAGCACATTCACCTGGGCGAGCGCGAGGCCAGGGAAGAACAGCGTGCGCCGCGCTTCGCTCCGGCCGGGCAGAGCACGCAGATGATCGTCGGTGCAGACGCCACCGACGACAACACCATCCTGCACAACGCCCAGACCCTGTATCACGACTACCGCCTGCGTCGCGTCTATTACTCGGCCTTCAGCCCGATTCCGCAGAGCCCGAAGAGCGTGCCCTTCGAAGCACCACCGCTGCTGCGCGAGCACCGTCTGTATCAGGCGGATTTTCTCATGCGCGGCTACGGTTTCAGCGCCACGGAATTGCTCGCAGGCCCCGGCAACCTGGCGTTGGATATCGACCCCAAACTCGCCTGGGCGCTGGCCAATCGCGAGCAATTCCCCGTCGACCTCAACCGCGCCGATGAAGCGCTGATCGCCCGCGTCCCGGGTATCGGCGTACTCAGCGCCAGGCGCCTGGGCGCGCTACGGCGTGAGCGACGCATTCGCTTCGAAGACCTGACCCGTCTGCGCTGCGTGTTGGAAAAAGCCAAGCCGTTCATCGTCACCCAGGATTACCGACCACCCCGTGCCGAGCATGAGTCCGTGGTCCTGCGCCAGCAACTGCGCGATACCCCGGCGCAAATGGCGTTGTGGTGATGCATAGCCTGCGCTTCGACGGCACCTTCACCACTTGGCGCCAGGCCGCGCGGCGCGCCCTGCTGCAAGGGCTGGCGCCGCATCAGCTGCAATGGCTGGACGAAGAGGCCGCGCCCAGCCTGTTCGATCAGGTAGCCGAGCGCGCAGAGGAGCCCAGCGGCCGCCTGCGCGTGTCACCCGAATTGCTGGAGCTGCTGGAGAGCGCCGCGCAGTATCGCGGCGGGGAGCGCTGGAGTCTGCTCTACCGCGTGCTCTGGCGCTTCGTACAGGGCGAGCGCAGTGCCGTACTGGCCGGCGACCACGACGGCAGCGAACTGCACCGGCGTCTGAAGGCCGTGCGCCGCGAAGCCCACCACCTGCATGCCTTCGTGCGCTTTCAGCCATGCAACACGCCGGGCGCGCCTGACTTCGTCGCCTGGTTCGAACCCGCGCACGACATTCTCGCCTCGGCCAGTAGCCATTTCGCCGAACGTCTTGGCAAACACAGCTGGTTGATCGCCACACCGCGCGACGGTGTGTTCTGGGATGGCCAGCGCCTGCAGCATGAGCGCAACTGCCCGGCGCAGTGGCGAGTGTGGGCGCAGCAACCTGACGACGATGGCCAGGCATTGTGGCGCGCCTATTACGGCAGCACCTTCAACCCGGCACGACTCAACCGCACGGCGATGCAGCAGCACCTGCCGCAACGGTTCTGGAAGCACCTGCCGGAAGGGCCACTGATTCCTCAGTTGATGAGCGAAGCACGCGCCGGTGCCCAGCGCGATGGTCAGGCCCTGGTGCTGGCCGGCAGAAAGGGCAAACGCATTGCCCAGATGAACGAAGGGGACGCTATGCGTCCCCCGTCAGGCGTCAGCGGAAACGACGCCCCGGATCTTCCTCGCTGACCTCCAGCTCCAGCCCCTTGGACATGCTGGTGAGGTGGTCGCCATCGGTCTCCGAGCCGAGCTTGATCATCAGGCGCAGGTCGTTCGCCGAGTCGGCGTAGAGCAGCGCATCTTCGTAGGTGATCTCACCCTGGGTGTAGAGGTTGTACAGCGCCTGGTCGAAGGTCTGCATACCCTGCTCGGTGGAACGCTTCATCAGGCCCTTGAGCTCGTGCACCTCGCCCTTGCGGATCAGGTCGGCGGCCAACGGGGTGTTGATCAGCACCTCGATCACCGCACGGCGTCCCTTGCCATCCGGTGTCGGCACCAGTTGCTGGGCGACGATGGCCTTGAGGTTGAGCGAGAGGTCCATCCACACCTGGTTCTGCCGGTCCGCCGGGAAGAAGTTGATGATACGGTCCAGCGCCTGGTTGGCGTTGTTGGCGTGCAGGGTCGCTAGGCACAGGTGACCGGTTTCGGCGAAGGCTACGGCGTGGTCCATGGTCTCGCGGGTACGGACCTCACCGATGAGGATCACATCCGGCGCCTGGCGCAGGGTGTTCTTCAGCGCCACCTCGAAGGACTCGGTATCGATGCCCACTTCGCGCTGGGTGACGATGCAGTTCTGGTGCTGGTGGATGTATTCGATCGGATCTTCGATGGAGATGATGTGGCCGCTGCTGTTCTTGTTGCGGTAGCCGATCATCGCCGCCAGCGAAGTGGATTTACCCGTACCGGTGGCACCGACGAACAGCACCAGACCGCGCTTGGTCAGCGCCAGCTTCTTGAGGATTTCCGGCAGTTTGAGATCGTCGATGGTGGGGATGTTGGTCTCGATACGACGCAGCACCATGCCCACGAGGTTGCGCTGATAAAAGGCACTGACGCGGAAACGCCCGATACCGCGGGCGCTGATGGCGAAGTTGCACTCGTGGTTCTCGGCAAAATCGCGGCGCTGCGCTTCGTTCATCACACCGAGCACCGTCTCGCGGGTCTGCTCGGGCGACATGGCGTTCTTGGTCACCGGCATGATCTTGCCATTGACCTTCATCGACGGCGGCACGCCGGCCGTGATGAACAGATCGGAACCACCTTTTTCGACCATCAGGCGCAGCAGTTTTTCGAATTCCATCGTCGCTCTCGCACATCCACACGCACTGTTCGGCATTCAGCGGCGCCTGCGGGCGTGTTCCGCATGCGCCGGCCGAACGGTTTAGAAGTTTTCCGGGCTCTTGGCCTTTTCCCGCGCACTGTCGCGGCTGACCAACCCCTTGGACACCAGGGTCTTGAGGCAGGCATCGAGGGTCTGCATGCCCAGCGCGCCGCCGGTCTGGATCGCCGAATACATCTGCGCCACCTTGTCCTCGCGGATCAGGTTACGGATGGCCGGCGTACCGATCATGATTTCGTGGGCAGCCACACGACCGCCGCCGATCTTCTTCAGCAGCGTTTGCGAGATTACCGCCTGCAGCGATTCGGAGAGCATCGAGCGAACCATGGACTTCTCTTCGGCCGGGAACACGTCGACCACCCGGTCGATGGTCTTGGCCGCGGAGGTGGTGTGCAAGGTGCCGAATACCAGGTGACCGGTTTCCGCGGCAGTCAGCGCCAGGCGGATGGTTTCCAAGTCACGCATCTCACCGACCAGAATGATGTCCGGGTCTTCCCGCAGTGCCGAACGCAGGGCTTCGGAGAAGCCATGGGTGTCACGGTGCACCTCACGCTGGTTGACCAGGCACTTCTTCGACTCGTGGACGAATTCGATCGGGTCTTCGATGGTGAGAATGTGGTGATACTTGTTGCTGTTGAGGTAGTCGAGCATCGCCGCCAGGGTGGTCGACTTGCCCGAGCCGGTAGGACCGGTGACCAGCACCAGGCCACGAGGCACGTCGGTGATCTTGCGGAACACCTCGCCCATGCCCAGGTCTTCCATGGTCAACACCTTGGACGGAATGGTACGGAACACCGCACCGGCGCCACGGTTCTGATTGAAAGCATTGACCCGGAAACGCGCCACGCCGGGCACTTCGAAGGAGAAGTCGGTCTCCAGAAACTCTTCGAAGTCCTTGCGCTGCTTGTCGTTCATGATGTCGTAGATCAGCGCGTGCACCTGCTTGTGATCCAACGGCGGCAGGTTGATGCGGCGAACGTCACCGTCAACGCGGATCATCGGCGGCAAGCCGGCCGAGAGGTGCAAATCCGACGCGCCTTGCTTGGCGCTGAAGGCGAGCAGCTCAGTGATATCCATGGGACTCCCCAATTACAAGCAAGCAGGTAGAATGCCGCGAACGCTTAACGAGCGGGCTTTATATAGAGCGCAGGTAATGTCCACGATAGCAGAGAATATTGCAAAGGTCGGAACGCGCATCCGTGAGGCGGCGCAAGCCTCGCAGCGCAATTTGCAGGATATCGGCCTGCTGGCCGTGAGCAAGACCAAGCCCGCGAGCGCGATTCGCCAAGCACATGCAGCCGGCATGCATGATTTCGGCGAGAACTACCTGCAGGAAGCGCTGGAAAAACAGGCCGAACTGGGCGATCTGCCCTTGATCTGGCACTTCATCGGCCCCATTCAGTCGAACAAGACCCGGCCTATCGCCGAGCATTTCGACTGGGTACATTCGGTGGACCGCCTGAAAATCGCCCAACGCCTTTCCGATCAACGCCCCGAGCACCTGCCGGCATTGAACATCTGCCTGCAGGTCAACGTCAGTGGCGAGGACAGCAAATCCGGCTGCAACCCCGACGAACTGGTGCAGTTGGCCAAGGCCGTAGCCGCCCTGCCCCATCTGAAATTGCGTGGCCTGATGGCAATTCCCGAACCCACCGACGACGTCGCCGCGCAACACGCCGCCTTCGCTCGCTTGCGCCAGCTGCGTGACGACCTAGGGCTGAACCTCGATACCCTTTCCATGGGCATGAGCCATGACCTGGAGGCCGCCATCGCCGAAGGCGCCACCTGGGTCCGCATCGGCACCGCCCTGTTCGGCGCCCGCGACTATGGTCAGCCCTCTCACTGAATGAAGGATTTTGTGCAATGAGCAACCCGATCATCGCCTTCGTCGGCGCCGGCAACATGGCCGCCAGTTTGATTGGCGGCCTGCGCGCCCAGGGCGTGGCCGCCGATGCCATACGCGCCAGCGAGCCAGGCACGGAACAGCGTGCGCGCCTGCAGCAGGAGCACGGTATCGCCACCTTCGGCAACAACGCCGAAGCCATCACGGGCGCCGACCTGATCGTCCTGGCGGTCAAGCCACAGATCATGAAGGCCGTCTGCCTGGATCTGGCGCCACACCTCGCGCCCAACCAGGTGATCATCTCCATCGCCGCCGGCATCAGCTGCGCCAGCCTGGAGAACTGGCTGGGCGAGCGTCCGGTCGTACGCTGCATGCCCAACACCCCGGCGCTGCTGCGCCAGGGCGTATCCGGGCTGTTCGCCAATCCACGTGTAAACAGCGAGCAGAAAGCGCAAGCCGAACAGGTACTGAGCGCTGTCGGCCTGGCCCTGTGGCTGGAGCAGGAAGCGCAGCTCGATGCGGTGACTGCCGTCTCCGGCAGTGGCCCGGCCTATTTCTTCCTGCTGATCGAAGCCATGACCGCGGCCGGCGAAAAACTCGGTCTGCCGCGCGAGACTGCAGCGCAGCTGAGCATCCAGACCGCGCTGGGCGCCGCGCGCATGGCCAGCGAGAACGATGTCGATGCCGCCGAGCTGCGTCGTCGCGTCACCTCGCCGAACGGCACCACCGAAGCAGCGATCAACACCTTCCAGGCCGGCGGTTTCGAAGCGCTGGTACAACAGGCGCTGAATGCCGCCGCCAATCGTTCAGCCGAGCTGGCTGAACAGCTGGGCCAATAAGGAGACAGCATGTCCGGACTTATCGAAGCGCTGATCTACATCATCCAGACCCTCGGCAGCCTTTACCTGCTGATCGTGCTGCTGCGTTTCATCCTGCAGCTGGTGCGCGCCGACTTCTACAACCCGCTGAGCCAGTTCGTGGTCAAGGCGACCCAGCCGCTGCTGACCCCTCTGCGGCGGATCATTCCCGGCTTCTCCGGGCTGGACCTGGCCTCGCTGGTCCTCGCCATTCTGGTGCAACTGGTGCTGATGGTCGTCACCCTGACGCTGATGGGCTACAACGTCGGCGGCTTTATCCTGCAACTGCTGGTGTGGTCGGTCATCGGCGTGACCTCGCTGTTTCTCAAGGTGTTCTTCTTCGCCCTGATCATCAGTGTGATTCTCTCCTGGGTCGCCCCGGGCAGCTACAACCCGGGCGCGCAGCTGGTCAACCAGATCTGCGAGCCGCTGCTCGCTCCGTTCCGCAAACTGTTGCCGAATCTGGGCGGCCTGGATATCTCGCCGATCTTCGCCTTCATCGCGATCAACCTTGCAGACCGCTTCATCATCGGCGGCCTGGCGGCGTACACCGGCCTGCCGCCCATGCTCAGCCCGTTCCTCTGAGGCAGTGAGCTATTTCCGCTGGGACGGCGAGGATCTGATCCTCGACTGTCACCTGCAGCCCAAGGCGAGCAAGGACGAGTTCGCCGGGCTGCATGGTGAGCGGCTGAAGATCCGCCTGACCGCTCCACCAGTCGAAGGCAAAGCCAATGCCCATCTACAGGCATTTCTGGCCAAGGCCTTTGGGGTTGCCAAGAGCCAGGTGACGCTGGAAAGCGGCGAACTCAACCGCCAGAAACGCCTGCGTATCCGCGCGCCACAATCCTTGCCGCCGCTTCCCGGGCTGCAGCGCGCCTGAGCACGACCGCTCAGCGGCCATAGCCGACCATAAGGCGGGAGTGCGCAGGCGGCTAATTGACGCCAGCCTTGCACCTCGCATAATGCAGATTATTCTTGCGATTGCCGTGCGTCCTGGCGGCGAACCGACGCGATCCGTGAAGAAGACGGTACGCGAACAGTCAATTCCCCCCTTGAACCCGCAAGCAACAGCGCTTGCCGACAGGAGAGCCAGGATGAGCATGGAACGTCTCAGCCAACAGGTCGATGCCTACGTCGCCTGGAAACGCGAGCTGATGCGTGAGATCACGCGCTATCGCAGCTGGCTGGAACATAACCGGCTCAACTCCGACGCTGTTCAGGCCAAGCTCGAACGCGCCCTCAAGATCCTGCGTACCGACCACATCACGCTGGCCTTCGTCGGTGAGTTCTCGCGCGGCAAGACCGAACTGATCAACAGCCTGTTCTTCTCCGAGTACGGCCAGCGCATGCTGCCCTCGCATGCCGGGCGCACCACCATGTGCCCCACCGAGCTGTTTTTCGACCCGCGCTCGGAACGCCCCTACATCCGTCTGCTGCCGATCGAAACGCGCACGGCATCCGCCAGCGTGGCGCAGTTCAAACGTATTCCCCGGCACTGGGTGAACATCCCGCTGGATGTCAGTGACCCGGCCAACATGGCCCTGGCCTTCGGCCAGGTGGCCAAGACCAAGCCGATGCCCGTGGAGCAGGCGATCCAGCTCGGCTTTCACCCCGACATGCTCGAGGGCACCGGTAAGCGCGGCCAGGTGCTGGTGCCCGCCTGGCGCCATGCCATGGTCAACTTCGACCACCCACTGCTGCGCCAGGGCCTGCGCATTCTCGACACCCCTGGCCTCAACGCGCTGGGTAGCGAGCCAGAACTGACCCTGTCGATGCTGCCCAACGCGCAGGCGATCATCTTCCTGCTGGCTGCCGATACCGGCGTCACAGCCAGCGACATGAGCATCTGGCAGCAACATATCCGCCAGCTCGACGAAGACACTCAGACCTGCCTGTTCGCCGTGCTGAACAAGATAGACGTACTGTGGGACGATCTGGCCGGCGAAGCCTTCGTGCAGAACGCCATCGAGCAGATCCAGAGCGCGACCGCCAAGCAACTGGGCATCACCAAGCAGGACGTGCTGCCGCTCTCGGCCAAGCAGGCCCTGCTGGCCAAGGTGCGCAAGGATGAAGAGCTGCTGGCACGCAGCCAGATGGCGCATCTGGAGACCCTGCTGTGCGAGCGTATCGTCGCGCAGAAGGAACGCCTGATCGAAGACCACGTGGTGCGTCAGGTCCTGGCGCTGCTGAACAACAGCCAGCACGTGCTCAACCTGCGCCTGGAGAAGGTCAGCGAACAGTTGGCCCTGCTCGGCAACCATCAGCAGGACAACGGCCAACTGCTGTTCGAGCTGACCGCCAAGACCAAGGAAGACCATACCCAGCATCACAAGCGCCTGCTTGGCCTGAAGACCAACCAGCGTCTGCTCAACCGTCAGGGCCAGTTGCTGCGCCACGCCGCCCGTAGCGAACGCCTGGATGAACACCTGGCTGCAGTGCGTCGTAACCTGACCGGCAGCTGGACGACCCTGGGTATCAACCAGGCCATCCTGCACTTCTTCCGCAGCGTGGAGCAGGACCTGCACAACCTGCAGCACGAAGCCGACATGGCCAACAAGATGGTTGCCGCCATCTACCGCCGGCATAACGAAGATAATCCGCTGAACGGTATCGATGCCCCACAGTTCAAGATTCAGCGCTATCTGCGCGAGCTGAAGAAACTGCAGGACAAGGGCGACCAGTTCCGCCTGCACCTGAAAACCCTGCTCACCGAACAGCGCAGCCTGACCCGACGCTTCTTCGCCACCTTGGCGCAGGAAGTGATAGGCCTGCACCAGCGCCTGCGCCGCGACGCCGAGCAGTGGGCAGCCGACGCCTTGATGCCGTTGATGCAGCACACGCTGGAACACAAACAGATGCTGGAAACCCACATGCTGCGCCTCAAGGCGCTGGCCCAGGAGACCCAGCAGACACGCAAGCGCAGCCAGCAACTGGCACGCTATCAGGAAGAACTGCAGCAACAGTTGGCGCAGGCCGCCGACATGCTCCGTGTCCTGCGCCGCCCTGCTCCTGTGCAGCGTCAGGGCAAGGTGGTCAGCCTGCCAACTGCGGCGCGCCTGCACGGCCTGGGCGAATGACCCAGTGGATGCCCGGCAGCCTGCCGGGTGTCCTTCTCCCCAGAAGCTCTGGCTTTCATCTCGCTGAACGAAAATCTGCTGCTACCGACCCGCGGTTAGACAGGCATCCTCTCCCCGGCTTAAGGTGCCCGACGATATCCCGCCGCGCGGCACCAGGCGCGCGGCCAGACAGCCGATAGGAGAGCGCAACATGAAAGCCATGACCCTCAGCAAACCCGGCGGCTTCGGGCAGATCACCCTCAGCGAGATCGCCGACCCCGGCCAGCCGGGAGCGGGCGAGATTCGCGTGGCGATCAAGGCCAGCTCGCTGAATTATCACGACCTGCTGGTGGCCAGCGGCGCGGCCCCGACCGAGGCCGATCGTATTCTCATGTCCGATGGGGCCGGCGTGGTCGAGGCCGTCGGTGCCGGTGTCAGTGAGTTTGCCGTGGGCGACTCGGTGGTATCGGTGTTCTTCCCCAACTGGCAGGCCGGTCTGCCGTTCGCCGGTGTCGGCCACTTCGGCCACACCCCGGGTGACGGCGTGCAGGGCATGGCCGCCGAAGTAGTGGTGCGCCCGGCCAGTGCCTTCACCAAGGCGCCGCAAGGCTGGAGCCATGCCGAAAGCGCGACCATCACCACCGCCGCATTGACGGCCTGGCGCGCCCTGGTGGTCGACGGCCAGCTCAAGCCCGGCGCCACGGTGCTGACCCTGGGCACCGGCGGCGTGTCGATTGCCGCGCTGCAACTGGCCAAGGCCACGGGCGCCAAGGTCATCGTCACCTCCTCCTCGGACGACAAGCTGGAGCGGGTCAAGGCACTCGGCGCCGACCACGTGATCAACTACAAGACCACGCCGAACTGGGCCGAGCAGGTGCTGGCCCTGACCGCCGGCGAAGGCGTCGATCACGTGGTCGAGCTGGGCGGCCCGGGCACTCTGGCGCAGTCCATCGAAGCGGTGAAGGTCGGTGGTCATATCGCCCTGATCGGCGTGCTCACCGGCCTGCAGGGCGACGTGCCGACCGCCACCCTGATGCGCAAACAAGCACGCCTGCAGGGCCTGATCGTCGCCAGCCGCAGCGATCAGCAGCAGTTCGTCGCGGCGCTGGAGCAAACCGGAATCCGCCCGGTAATCGACCGCACCTTCGCCTTCAGCGAACTGGCCGCCGCCTTCGAGCATCAAAAAAACGGCCAGCACTTCGGCAAGATCTGCCTGCAGTGGTAAATCGCCACGCCTGAGGGCCGCCGCGCCCTGGCCACGCCGCCCGTATGCTTGCTGCTGCGGGCGGTGCTCTTTAGACTTGGCGCCCTATTCCGAGTCATTAGCGGCGCCTTCATGCCCACTGCCTTTCCCCAAGATTCCGTCGGCCTAGTCAGTCCCCAGGTCTTCAAATTCAGCGAGCCGCTGGCCCTGGCCTGTGGCCGCAGCCTGAGCGAGTACGAACTGGTCGTCGAGACCTACGGCGAGCCCAACGCCCAGCGCAGCAATGCCGTGCTCATCTGCCACGCCCTGTCCGGCCATCACCATGCCGCCGGCTACCACAGCCCCGACGACCGCAAGCCGGGCTGGTGGGACAGCTGCATCGGCCCCGGTAAGCCGATCGACACCAACAAATTCTTCGTCGTCAGCCTCAACAACCTCGGGGGCTGCAATGGCTCCACCGGCCCCGGCAGCGCCAACCCGGCCACCGGCAAGCCCTATGGTGCCGACTTCCCGGTGATGACTGTAGAGGATTGGGTACACAGTCAGGCTCGCCTGGCCGACCAGCTCGGTATCGAGCAATGGGCGGCGGTGGTCGGTGGCAGCCTCGGCGGCATGCAGGCCATGCAGTGGACCATCAGCTACCCCGAGCGCGTGCGCCACTGCCTGGCCATCGCCTCGGCGCCCAAGCTGTCGGCGCAGAACATCGCCTTCAACGAAGTGGCGCGCCAGGCCATCCTCACTGACCCGGAGTTCCATGGTGGCCACTTCCAGGAACAGGGCGTGATCCCCAAGCGCGGCCTGATGCTGGCACGCATGGTCGGCCACATCACCTACCTGTCCGATGACGCCATGGGCGAGAAATTCGGCCGCGGCCTGAAGAGCGAGAAGCTCAACTACGACTTCCACAGCGTGGAATTCCAGGTCGAGAGCTACCTTCGCTACCAGGGCGAGGAGTTCTCCGGGCGTTTCGATGCCAACACCTACCTGCTGATGACCAAGGCGCTGGACTACTTCGACCCGGCCGCTGCCAATGATGGCGACCTAGCCAAGACGCTGGCCGTGGCCAAGGCCGACTTCTGCCTGATGTCCTTCACCACCGACTGGCGCTTCTCCCCCGCCCGCTCGCGGGAGATCGTCGATGCCCTGACGGCGGCGAAGAAGAACGTCTGCTACCTGGAAATCGATGCCCCGCAAGGCCACGATGCCTTCCTCATGCCGATCCCACGCTACCTGCAGGCATTCGGCAGCTACATGAAACGGATCGAGGTATGAGCATGCGAGCGGATCTGGACATCATCCAGGAGTGGATCGCCCCAGGCAGTCGTGTACTCGACCTGGGCTGTGGCGATGGCGAGTTGCTGGCCTGGCTGCGCGACAACAAGCAGGTGGCCGGCTACGGTCTGGAGATCGACCCGGACAAGATTGCCCTGTGCATCGAGCGCGGCGTCAACGTCATCGAACAGAACCTCGACCTGGGCCTGGGCAACTTCGCCAGCGACAGCTTCGACGTGGTGGTCATGACCCAGTCGCTGCAAGCCCTGCACTACCCGGACAAAGTGCTGGCCGAGATGCTGCGCGTCGGCAAGACCTGCATCATTACCTTCCCCAACTTCGGCCATTGGCGCTGCCGCTGGTACCTGACGACAAAAGGTCGCATGCCGGTTTCGGACTTCTTGCCCTACACCTGGTACAACACGCCGAACATCCACTTCTGCACCTTCGAGGACTTCGAGCGCCTGTGCCATGCTCAAGGTGCCCGCGTGGAGGAACGTCTGGCGGTGGATCGCGACCACCGTCACGGCCTGGCAAGCCGCATCTGGCCCAACCTGCTGGGCGAGATCGGCATCTACCGCATCAGCGGTGCGGATCTTCCCGCCCACCGCGTCGCGGTCTGAACGAGGAGAACATCATGCGCCGCATCATCCCCTTCCTGATCGCCCTGTGCCTGGCCCTGCCAGCCGCCGCCGAACGCAAGCAGAGCTTCGGCGATCTCGACGTGCATTACAGCGTGTTCAACTCCAGCTTTCTGCAGCCGGACATCGCCGCAGCCACCGGGCTCACACGCAGCAAGACCCAAGGCGTGGTCAACGTCGCCGTGCTCAAGGCCGGCAAGGCCAGCACCGCGCAGGTCAGCGGTAAGGTGAAGAACCTGCTGGGCCAGGACACTGCGCTGACCTTCCGCCAGATCACCGAGAGCGGCGCCATCTATTACGTGGCGCAATTCCCCGTCAGCAACCGCGAAGTGATGACCTTCACCCTCGACGTACGCCAGGGTGACGAGTCGCACCGCATCACCTTCAACCAAGAAATCTTCCCGGACGAATGATGCCCTTCACCGAACTGGTACTGGCCAGCCACAACGCCGGCAAACTCAAAGAACTGCAAGCCATGCTCGGCGATGCCGTGCGCGTGCGCTCGATCAGCGAGTTCAGCCAGGTAGAGCCGGAAGAGACCGGCCTGTCGTTCGTCGAGAACGCCATCCTCAAGGCGCGTAACGCGGCGCGGATTTCCGGCCTGCCGGCACTGGCCGACGACTCCGGCCTGGCCGTGGACGCCCTCGGCGGCGCGCCGGGCATCTACTCCGCGCGCTATGCCGACGGCCTGGGTGATGCGGCGAACAACGCCAAACTGCTCGCTGCCCTGAAAGACGTGCCGGACGCCGAGCGTGGCGCGCAGTTCGTCTGCGCCCTGGCCCTGGTGCGGCACGCCGACGACCCGCTGCCGATCCTCTGCGAAGGCCTGTGGCACGGCAGCATCCTGCACGAGGCACGTGGTGAACACGGCTTCGGCTACGACCCGCTGTTCTGGGTGCCGGAAACCAGCTGCTCCAGCGCCGAACTGCCAGCCGAGCAGAAGAACCGATTGAGCCACCGTGCCCGCGCCATGGCCCTGCTCAAGCAGCGTCTGGGGCTGGCATGAGCGACAACGCTGGCGGGGGCTTCCTGCTCCCGCCCCTCGCGCTCTACATCCACATTCCGTGGTGCGTGCGCAAATGCCCCTATTGCGACTTCAACTCCCACGCCGCCGGGCCGACCCTGCCGGAAGAGGAGTACGTCGACGCCCTGCTCGCTGACCTTGATCTCGATCTGCAGCACGCCCACGGTCGGCCGCTGACCTCGATCTTCTTCGGTGGCGGCACGCCCAGCCTGTTCTCCGACCGCGCCCTGGGCCGCCTGCTGGAAGGCGTCGAGCGCCGCGTGGCATTCGCGCCAGACATCGAGATCACCCTGGAGGCCAACCCCGGCACCTTCGAACAGGCCAAGTTCAAGGCCTATCGCAACCTTGGCATCAATCGTCTGTCGATTGGCGTACAGAGTTTCCAGGAGGCCAAGCTCAAGGCGCTGGGCCGTATCCACAATGGCGACGAGGCGATCCGCGCCGCCGACATGGCGCGCGCCGCCGGCTTCGACAACTTCAACCTCGACCTGATGCACGGCCTGCCCGAGCAGAGCATCGAGGACGCCCTGTTCGACCTGCGCACCGCGATTGCCCAGGCCCCGACACACCTGTCCTGGTACCAGCTGACCATGGAGCCGAACACGGTGTTCTGGAGCCAGCCGCCGCAGCTTCCCGAAGACGATCTGCTGTGGGACATCCAGGAGGCCGGCCAAGCCCTGCTCGCCGCCGAAGGTTACGCGCAGTACGAAGTGTCGGCCTACGCCCAGCCGGGCAAGCAGGCGCGGCACAACCTCAACTACTGGACCTTCGGTGATTTTCTCGGCATCGGCGCTGGTGCGCACGCCAAGCTCAGCACGCCGGCTGGACGCATCCTGCGCACCTGGAAAACCCGCCTGCCCAAGGACTATCTCGACCCGGCCAAGGCCTACCAGGCTGGCGAGCGTCTGCTCGAGGCAGACGAACTGCCGTTCGAGTTCCTGATGAACGTGCTGCGCCTGACCGAGGGCGCAGCGGCCGAGCTGTTCAGCCAACGCACCGGCCTGCCGCTGCAACAGCTGGAGCAGGCACGCCGCGAAGCCGAACGCCTGGGCTTGCTGCAGGCCGACGACACGCGCCTGGTCGCCACGGCCAAAGGCCAGTTGTTTCTCAACGACCTGCTGCAGCTGTTCCTCGCCTAGATCACCCACTGAGCCCGCGCAATCCGGTAGGCTTGTGCGCTTCGCTCGTGCAGCCGCTGGCTGTGCTGCACCGACCGTTACCAAGGAGCCTGCATGGATCTGCTACTGGACCTGATCGTCACCCTGTCTCGCTGGAGTCGCAGCCACCTCAGCGATATATCCCTGGCCATCATGGCTACCCTGCTGGTGCTGTTCGGCCCGGTTATCAATGCCTGGGTCCAGCGCACCATCGGCAATCTCAACTTCGTGCTGCGCACCCTGCTGTTCGTGATCTTCTGCGCGGTCGGCTATGGCCTAGCGATCATCTTCCTCACGCCCTGGCTGACCAAGGGCCTGACCTATTTCAACAACTTCACCCTGGCACCCGTGCTGATTCTGATCTTCGTGGTGATCGGCATCCTCGCCGACCGCAACTAGCGCAATGCGCAGGCGGCGAAGTCGTCACAGCACGAACTTCGCCACTTCGTCACCGATCTGTCGGCCCAGTCCCTGCAGCTTGCCTGCAGCGACCGAAGCAGCATGACTGCTGTCCGACATTTCATCGCCCATGGCACGAATGTTCTCGGTGTTACGGTTCACTTCGATGGTCACCGAAGCCTGTTCTTCCGCAGCCGAGGCGATCTGCGCCGCCATGTCATTGATCGCGCCTACGGCGTCGGTTACGCGCTGTAGCAGCTCACTCGCTGCCTGAGCATCGGAGACACTCTGCGCGGCCTTGTCGCCGGCACTTTCCATCACCCCCACCGCTTTCTGCGTGGTGCTCTGCAGCATGTTGATCATCGACGCAATTTCCTGGGTCGACTCATGGGTACGCCGCGACAACACACGCACCTCATCGGCCACCACTGCGAACCCCCGACCGTGCTCACCGGCGCGAGCCGCCTCGATCGCCGCATTGAGCGCCAGCAGGTTGGTCTGATCCGCGATGCTGGCGATGGTCGACAGGATCGAACTGATCTCCTGGGAATGCCGCTGCAGCTCGTTGATGATGCGCCCGGCGCCGGCCACCTCGTCCGACAGCTGGGAAATGGACGACTGGCTGCGCTCGACCTGATGCCGGCCCTCGACGCTGAGATTCACCGAATCCAGGGCCTGGTTCGATGCAACCTCGGCATTCTGCGAAATCTCCTGCGTAGCGGCAGCCATCTCGGTCACCGCAGTGGCCACCAGATGCAGCTCGGACTGGTGTTGCTGCACGCGATCGTTCTGCCGCCCGGCTTCCTCGGCAGCCCGCCCGGATTCGCCCGACAACGCCACGGAGACATCGCGCATCCGGCTGATGATGCCGTGCAACTGGTCGATGAAACGATTGAAACTGCCTGACAGCTGGCCGATCTCGTCGTTGGAGTTCACCGGCAGGCGCCGGGTCAGATCGCCATTGCCCGCGGCGATGGCATTGAGGTTCGTGCGGATCTGCTCAAGATCACGAAACAGCACGCGACTGAGCAAGGTCAGCACGCCGATGGCCAACAGCAGCATGATGCTGCCAATCGCCAGCTGCACCAGCAGTTGATGACGGATCGGCGCCAGCACGGTGGCCTTGTCCATGACCATGACCAGCGTCCAGCGCGTATTGGGAATGTCGACGGCATACAACAGGCTCTGCGCCCCGCCGATATCGGCTTCACGCAAGCGCCGCTGCTGCACCAGCGATTGCAGTTGATCGGCACTCAGGCTGGGCGAGAAATCAGCGGCGAGCTTGGTCCGCCACTCGGCATCGGGGTGGGCGATCAACTGACCGCTGCGGTCGATCAGCAGCCCGTAGCCGTCCCCCGGAATACTCAACTTGCCGATCGTATCGGTCAGCGCATCGAGAGTCAGGTTGGCACCGACCACACCGATCAATGCACCGTTGCGCTGCGCCGGGTAGGCGATGGTGACCACGTACTTGCCGTCGGTCAGCGACACATAGGGATCGCTGATGAACAGCCCGCTGCTCTTCTCTGCGCCCTGATACCAGCTGCGCTGCCGGGGATCGTAGTTCTGCAGGATGACCGTCGGATCGTTCTGCAGCATGCGCCCATCCGTGGTGCCCAGATAGGTGATGTTGAATGCGAAGCTGGCCCAGGTCTGCTGCAAGAGTATGTGCGGCTCGATCTGCGGATGCTGTACCAGGCTGTCGGAGGTGCTTTTCACCGCCGTGATGCGGTCATTCATCCAGTTGCCGAGGTTGACCGACAAGGACTGCGCGAAGCCATCGATATCGCTGCGCAACGTGCCATTGACCGTTTTCCCCAGCGAACTGACGCTTTGCCAGATCAGGGCAATGCTTACCAGCGACATCAAGATGGCTGCGGTCAGAATGATCTTGCGGCGCAACGGCCAGTCTTTGATGCTCATGCTCTCTACTCCGTTACTGGCGTACGGCGAAGCAGAGGCCGTAGCGCGGGCGGCCACGAACCGGGCCTACCCAGGCAAAGGCGACCAATGACGCAGAGAAATGAAGGCCGCAGGCAATCTTTCCGGGCAGAAGCACGCCAGCCAGAGAGGCCGCGACTGCCTGACAGCAGAAATGAAAAGGCCGCCCGGAAGGCGGCCATCATGCTCGGCTGTGCGATCAGTTGCCTTCGCGGCGTAGCGCCTGCGGCGTGAAGTCACGCGGGCTCAGCTTGGCGTTGAAGTCGTACATCGGCTCGTTGTTATCCAGCCCATCGGCGAAGTAGCGGCCGCCCTTGAGGTCGTAGATGGTCTCCAGGGTCGAACCGAACATCGGCACGTCGTAGTAGCTGATCGGGTGGGCTTCCTGCAGGCCGATCAGCTCACCGCTGCGGTCGTACAGGTCAACGGCAAGAATCTGCCAGCTGTCCTCATCCAGATAGAAACGACGCTTACCGTAGGGGTGACTGAAGCCCTTGCGCAGCTCGGCCTCCACCACCCAGACCCGGTGCAGCTCATAACGCAGCAGCTCCGGATTGACGTGCTTGGCCTGCAGGATATCGCCGTAGCCAATGCCACGCTGATGCACGGCGTAGCTGTTATAGGGCATCAACATCTCGCGCTTGCCCAGCAGCTGCCATTCATAACGATCCGGCGCCCCGTTGTAGGAGTCCACCTGGTCGGCGGTTGCCATGCCGTTGGTGTCCGGCTGCAGGGTGTCATAGGCGAGCATCGGCAGGCGACGCACACGGCGCTCACCGCGGTTGAAGCGCCAGGCCTTGCGAATGGCCAAGACCTGATCGAGGGTTTCCTGCACCACCAGCGCCGAGCCGGCCAGTTTGGCTGGGGCCACCACCTTGTACTTGTAATAGAACAGGGTGTTGTCGAGATCCTGCGGAGTTACGCCATCACGCCCGTAGAGGAAGTAGATCTCACGCTCGAGCTTGAGCAGGTTGTAACTGCCGTTGGCAAGCACCGCCGCCTGGTTGGTAACCATGCTGATCTGGTCGCCACGGTAGCGCATGATGTGGTTCCAGATGGCTTCCTGGCCATTTTGCGGCAACGGGAAAGGTACGCCAGACGCTGCACCCTGCACACCATTGCCACCGGAGATCAGTTCGGCGTTGAGCGCGTTGAAGCGCGTGGCATCGTAGATCCGTTGCGGCGCCGCAGCGCTGCGGCGGGTGGGGAACACTCGCAGGTAGAAGCTGGGGTTCTGCTGCAGCAGCGTCTGCAAACCAACTGGCAGCAGCTGCTCATATTGCGCCAGGTTCTGGCTGTCGACGCGGTATAACAGCTGGTCGCCAGCATAGGGATCAGGATGGTGCATACCCGCCTGGTAACCCGCAGGCGGACTCGCCAGGCCACCGCTCCAGGCTGGAATGGTGCCGCTGGCATTGCCCGCGCGCTCGCCACCCAGCGGGGTCAGATCCTGCCCCAGACGCGCGGCCTGGTTGCTGTCGACCTTGGCCTGCACCTGAAACGTCAGGGCAGTCAGCAGAAGAAAGGAAACCGATCTCAACACAATGCTCTCCTTGCGACACCATTACAGCGGCATCGCCAATACGTGCACGCCCTGCAGGCGTGCTTATCGTTGTTGTGTTTTGCGGTGAGGTGCCATCCTGGCCGTCGGTTTATCCGATCTAATCGTGCATCCTGCCGGTTCTGATCCAATGCATCCTATGCACAGGAACAGGGAAGTATCACTCCTGGCGCTGGAACTTGAGGTCCCACACACCGTGCCCGAGGCGTTCGCCACGGCGCTCGAACTTGGTTACCGGACGCTCCTCGGGACGCGGCACGTAGGTGCCGTCGGCGGCCAGATTGCGGTAACCCGGTGCAGCATTCATCACTTCGAGCATGTGCTCGGCGTAGTTCTCCCAATCGGTTGCCATGTGCAGCACGCCACCGATCTTCAGCTTGCTGCGCACCAGCTCGGCGAAAGCCGGCTGAACGATGCGGCGCTTGTGATGACGGGCCTTGTGCCAAGGGTCCGGGAAGAACAGCAAGACGCGATCCAGGCTGGCATCGGCCACACAGGTCTTGAGCACCTCGATAGCGTCGCAGCTGTATACCCGCAGATTGCTCAGGTTCTGCGTCATGGCGCCATTGAGCAGGGCGCCGACACCCGGCTTGTGCACCTCGACACCGATAAAGTCATGCTCCGGCGCGGCTGCAGCCATTTCCAGGGTGGAGTGGCCCATACCGAAACCGATCTCGAAGGTACGCGGCGCACTGCGGCCGAACACCTGATCGAAGTCGCGCAAGCCGTCTTCCAACTCCAGGCCAAACAGCGGCCAGCCCTTGTCGAGGCCGCGCTGCTGGCCCTCGGTCATGCGTCCGGCACGCATCACGAAGCTCTTGATCGCGCGGCGCTGGCGACCGTCTTCGGTCAGTTCGGGCTGTTGGGTATCGGTCATGCTGTGCTCTTTGAGTGGGTGCTTAACAACTGGCGGCCGGCGTCCTGCACGTCTGAGGTAAACGCCGCAGGGCCGACGCGCAGCCAATCGCTCTTACTTGATCAGACCATCCAGCGGCGACGAGGCGCTGGCATAGAGTTTCTTCGGCATACGCCCGGCAAGATAGGCCAGACGACCGGCTTCGACCGCGTGCTGCATGGCACGCGCCATGAGAATCGGGTCCTGCGCGTGAGCGATGGCGCTGTTGAGCAGCACCGCCTCGCAGCCCAGTTCCATGGCGATGGCCGCATCGGACGCGGTGCCCACGCCAGCATCGACCAGCACCGGCACCTTGGCTTCTTCGAGGATAATGCGCAGGTTGTACGGGTTGCAGATGCCCAGACCCGAGCCGATCAGACCAGCCAGCGGCATCACCGCGATGCAGCCGATCTCGGCCAGCTGGCGGGCAATGATCGGGTCATCGCTGGTGTACACCATCACGTCGAAACCGTCCTTGACCAGCACTTCGGCGGCCTTGATGGTCTCGATGACGTTGGGGAACAGGGTCTTCTGGTCAGCCAGCACTTCCAGCTTCACCAGATTGTGGCCATCGAGCAGCTCACGGGCCAGACGGCAGGTGCGCACGGCCTCGACCGCATCAAAGCAGCCGGCTGTGTTAGGCAGAATGGTGTACTTGTCAGGGCTGATCACGTCGAGCAGGTTCGGCTCATCGGGATTCTGACCAATGTTGGTACGGCGCACCGCCACGGTAACGATCTCGGCGCCGGAGGCAGCGATGGCATCGCGGGTTTCGTCCATATCCTTGTACTTGCCGGTGCCGACCAACAGACGCGACTGGTAGGTACGACCGGCCAACACGAAGGGCTTGTCGTTGCGAACTTGGCTCATGGGAAACTCCTCAAGGGGATCAACCGCCACCGATGGCGTGCACCACTTCGACCTGATCGCCCTCGGCGAGCAGGGTGCTGTCGTGTTGGCTGCGTGGAACGATGTCCAGGTTGAGCTCGACCGCCACACGACGGCCGGTCAGATCGAGGCGAACCAACAGGTCGGCGACGCTCTGATTTTCCGGCAGTTCGAAGGGTTCACCATTCAACTGAATGCGCATGACGGCTCGGTCATAACTAGAAAGAGGGCCGGCATTCTAGCCCGTTAACTGGCCACTACCAAGGCTAAATGGCGCCATTGGTCCTCATTTCTGACGCCAGGGTCAGGTCAGTTTCCAGGCGGCCAACCCCAGACACAGCCAGCCAACCAGGAAGGCGAGCCCGCCGAACGGAGTAATGATCCCCAGCTTGCCGACGCCACTCAGGGTAAGCAGATAAAGGCTGCCGGAGAACAGCAGGATACCCAGGGCAAAGGCGCCGCCCGCCAGGTTCACCAGTCGTCCGGGCGCATGCAGCGCCAGCAGGCCGACGCCGAACAGCGCCAGCGCATGGATCAACTGGTAATGCGTCCCCGTCTGGAAAACCGCCAGATAATCGGGTGTCAGTTTGTGCTTAAGACCATGCGCAGCGAAGGCGCCCAGGGCGACACCGGTAAAACCGGCAAAAGCGGATAACAGCAGCCAGAGACGGGCCATGAAAACTCCTGATGAGATCAAGGTGCACGCAGTTTAACCATTGAGCCCAAGAGCGAAACGGTTGTTATTGTCACACCTGCGCTCAATCCTGCGCGGTCGCGAGAATGCCCTGAGCACTTTCTGGTGCCTGCCGTCCCTGGCGGCAACCCTTCGGGCAGTCGCAGAGCGACGTCAAAAATCGCTCCAGGCGATTTTTTGCTACCTGCCATCCCTGGCGGCAACCCTCCGGGCCGTCGCAAGCGACGTCAAAAATCGCTCCAGGCGATTTTTTGTTTTAATAGCGGCTGATTCCATAACTGCGAACACTCATGCTCCGAGCACTGACCCGCCGCCTGCTGAAACTGCTGCTCTGGCTGATCCTGGCCAGCGTGCTGTTGGTGCTCGCCCTGCGCTGGGTGCCGCCGCCCGGCACGGCGCTGATGATCGAACGCAAGATCGAGTCCTGGGGCAGCGAGCAGCCCCTCGAACTGAAGCGCCAGTGGCGTCCCTGGAACGAGCTGCCGGACAACCTGAAGATGGCGGTGATCGCCGCGGAAGACCAGAAGTTCGCCAACCACTGGGGCTTCGACCTTGGTGCCATCCAGGCCGCCCTGCAGCACAACCAGAATGGTGGCTCGCTGCGCGGCGCCAGCACGCTGAGTCAGCAGGTGGCGAAGAACCTGTTCCTCTGGTCCGGCCGTAGCTGGCTGCGCAAGGGCCTGGAAGCCTGGTTTACCGCGCTGATCGAGCTGCTCTGGTCGAAGGAGCGCATTCTCGAGGTGTACCTCAACAGCGTGGAATGGGGGGACGGCATCTTCGGCGCCGAGGCCGCCGCTCAGCACCATTTCGGCGTCGGTGCACCCTATCTGAATCGCCAGCAGGCCAGCCAGTTGGCTGCAGTGCTGCCCAATCCGCTACGCTGGAGCGCCGGCCGCCCGGACGCATATGTGGCCCGCCGTGCTGCCTGGATTCGCCAGCAGATGAACCAGCTGGGGGGCGGTCACTATCTCAACCAGCTCAAGCCGGACTATCCGCACTGGTGGCCGCGCTGGCTGTAGAAACGCTGCTGTAGTCGATGCGCGCGGCGCACCCTACGGGCGTGCAGGCGAGCGATGTAGGGTGCGCCGTGCGCACCGAAAGTGACGCAGCCGGATCGAACAGGCCACGTCGGTCGGCGCAGCCAGCTCCCTAGCGGTGAGGCGCGAACGCGCGCTTGGGCACGGCGTGCAGCAAGGCGACGTCATCATCATGCAGATGCACGGTCAGCCCCCATTGCGGATAGACCCTGGCCTGCCCCTCGGCCAGCTCCAACGTCAGGCGCGGTTGCCCGAGGCTGGCAGCGAGGCGCTCACTGGCCAGGGCATCCGGTGCTTGCAGACTGAGACTGGCGATAGCGAAACCGGCAATCTGCCGGGCCAGCGACTCATCCAGAGCTGATTCGGTATCGCCTGCCTTCAGGCCTTGTGCAGCGACCAGACTGTCGCGCTGAGCGGGGCTCAAGGCCAGCTCAGCCTGCAGCGACCACTCACCCTCTTCCCCTTCGAGCGTCGCGCGATAGTACAAGCGCGCGCCATCCAGGCGCGGCTGCAGCCACAGCTCGCCCGGCGCCAGCGCCAGCAGATCACGCAGCGTCAGTTGGTCGTCCGCCAGCGGCTGCAACAACGTATCTCGCCACTGCTGCAGATTGGCCACCGGGCGAATCTCCGTACTGCGCATCAACCAGGCGCCCCAGGCGAAGAACAATACGGCCACGACAACGAAAACCAGCCAGTGCTGCGCTTTCAACGGCGGTTTGTTCATGGCATTTCTCCGGGCAGAAAAAAGCCGCACCTGAGTGCGGCTTCTTTGGTTAACACGTCACGATCAGGCGGCGATGCTGCCCTTGAGCTTGTTCATGGCGTTCTTCTCCAGCTGACGAATACGCTCGGCCGACACGTTGTACTTGGCAGCCAGGTCATGCAGCGTGGCTTTCTCTTCAGCCAACCAGCGCTGATAGAGGATGTCGCGGCTGCGCTCGTCGAGGCTTTCCAGCGCTTCGTGCAGGTTGCTGCTGGAGCTGTCGCTCCAGTCGGCGTCCTCGAGCTGGCGGGCCGGGTCGTAGCGATGGTCTTCCAGGTAGTGCGCAGGCGACTGGTAGGCGCTGTCGTCGTCGGCATCGGCGGCCGGATCGAAGGCCATGTCCTGACCGGTCAGGCGGCTCTCCATCTCGCGCACTTCATGCGGCTCGACGCCCAGGCTCTCGGCCACGGCGGTCACTTCATCGTTGTTCAGCCAGGCCAGACGCTTCTTCTGGCTGCGCAGGTTGAAGAACAGCTTGCGCTGGGCCTTGGTGGTGGCCACTTTGACAATGCGCCAGTTCTTCAGGATGAACTCGTGGATCTCGGCGCGGATCCAGTGCACGGCGAAGGACACCAGGCGCACACCCATTTCCGGGTTGAAGCGCTTGACCGCCTTCATCAGGCCGACGTTGCCTTCCTGGATCAGGTCAGCCTGGGCCAGACCATAGCCGGAGTAGCTGCGGGCGATATGCACCACGAAGCGCAGGTGCGCCAGCACCATCTGGCGGGCGGCGTCGAGATCCTGCTGGTAGTAGAGATTTTCGGCCAGTTCACGCTCCTGCTCGGGCGTCAGCAGCGGAATGCTGTTGACCGCATGCACGTACGCTTCCAGGTTGGCGCCTGGAACCAGAGCATGAACAGGTTGCAAGGAAGTGGACATTCGAACCCTCCGATTCACAAAACTCGTGCAGTGTAGCACTGCGCTATCTGATGCAGGGCCTGTGGATAAGTTCCCTGAGAGATAGTCAACATCAACCAAAACAATGACTTGTCAGCTTACGTTCAGCCTCAGCGAGGGGCGAGTTCGTTGAGGTGACGCGCCACCGCCAGCCAGGCGCCAATATAGCCCAACAGCACGGCACCGAGCAGCAGCGAAAAACCGTCGCCCGAAGGTACGCCACCCAGCGCGAAATCGCTACCGTAAAGACCGGCCAAACGTACTACAGCATCGTTCAGCCAATCCAGCCCGAAGGCCAGCAGCAGCCAGGCGAAGATGCCGGCGCCGAAACCGTACAACGCGCCCATATAAAGGAAGGGCCGGCGCACATAGCCGTCGGTGCCACCGACCAGCTTGATCACCTCGATCTCGGCACGGCGGTTCTCGATATGCAGGCGGATGGTGTTACCGATCACCAGCAGCAGCGCCAGGATCAGCAGCACGCTGAGGCCGAAGACGAAGCGGTCACCCAGTTTGAGAATCGCCGTCAGGCGCTCGACCCAGACCAGATCCAGTTGCGCCTGCTCCACCTTGGGCAGCTCGGCCAGACGCTGGCGCAGGGCTTCCAGCTTGGCCTTGTCGACTTCCTTGGGCGTCACCAGCACCACGCCGGGCAGCGGGTTCTCCGGCAGTTCCTTGAGCGCCTGGCCGAGGCCGGACAGTTGCTGGAACTCCTCCAGCGCCTGTTCTCGGCTGATCCAGTCGACCTCGGCAACATCGTCCATCGCCGTGATATGCTCGCGCAGCGCCTGGCCGTCGCGCTCACTGGCGGACAGGTCGAGGAACAGGGAAATTTGCGCCGCACGCTGCCAGGAGCCGCCGAGCTTTTCGACGTTGTCCAGCAGCAGCGACAGCCCCATAGGCATGCTCAGCGCCACGGCCATCACCAGGCAGGTGAAGAAGCTGCCGATGGGCTGGCGCGCGAGGCGGCGCAGGCTGTCGACAACGCTGGCTCGGTGGCTTTCCAGCCAGGCGTGGAACAGGGTGCGAAAATCCGGCTCGTCCGCCGGGCGATCCGCCACCTTGTTCCGCGGCGCCGCGCCGACGCGCTCGGCCGGTTGTGGCGTGGGCATCTTCGACGCACTCATCAGGCCGCCTCCCCGTCGCCGATCAGGCGGCCACGTTGCAGGGTGAGCATGCGCTGGCGCATGCGCGCGATCAGGGCCAGGTCGTGGCTGGCGATCAGCACCGTGGTACCGAGCTGATTGATGTCTTCGAACACGCCCATGATCTCCGCGGCCAGACGCGGGTCGAGGTTACCGGTGGGTTCGTCCGCCAGCAGCAGTGCCGGGCGATGGACGATGGCGCGGGCGATGCCGACGCGCTGCTGCTGACCGGTAGAAAGATCGCCCGGTGCCTGGGCGGCCTTGTCGCTGAGGCTGACGCGCTCCAGCGCAGCGCCGACGCGCTTGGCAATGTCGGGCTTGGACAGACCGAGAATCTGCAGCGGCAGGGCGACGTTGTCGTACACCGTGCGGTCGAACAGCAACTGGTGATTCTGGAACACCACACCGATCTGCCGGCGCAGGAAGGGAATCTGCGCGTTGGTGATGGTCGACAGGTCCTGCCCGGCCAGCAGCAGCTTGCCGCTGGTGGGGCGCTCCATCGCCAGCAGCAGGCGCAGCAGCGTGCTCTTGCCGGCACCGGAGTGACCGGTGACGAAGAGAAACTCGCCGGGGCGAACGCGGAAGGTCAGTTCGTGCAGCCCGACATGGCCGTTGGGATAACGCTTGGCGACCTGCTCGAATCGGATCATCTGCGTTCACGCTCCTCGAAGAGTGCCTGGACGAAGTCCTGCGCCTGGAACGGACGCAGATCATCGATGCCTTCACCTACGCCGATATAGCGAATCGGCAGGCCGAACTGCTTGGCCAGGGCGAAGATGACGCCGCCCTTGGCGGTGCCGTCGAGCTTGGTCAACGCCAGGCCGGTGAGGTTCACTGTCTGGTTGAACTGCTTGGCCTGGCTGATGGCGTTCTGTCCGGTGCCGGCGTCAAGTACCAGCAGCACTTCGTGCGGCGCGGTGTCATCCAGTTTGCCGATCACCCGACGGACCTTCTTCAGCTCTTCCATCAGGTTGTCCTTGGTGTGCAGGCGCCCGGCGGTGTCGGCGATCAACACGTCGACGCCGCGCGACTTGGCTGCCTGCACCGCATCGAAGATCACCGAGGCCGAGTCGGCGCCGGTGTGCTGGGCGATAACCCCAATGTTGTTGCGCTCACCCCAGACCTGCAGCTGCTCCACGGCAGCGGCGCGGAAGGTGTCGCCGGCGGCGAGCATGACCTTCTTGCCTTCGAGCTGCAGCTTCTTGGCCAGCTTGCCGATGGTGGTGGTCTTGCCCACGCCGTTCACCCCGACCACAAGGATCACGTAGGGCTGCTTGGCCTTGTCGATCTGCAGCGGCTGCTCGACCGGTTTGAGCAGGGTCACCAGCTCTTCCTGCAGCGCCTTGTACAGCGCACCGCTGTCGGCCAGCTCCTTGCGCGCTACGCGCTTGGTCAGGTTGCCGATGATCTCGGTGGTCGCCTCGACGCCAACATCGGCGGTGAGCAGGCGGGTTTCCAGGTCGTCGAGCAGGTCGTCGTCGATCGCCTTCTTGCCGAGGAACAGGCTGGCCATGCCCTCGCCGAGACTGGCGCTGGTCTTGGACAGGCCCTGCTTGAGGCGGGCGAAGAAACTGGGTTTCTCCTGCGTGGCCGGCGCGGCGACGGCCACCGGCTGCGCTGCTGGCTCGGGCTCGGGCTCGGGAGCAGGTGCAGGTGCAGGTGCAGGTGCGACGACCGACTCAGGCGCGGGCGTCTGCTGCACAGGCTCGACCACTTCGGGGGCGGCAGGCGGAACCTCCACCGGCTGCGGCTCGGGCTGCACAACGGGCGCCGCCTCGGGCACGGCAACGACCGACTCGACAGTTTCGCCTGCTTGCGGCTCGGCTGGCGGAGCAGGCTCGGCAGCCGGTGGATTGGCCGGCGGCGTCGGCTCGGCCGCAGGCTCGGCGGGCTTCTTGCGCCACCAACTGAACAGGGATTTCTTTTCTTCGGTCACAGGCGGGGTCTGCGCGCCAGCATCGGCCGGCGACTTCTTGTCGTCATTGGAACCAAACATGGGTCGCTTGCATCTCAAGGGAGCGTTCGCTCACAGGCCGCAAAGCCTTGCTGCGCCGCCCCGGAAAAGGATGGGGTATCCTAGCACCTCTTCGCCCGCTGGCGGTACGACCGCCCAGGCTATCCGACAGGTCAGACTCTCGATGAATGCCATTGCCCGCCGCTCCCTCGGCCTGCTGTTCGGCGCACTATGCGCACCAATAGCGGCCTTCGCCTCACCCGCTCAACCTACTCACGAATTCACGCTCGACAATGGCCTCAAGGTCATCGTTCGCGAAGACCATCGCGCCCCCGTGGTGGTCTCCCAGCTCTGGTACAAGGTCGGCTCCAGCTACGAGACGTCCGGCTCCACCGGGCTGTCCCATGCACTGGAACACATGATGTTCAAGGGCAGCGCCAAGCTCGGCCCGGGCGAAGCCTCGCAGGTGCTGCGCGACCTGGGGGCGGAAGAGAACGCCTTCACCAGCGACGACTACACCGCCTACTACCAGGTACTGGCCAGCGACCGCCTCGGTGTGGCGCTGGAGCTTGAAGCCGACCGCCTGGCCAGCCTGCAATTGCCGGCCAACGAATTCGACAAGGAAATCGAGGTGATCAAGGAGGAGCGCCGCCTGCGCACCGACGACCGCCCCTCGTCCAAAGCCTTCGAACTGTTCAAGGCCATGGCCTACCCGGCCAGCGGTTACAACATTCCCACCATTGGCTGGATGGCCGACCTCGAGCGCATGCACATCGACGAGCTGCGTGCCTGGTACCAGACCTGGTACGCACCGAACAACGCCACCCTGGTGGTGGTCGGTGACGTCAGCGTCGATCAGGTCAAAACCCTGAGCCAGCGCTACTTTGGCGATATCCCTCGCCGTGAAGTGCCCAAGGCCAAGCTGCCACTGGAACTGCCGGGCGCAGGCGAGCGGCGCACCACGCTGTACCTCAAGACCCAGCTGCCGAGCCTGATGATGGGCTTCAACGTACCCGGCCTCGCCACGACTGAGACGCCGCGTCAGGTCTACGCCCTGCGTCTGGCCGCCGCCCTGCTCGACGGCGGTTACAGCGCGCGCCTGTCGACCCGCCTGGAGCGCGGCGAGGAGCTCGTCTCCGGCGCCAGCGCCTGGTACAACGCCTTCACCCGTGGCGACAGCCTGTTCGTCCTCTCGGCCACACCCAACGTGCAGAAGGGCAAGACCCTGGAGCAGGTCGAAGCCGGCCTTTGGGGGGAACTGGAAGACCTCAAGAAAACCCCACCATCGGCTGCCGAACTGGCCCGCGTGCGGGCTCAGGTCATCGCCGGCCTGGTTTACGAGCGTGATTCGATCACCAGCCAGGCCAGCAGCATCGGCCAACTGGAAACCGTCGGCCTGTCGTGGAAGCTGATCGACCAGGAACTGGCCGAGCTGGAAGCCGTGACCCCGGCCGATATCCAGCAGGCTGCCCGCACCTTCTTCGTTCGCGATCGCCTCAGCGTCGCCCACGTTCTGCCCGAGGAATCCCGTAATGAGGAGCCCCGTCATGAAGACTGAGCACCGCCGCCTGGGCCTGCTCGGCCTGGCCCTGTCCGCCGCCCTGACACTCGGCGCATGCAGCGTCGTATCCAACCACGCGACGACCGATGACGGCGCCAAACTGCAATCGCTGGCAGCTCTCGATGATCAGGCGCCGACTCGCCGTACGCTGGACATCCAGACCTGGAACACCGCCCAGGGTACCAAGGTGCTGTTCGTCGAAGCCCATGAGCTGCCGATGTTCGACCTGCGCCTGACCTTCGCCGCCGGCAGTAGCCAGGACGGTGACGTGCCCGGCCTGGCCGCCCTGACCAACGCCATGCTCAACGAAGGTGTACCAGGCAAGGACGTCGGCGCCATTGCCGCCGGCTTCGAGGGCCTGGGCGCCGACTTCGGCAACGGCTCCTACCGCGACATGGCGGTGGCCAGCCTGCGCAGCCTCAGTGCCCGCGAGCAGCGCGAGCCGGCGCTGGCGCTGTTCAGCCAGGTACTGGGCAAACCGACGTTCCCGGCCGACTCCCTGGCGCGGATCAAGAACCAGTTGCTCGCCGGCTTCGAGTACCAGAAGCAGAACCCCGGCAAGCTGGCCAGCCTGGAGCTGTTCGAGCGTCTGTACGGCAAGCATCCCTATGCACACCCGAGCGACGGCACGCCGCAGTCGATTCCGACGATCACACGCCAACAGCTGCAGGCCTTCCATGCCCGCGCCTATACCCCCGGCAATCTGGTGATCGCTCTGGTTGGCGACCTTTCGCGCAGCGAGGCCGAGACCATCGCCAACCAGGTTTCCGCCGCCCTGCCGCAGGGCCCGGCACTGGCGAAGATCGCTCAGCCGCAAACGCCCAAGCCGGGTAGCAGCCATATCGAGTACCCGTCCAACCAGACGCATTTGATGCTCGCTCAGCTCGGCATCGACCGCCGCGATCCGGACTACGCCGCCCTGTACCTGGGCAACCAGATCTTCGGCGGTGGCGGTTTCGGTACCCGCCTGATGAGCGAAGTGCGCGAGAAGCGTGGCCTGACCTACGGCGTCTATTCCGGCTTCAGTGCCATGCAGGCACGCGGCCCGTTCATGATCAACCTGCAGACCCGTGCCGAGCTCAGCGAAGGCACCCTGGCGCTGGTCAAGCAACTGCTTGCCGACTACCTGCGCGACGGCCCGACCCAGCAGGAACTGGATAACGCCAAGCGCGAGCTGGCCGGCAGCTTCCCGCTGTCCACCGCGAGCAACGCCGATATCGTCGGCCAACTGGCCTCGATGGGCTTCTACGACCTGCCACTGAGCTACCTGGACGACTTCATGCGCAACGTGCAGAGCCTGACCACCGAGCAGGTGAAAGCAGCGATGGCCAAGCACCTCGACCCGGAGGCGCTGGTGGTGGTCACAGCCGGCCCGACCGTCGCGCAGAAAGAACTGCCGGCGCCCACCGAGCGCCCGGCCGAACGTCCCAGCACGGTGCCGCACTGATGCGCGGTCGTTCTCCGCAGAAAACAGCTGGCAAGGCCCACGGCGGTATGGGCCAGCTGCGCATCATCGGCGGCCAGTGGCGCTCGCGGCGCTTCGCCTTTCCTGATGGGCCGGGCCTGCGCCCGACTCCGGACCGGGTGCGCGAGACGCTGTTCAACTGGCTCGCGCCCTATGTCGAGGGCGCCCATGTGCTCGACCCCTTCGCCGGCAGCGGTGCGCTGCTGCTCGAAGCACTGTCGCGCGGCGCGGCCAGCGGCCTGGCCTGCGACCTCAACCCCGCCTCGGTCAGCGCCCTGCGCGAGCACCTGACGACACTGCAGTGCAGCAACGGGGACATCCAGCTGGGCGACGCTCTGCAACTGCTGGCGCGTCCGGCCGTGCGCCGCTTCGATATCGTTCTGCTAGACCCGCCGTTTCACCAGGATCTGCTGCAGAGCGCCTGCAATCTGCTGGAAGCCCAGGGCTGGCTGGCCGACGACGCCTGGGTCTATACCGAAAGCGAGACGACGCCCTCGACGCTGGGTCTGCCCGGCAACTGGCGCCTGCACCGCGAGAAGCACACCGGCCAGGTGCATTACGCGCTGTGGCAGAAAAGCGTCCCCCCGTCACCCGCGTAGCCTGGATAAAATCCAGGGATACCGCTCCCGGATTGCATCCGGGCTACGACCCGGTCGCCGCTGAAGCGCCTCCCACAAGGCCGCGACACCGTCCGTAGGCCGGGTGCAGCCCGCCACTCTGAGATACCGAGCAACCCGATGACACATCCCTTCAAACCCGCCTGGTGGCTCCCCGGCCCGCACTTGCAGACGCTGTGGAACCCCTTCTGCCGCAAGCCGCCGCAATTGCTGCGGCGGCGCGAGCGGCTGTGGCTGGATGATGGCGACTTTCTCGACCTCGACTGGCACGGCCCGCACGACGCTCACACACCGCTGGTACTGGTGCTGCACGGCCTGACCGGCAGCTCCAACTCGCTGTATGTACTCGGCCTGCAACAGGTGCTGGCTGCACGCGGCTGGGCCAGCGTGGCCTTGAACTGGCGCGGCTGCTCCGGCGAGCCCAATCTGCTGCCGCGCGGCTATCACTCCGGCGCCAGTGAAGACCTGGCCGCAACCGTGGCCCATCTGCGTGCGCAGCGGCCGATGGCGCCGCTGTATGCAGCTGGCTATTCATTGGGCGGCAACGTGTTGCTCAAGTACCTGGGGGAAAGCGGCGAGCAGAGCCAGTTGCGAGGCGCCGTGGCGGTGTCGGTGCCGTTTCGTCTGGACCAGTGCGCGGACCGCATCTGCCTGGGTTTCTCACGGGTCTACCAGGCGCACTTCATGCGCGAGATGGTCGCCTATGTGAACAACAAGCAGCGCCTGTTCACCGAGCAGGGCCAGGGCGAACGCCTATCGGTGCTGGAACGTCTCGGCCCACTGGATGGCATGCGCACCTTCTGGGACTTCGACGGGCGCATCACCGCGCCGCTGCACGGTTACACCGACGCTCACGACTATTACCGGCGCGCCTCGAGCCGTTTCTACCTCGGCGCGATTCGCACCCCGACCCTGCTGATCCAGGCCGAGGACGATCCGTTCATCTTCCGCCACAGCCTGCCCGAAACCAGCGAGCTGGCCCCAGGCACCGAGTTCGAGCTGCACGCCAAGGGCGGTCATGTCGGCTTCGTCGAAGGCAGCCTGCGCCGGCCGGCTTATTACCTGGAGCGGCGCATTCCGCAGTGGCTGGCAAGCCTCGGATAATCGCGGCTGAAGCCGCTCCTACGCGGGCGGCAAGAACTGTCACCCGGATAAAGTCGGAAAAGACGCGACAAAGGCCTTTGCGGATTGCAACCGGGCAAGGCAGCCGCTGCAGATTGTGGGAGGCGCTTCAGTGGCGAAAAGCTCGCGGCTAAAGCCCCTCCTACCGAGCCGCGAAGTCGTAGCCCGGATGAAATCCGGGAATGCCCCGGCACAGCTCCCCGGATTGCATCCGGGCTACGGCGACACCGAACCGCTCACCCCAACACTTGCTCCAGCGGTACATGCAGGCGGCCGTACAGTGCATCGACCGCCTCGCGTACGGAAGGCGCGATGTAGCCGCTTTCCAGCGCCAGCACCTGATAGATGCCACGGCGCAGCATGTCCTGGCTGAGGTTGTCCGGGTTGGCGCCTGCCGTGCAGAGAAAGCGCACCCAGGAGGTCATGATGATCCAGCTGTTGAGCGTCAGCGCCTCGATCTGCGCCGGGTTCATCAACAGGATGCCGGCCTCGACGAAGCCCTGGTAGATCGACTGCGCACCCTGCAGGCAACGCCTGGCGAAGGCGCGGTAACGCTCGGCCAGCTCGGCGTCTGAGTCGAGCAGATGTTCCAGATCGCGGTGCAGGAAACGGTAATGCCACATCGCCGCCAACAGCGCCTCCAGATAGAAGGTCTTGTCCTCCACCGTCAGCGCGCGGCCCTCTGGCAGGCGCAGAAAGCTGTCGACCTGGGCTTCGTACTGGGCGAACAGCTCGGCGATGATCGCCTGCTTGTTGCGGAAGTGGTAATACAGATTGCCCGGCGAAATCCCCAGGTGCGCGGCGATGTGATTGGTGGTGACGTTGCGTTCGCCCTGGCTGTTGAACAGGGCCAGGCTCTCGGCAACGATGCGGTCGCGGGTCTTGGGTGGCGCCATTACGCAGCTCGATCTCGACTTCGAAAAGAGGCAAAGGTACAGGCAGAAACAGGCCAGGTGTTACCCCTGGTAAGACCCGCAGGCTCCCGCTGATCTTTGGTTAGGGTGCAGCGGCCCCGGTCACGCGGCATCCTATTTGACACATTAGAGTAATTGCTCTAAAAATCCAGCTCAGTCGAATCAAGGCGTGCTGTCACGCCCAGCTGGAACGTCGAGGAGAAACCCCATGGTCGCCGACATCGCTTACCTGCAGCACAGCCAACAGCAGATCAACCAGCTGGACAGCACCTTTGCCCTGCAACGCTCAGCTTTTGCCGCCAACCCGATGCCACCCGCCGAACAGCGTATGCAATGGCTCAAAGCGCTGAGCGAGCTATTGACCCAACAGCAAGACGCACTGGTTGCGGCGATCTCCGCAGACTTCAGCAACCGCTCGGCCGATGAAACCCTGCTCGCCGAGCTGATGCCCAGCCTGCATGGCATCCATTACGCGAGCAAACGCCTCAACAAGTGGATGAAGCCTTCGCGGCGCAGCGTCGGCATGCAGTTCATGCCCGCCTCGGCAAAGGTCGTTTATCAACCGCTGGGCGTGGTCGGCATCATCGTGCCGTGGAACTACCCGCTGTTCCTGGCCATCGGCCCGCTGACCGGGGCGCTGGCTGCCGGTAACCGGGTGATGATCAAGATGAGCGAGTCCACCCCGGCCACCTCGCAGCTGGTCAAGGACCTGCTGGCGCGCATCTTCCCCGAGGACCTGGTCAGTGTCGTTCTGGGCGAGGCGGATATGGGCGTGGCGTTTTCCAAGCTGCCGTTCGACCACCTGCTGTTCACCGGCGCCACCAGTATCGGCAAGCATGTGATGCGCGCTGCCGCCGATAACCTGACCCCGGTGACTCTGGAGCTGGGCGGCAAGTCGCCGGCCATCGTGTCCGCCGATGTACCGCTGGAACACGCCGCCGAGCGCATCGCCTTCGGCAAGACGCTCAACGCCGGGCAGACCTGCGTGGCGCCGGACTACGTGCTGGTGCCGCGTGACCGCGTCGAAGGCTTCGTCAGTGCCTATCGCGAGGTGGTGCAGCGCTTCTATCCGCACCTCCAGGACAACCCGGACTACACGGCGATCATCAACGAGCGCCAACTGGCTCGTCTCAACGGTTACCTGCAGGACGCCGAAGCCAAGGGCGCGCGCATCGTATCGCTGTACCCCGAAGCCCAGGGCCGACGCCTGCCGCAAAGCCTGGTGCTGGAGGTCAACGACGACATGCAGCTGATGCAGGACGAGATCTTCGGCCCGCTGTTGCCGGTGGTGCCATACGACCGCCTGGAAGATGCCTTCGCCTACATCAACGAGCGCCCTCGCCCCCTGGCGCTGTACTACTTCGGCTACGACAAGCGCGATCAGCAGCGCGTGCTGCACGAAACCCACTCCGGCGGCGTGTGCCTGAACGACACCCTGCTGCATGTGGCCCAGGACGACATGCCCTTCGGCGGCATCGGCCCATCGGGCATGGGCCACTACCACGGCCACGAAGGCTTCCTGACCTTCAGCAAGGCCAAGGGCGTGTTCATCAAACAGCGCTTCAATGCTGCGCGGCTGATCTACCCGCCGTATGGCAAGTCGATCCAGAAGCTGGTCTACAAGCTGTTCATACGCTGACTCATACGGGCAGCGCCCGTTCTACGCCTGGTGATAACAACAATGAACGACACCACCCTCCACGCGCCGCAGCTGTCGCGGCGTAGCCTGCTCAAGGTCGGCCTGATGGGCACTGCGCTGCTCGGCACCGCCGGGCTGACCGCAACGCTCAGTGGCTGCTCGGCCAGCACCCCGGCCAGCGGCTACCTGATCCTGCGTAGCAGCGACCTGCCGTTTCTGCAGGCGCTGATCCCGGTGATGCTGGACGGCGCCGTCAGCGCCGGGCAGATGCCGCAGGCCATCGCCGGTACGCTGCAGAGCCTCGACAACAGCCTGGCGCATCTCTCGCCGGAAATGCTGAAACTCACCGTGCAACTGTTCGACGTCCTGGCGCTGCCCATCACCCGTGGCCCGTTGACCGGGGTCTGGGGCCGTTGGGACAACGCCAGTGCCGATGACGTGCGCAACTTCCTCACCCGCTGGCAGAACAGCAGCCTGAGCCTCCTGCGCATGGGCCACGCATCGTTGTTGCAACTGGTGATGATGGCCTGGTACAGCCGCCCCGAGGCCTGGGCGCATTGCGGCTACCCCGGACCGCCCACCGTCTGACGACGTGTCGCGGATCCCGCAGAGTGCGCCGTGCGCACCGGGGCATCCATCTCGCGCCATGGTGCGCACGGCGCATCCTACGGTCTGAATATCAAGAGAACTCGAAATGCCTGTACCCGATTTGTTCAAACAAGGCCTGGCCAAAGGCTGGAAGACATACGACGGTTCACGCCTGGAAAACGACCTGACCCTGGAAGCGGACGTCGCCATCGTCGGCAGCGGTGCCGGTGGCGGCACCACAGCGGAGATTCTCAGCGCCGCTGGCTACAAGGTGCTGCTGGTCGAAGAAGGCCCGCTGAAAACCAGCGATGACTTCAAGATGCAGGAGGCCGAGGCCTATCCGAACCTCTACCAGGAAGGTATCGGCCGCATGAGCAAGGACGGCGCCATCACCATCCTGCAAGGCCGTGCTGTTGGCGGTACCACGCTGATCAACTGGACCAGCAGCTTCCGCACCCCGCCACAGACGCTGGCGCACTGGGCCGAAGCGCATGGGGTGAAGGGGCATGACGTCGACTCCATGGCGCCCTGGTTCGAGAAAATGGAGCAGCGTCTGGGCGTAGCGCCCTGGGCGGTGCCGCCGAACGCCAACAACGAGGTATTGCGCACTGGTTGCGACAAGCTCGGCTATCACTCGGCGGTGATTCCGCGCAACGTGCGTGGTTGCTGGAACCTCGGCTACTGCGGCATGGGGTGCCCGACCAACGCCAAGCAATCGATGCTGGTCACCACCATCCCCGCTACCCTGGACGCGGGTGGCGAACTGCTCTACCTGGCCCGCGCCGACAAGCTGCTGATCGAAGGCGAGCGGGTGGTTGGCCTTGACTGCATTGGTATGGACCCGCGTTGCGTGGCGCCCAACGGCAAACGCATCCGGGTCAAGGCGCGGCACTACGTGCTGGCCGGCGGCGGCATCAACACCCCCGGCATCCTGCTGCGCTCCGAGGCGCCCGACCCGCACAAGCGCGTCGGCCGGCGTACTTACCTGCATCTGGTGAATTTCTCCGCTGCGCAGTTCGAACAGGTCATCAACCCCTTCTACGGCGCGCCGCAATCGCTGTACTCCGATCATTTCCAGTGGGACGACGGCACCACCGGTCGCCTCTCCTACAAGCTGGAAGTACCGCCCCTGCAACCGGCCCTGACCGCCACGCTGCTCGGCGATTTTGGCCGCGAGAACGCCTTGCGCATGGAACAGTTGCCGTACACCAACGTGATGCTCGCCCTGCTGCGTGACGGCTTCCACCCGGACAGCGCCGAAGGGCGCGTGGAATTGCGCAGCGACGGCAGCCCGGTGCTCGACTACCCGATGACCGACTACACCTGGGACGGCGTGCGCCGCGCCTTCCTGACCATGGCCGAGATCCAGTTCGCCGCTGGCGCCAAAGCCGTGATGCCGACCCACGCCGATGCGCGCTTCGTCAGTACCTGGCGCGAAGCCAGGGAGATGATCGACAACCTCGATCTGGCGCTGTACCGCACGCGTCTGGGCAGCGCCCATGTGATGGGTGGTAGCGCCATGGGTGAAGACCCGCGGCAAGCCGTAGTCGACAGCCTTGGCCGACACCACCAGCTGGCCAACCTGTCGGTCCATGACGGCTCGCTGTTCCCCACCAGCATCGGCGCCAACCCACAGCTGTCGATCTACGGGCTGACGGCAAAACTCGCCACGCGACTGGCTGAGCGCCTGAAAAGCCCGAGTTAGACGCCATCAGGCGGATAGCGAAGGATTCACAGCATCCCTGCAGCTTGGCCGCCGGGATGCGCTGCGCTACCATCCGACTCCTTTTCGACCCGCCAGGACGTCCCGATGAATCGAGTGTTATACCCCGGCACCTTCGACCCCATCACCAAGGGTCACGGTGATCTGGTCGAACGCGCCGCGCGCCTGTTCGATCACGTCATCATCGCCGTCGCGGCCAGCCCCAAGAAGAATCCCCTGTTCCCCCTGGAGCAACGCGTCGAGCTGGCCCGCGAGGTCACCAAGCACCTGCCCAACGTCGAAGTCGTGGGTTTCTCCAGTCTGCTCGCGCATTTCGTCAAGGAGCAGGGTGCCAACGTGTTCCTGCGTGGCCTGCGTGCCGTGTCGGATTTCGAGTACGAGTTCCAGCTGGCCAACATGAACCGTCAACTGGCGCCGGACGTCGAGAGCCTGTTCCTGACCCCGTCGGAGAAGTACTCGTTCATCTCCTCGACCCTGGTACGCGAGATCGCCGCACTCGGTGGCGACATCAGCAAGTTCGTCCATCCGGCCGTGGCAGATGCTCTGAACGAGCGTTTTCGCAAGAACTGAAGACCACTCGAGGGAGGCACCCAGCGGCCTCCCGGTCACCTGCGCATACAGGCCACATAGCGCCTTTTCCGCCAATCCGGCACAATTCGCCTCATCGTTGTCTGCCAGTGTCGCGGCGTCGCCTCGACAGGAGTTGTTTTCATGTCCCTGATCATCACCGACGACTGCATCAACTGCGACGTCTGCGAACCCGAGTGCCCCAACGGCGCCATCTCCCAGGGTGAGGAGATCTACGTGATCGACCCCAACCTGTGTACCGAGTGCGTCGGTCACTACGACGAACCGCAGTGCCAGCAGGTGTGCCCGGTCGATTGCATCCCGCTCGACGAGAACAATGTCGAAAGCAAGGATGAGCTGATGCACAAGTACCGCATCATCACCGGCAAAGCCTGACCAGTCCCCATGCAGGAGGCGCCTGACCTCCTGCACCGCTCCGCCCTCCCGCCTGCCCAGGGCTGTTAAGCTTGCAGCCTTCATCCTTTGCCCTGGTAGATCGCATGTTGCGCAAACTCCTGCTATCGACCCTGTTGCTCAGTGCCAGCCTGCTGGCCCAGGCAGCGCCACACCAAGCCGCCATTGCCACCGCACACCCTGCGGCGACAGCTGCAGCCCAGCAGATGCTCGATGCCGGAGGTAACGCCTTCGATGCCGCCGTTGCCGCCAGCGCAGCGCTGGCCGTGGTCGAGCCCTACGGCTCCGGCCTGGGCGGCGGTGGCTTCTTCCTCTTGCGCACAGCCGGCGATACGCCCAGCTATGACTTTATCGATGCACGCGAACGCGCGCCGCTGGAGGCCAGGCCGGACCTCTATGTGCGCGACGGCAAGGTGCAGCGTGAGCTGTCGCTCAACGGCGCACTGGCCGCTGCGATTCCAGGACTGCCTGCGGCCTTGGTCGAGTTGGCAGAGAAGCACGGCCGCCTGCCACTGAAAACCAGCCTGGCCCCGGCCATCGCCCTGGCCCGCGACGGTTTTGCCGTCGACCGCGTCTATCGCGAGCGGGCGAGCTGGCGCCTGGCCGCGCTGCGTGATGATGCGGAAAGCGCGAAGCTGTTCCTCGATCAGGGTGAAATACCGGCCGAGGGCTACGTGCTGCGCCAGGCCGACCTGGCCGCCACCCTCCAGGCCCTGGCTGACCACGGCCGCGCCGGCTTCTACCAGGGCCAGATTGCCGAACGCCTCGCCGCTGGCGTACGCCAGGCCGGTGGTATCTGGACCCTCGACGACCTGCGCGAGTACCGCGTAGCGCGCCGTGAGCCCCTGCGCTTCAGCCTCGAGGACGGCCGCGAGCTGATCAGTGCGCCACCGCCCTCGGCAGGCGGCGTAGCGCTGGCCCAGAGCCTGGCGATACTCCAGCAACTGCCCTGGCAGGAGGCCGAGCCGGTGCAACGCGTGCACTACGTGGTCGAAGCCCTGCGCCGCGCCTACCGTGATCGCGCCCTGCTGGGCGACCCGGACTTCGTCAAGAACCCGCTGCAGGACATGCTCTCGCCCGGGCACCTCGCCGTGCTGGCCGGCAGCATCGACCCGCAGCAGGCCACGCCCAGTTCCGACCTGCCACCGGCCGGCACCTGGCATGAAGGCGACCACACCACCCACTTCGCCGTGCTCGATGCGCAGGGCAACTCGGTGGCCGCAACGCTTTCGATCAACCTGCCGTTCGGCGCCGCCTTCACCGTGCCCGGCACCGGCGTGTTGCTCAACGACGAGATGGACGACTTCGCCGCCGATGTCCAGGGCTCCAATGCCTACGGCCTGGCCGGCAGCCAGGTCAACGCCATCGCTGGCGGTAAACGCCCGCTGTCGTCGATGAGCCCGAGCTTCCTGGAAAACACCGATGAATTCGCCGCCTTCGGCACCCCGGGCGGCAGTCGTATTCCCAGCATGGTGCTGCTGTCGATGCTCGAATACCTGGATGATCAGCCCATCGAACGCTGGCCCGCGGTGGCCCGCTACCACCACCAGTTCCTGCCCGATGTGATCGAGCACGAACCGGATACCTTCGACGAGCAGCAGATTGCCGAGCTGCAGAAGCGTGGCTACCAGCTCAAGCGCCTGGACCGGCAATACGGTAATCAGCAGGTGCTGTTCTGGAACAAGGTCAGCGGCGAGGTCAAGGCCGCAAGCGACCCTCGCGGGATCGGCGAGGCACTGGTACCGCAGGGCGAGTAGCCCGGCGCCAAGGCGCAGCAGCATAGACTCAGTCGCAGCTGAAGCGCCTCCCACCAGGCCTGAAGGGCTGGCGCTACGAGAGCTTGATCAGGCTTTCCTGCTCGTCGCCAAATTGGCGTAACTCGCGAAACAGCGCCTGCTCGCTGCCGAGCATCAGCACGTTGCGCAGGCTCTGGAAGATGCGGCTGACGTAGCCCAGATCGTTCATCAGCGAGCTGGTCTGCAGCCCATCCAGTCGCGCATTGCGCACGTCGGCGAAGAGCTGCTGACGGAAGCTCGCATCGAAGCTGGCAGCCTGGCCGTCGAGCCAGCTCAGGCGCGACTGCCAGGCATCCTCGGGCAAATCGCTGCGTACCAGCTCACGGACCTCATGCAATGTGCTCAGCAGATGGCGACGCAACTCCACGTACGAGTCGCGCACGGCCGAAGGTGGCGCATCGAGGTAGTGGCCGAGGTTCTTCTGCAGGTGCTTGGCATCCTTGACCGCATCCACCAGTTGCAACGCCGCCAGCTGGCAACTCACCCAGAACTGCTGGTGCGCCTCATCCATCGGCAGCTCCATACGCCCCATGAAACTCAGCAGGTCGCCGTATACACCCTTGATATGGAACTGGTAGAGATGCTCCGCATCGAACCCGGCGTGCGAAGGCTTGGCCTGCAACAACTGTTCGTCGGCACGCACGCGCGCCAGCTGATCCACCGGCAGGTACAGCGCATGGCAGATCACCTCAAGGCTCAGGCGCCCGAGGTGCCCCAGCTCCTGTACCACCGCACCGGACGCGGCCTCCACCGAATCCAGCGCACGCTCATTGAGATAACGGGCCTGAGTGCGCTGCGGCTCAGCGACAGGCTCGGCCAACAGTTCGGTAATCAGCACCTGAGGCTCGCTGCGCTCCGGTAACCAGCGAATCAGGTACTGCGCCAGACGTTCCTGCAGCGGCCAGAACAGCAATACCCCCATGGCGTTGAACAGGGTGTGGAACATCGCCAGCTGGATCAGACTGTTCTCACCCAGGCCCATGGGCTCGGCCAGGGCATGCACCAGCCACGTCAGCGGGCCGAGCAGACAGAACGCCAGCGTACCGGTCGTGATATTGAACAGCACATGGGCCAGGGCCAGGCGCTGACCACTGCGATTGCCACCCAGCGAGCCGACAAAGGCGGTAGTCACGCTGCTGCCGACATTCGAGCCGATGGCGATGGCCAGGCTCTGGCCCAGTTCCAGCTGACCGCTGGCCAATGCCGCCAGCGTCAGCATCAGAGTCGCATGGCTGGACTGCAGCACCACGGTAATGGCCATGCCGATAGCGGTGAACAGCAGCGCACCCCGTATCCCGCCTTCCTGCATGCCGGTCATGTCCAGATCGCCGAAACTGGCAAAACCGTCCTTGATCTGATCGATACCGAGAAAGATGAAGGCAATACCCAGCACGATACGCCCCGCCGCCTTGCTCTTGGCACCGAAGAAACCAGCCAGCACGCCGAAAACCAGCAGCGGCAACGCCAGAGGACTGAGACTGAGATTCTGTCCGGCCAGCGCCAGCAACCAGATACCGCTGGTGGCGCCGAGATTGGCGCCGAAGAGGATGGCGATGCCGCCGGCCAGTTGGATCAGACCAGCACTGATGAATGCGATGGTGAGCAGCGATACCAGCGTGCTGGACTGCAGTAACAGGGTACCGCCGACACCAAACAGCAGACTTTTGAAGGAGGTGGAGGTGCTGCGCGCGAGTATCTGCTCCAGCTTGCTTCCCGCCAGTTGCCGCAAGCCCTCTTCCAGGCACTGCATGCCGAACAGGAACACCGCCAGCCCGGCGCACAACTGCAGCCAACCCTGGCTGAACCAGAACGAGGCGATCAAGCCCGCCACAACCAGGCACAACATGATCCAGCGCAGGTACTTCATTGGCACCGTTCCATCCTTTTAGCGGTGTGCAAACGCAAACGGCCCCGGCTCATTACTGAGCCAGGGCCTCAAGACCAGCAGTGAAAGCGAGCCTGTCGCTTACTGGCGGTTGTTGTACCCGGTTTCGGTACAACCCAGGCAACGCACGAACGCGGCCTTGCCAGGATCCACTACCAGAGCCTTACCGGTAGCACCGATACCGCCACCAGTAGCGGTGAAAGGCAGGGAGACCACGAACAGACCCGCGCCAATGATCGTGGCACCGATCAGCAGGGGACGCGCAATCAACAGATCACCGACCATCGCATAGGCAGGCGGCGCGTCAACCGTGTAGAGAGGATCGCCACTCACATTCTGCGGGGAGTTTTCTTGTTGAGCATTAACCGGCAACGCGCAAATGCCGGTAGTCAGCGCCAGGACAGCAGCGGTTGTGCGGAACGCTTTCATGGATCGATCCTTCAGATTATTCGGGAAACTGCCAGTAACTATAACAGCGCATTGATAATTGTCAGCGTGACGGACGTCAATCGCCAAGAAACGCGTATTCCGGCTTTTTCGGTAAATAAGGGCGAAAGAACGCCAGCATGGCGGCCAGATCAGCTTTCTCATCGCCTGTAGGCTGGAAGGTCGGGCCAATCACCACCCGGCGATTGCGATAATCCAGCGCCCCCAGAACGATGGGAACACCAGCCCCGCGGGCGATATGGTAGAAGCCCATCTTCCAGCGTTCGACCTTTTTGCGCGTGCCTTCGGGCGACAGCACCAGAATGAACTCATCATGCTCGCGAAAGGCCTGGATGGCCTGCTCGACGGTGTTCAACTTGAGTTCGCGGCGAATCGGGATGCCGCCCCAGCGGCGCATCAATGCGCCGAACGGCCAGCGAAAGATGCTGTGTTTGCCGAACCACCGCGCATTCAGGCGCAACACGAACTTCAGCGCGATGAAGATCACGAAGTCCCAGTTGGACGTATGGTGAGCGCCGATGGCGACGAACTTGGCGAGTTTCGGCAGCTCGCCTTCAATTCGCCAACCCAGGAGTTTCAGCACACTGCGCCCTAGCCATTCAGCCGCGGGATTGGGCGGCAGGTAGTTACCGGACATCGATCGACCTCTTTTCTTATTATTCTGGGTACCTGACAGCCCGCCGGCGGGCCGCCGTCAGCGCCTCAGCGCTGACACTTGGGACAGTACACGCTGGCGCGCTGACCCAGCTTCACCTCACGCAGCGTACTGCCACACACCTTGCAGAACTCGCCGCCACGGCCGTAGGCGAACAGCTCCTGCTGGAAGTAGCCCGGCTGACCATCGCCGCCGACGAAGTCACGCAAGGTAGTGCCACCTCGTTCGATAGCGTGAGCAAGGATACGTTTGATCTCCTCGGCCAGACGCAGATAGCGCGCCCGTGAGATCGCTCCGGCCTCGCGCCGAGGGTCGATGCCGGCGGCGAACAGCGCTTCGGTGGCGTAGATATTGCCGACCCCGACCACCACGGCGTTATCCATGATGAAAGGCTTGACCGCCATGCTGCGCCCGCGCGACAGCTGAAACAGACGCTCACCATCGAACAGGCCACCAAGCGGCTCCGGGCCGAGCTTGCTGAGCAGCTCGTGACGCAGCGGATCGGCGCTCCACAGCAGCGCACCGAAACGGCGCGGGTCGGTGTAGCGCAGGGCCAGGCCCGACTCCAACTCGATATCCACATGCTCGTGCTTGGCCGCAGCCAGGCCACACTCGACCAGACGCAAGCTGCCGGACATGCCCAGATGGCTGATCAGGCTGCCAGCTTCGGCCTTGATCAACAGGTACTTGGCGCGCCGCTCGACGCACTCGATGCGCTGACCGGACAGGCGCACGTCCAGATCTTCGGGGATGGGCCAGCGCAAGCGGCGCTCGCGCACGATGACACGACTGACGCGCTGACCTTCGAGATAGGGCGCAATACCACGGCGGGTGGTTTCGACTTCAGGTAGTTCGGGCATGGCTACAGGGCTGTGAAACGGCGGAGCGCCACCTTAGCAGGAGCGGCCAGGATAGCGGTAGAGCGGGGCGACACCCGCCTCCGGCCCCCGTGGCTACATCACCGCCAGGTCGCGAATGCTCTCGCGCAGGTTCTCGAAGTCGTAATCGGACAGGCCCACATACTCCAGAATCGGCTGCGAGATGTACTGCCACTCCATATCGACCGCTTGCCCGCCCAGCACACGATGCGACTCGCAAATATGCTCCGCCATCTTGAGGATGCTCAACAGCGTCTTGAGTTGAGCATCGCGCGAAGACTCGTCGCTGAAGATGGACAAGGCGTTGTGGTGGTTGGCGATGACCTCGCACAGGTGTTCCGGCAGGCGCCAGGAGCGTGCGGTGAAATAACCCACCACCGCATGGTTGGTGGTGAGCATGCGGTTCTCGGTATCCACCACCCGGCGTTCGTCGCTGGCATTGGCGTAGGCCTCTTCCAATACCTGCATGTAATTGGGGAAGCGCTTGAGCATCAGCGGAATGCCGCAATCGTGGAACAGCCCCAGGCTGTAGGCCTCGTCCGGCGAGTGATAACCGAGACGCTTGGCCAGGGTCAGGCAGGTCATCGCCACATCCTGGGCGCTGTCCCAGAAGCGGTTGAGCACCAGGATCGCCTCATCGGTCAGCTCGCCCTTGATCGATTGCGCGTTGATCAGGTTGATCACCGTGTTGCAGCCAAGCAGGTTGACCGCCTGCTGGATCGAGGCGATGCGGTTGGCCAGGCCGAAATGCGCCGAGTTGACGATTTTCAGCAGCGCCCCGGACAGGCCGGGGTCCTGGCTGATCAGCTTGGCGATGCTGCGCAGATCGGGGTTGGGCATGATCTGCTCCATCTGCAGATCCACCATGATCTGCGGCTGCGGCGGCACGCTGATGCCCTGCAGGGCTTGCTGAATCTGTTCGGCGGAAAGTTCGTAGGCCATGGCACGAGAGTACAAAGTGAGAAATACGCCACAGTTTAGCCAAAGCCGTGCCTGACTCGCAGCTGACTTTTTGCAGCCACCCTGCAACCACGCAACCCGCTATAATTCCGCTCTTTTACCTGCGGAGCCCGAACTCATGCCCTCCCTGCCCAGCCTGCGCCTGAAAGCCAACGCCGACCGACGCCTGCGCGCCGGCCACCTGTGGGTCTACAGCAACGAGATCGATGTCGCCGCCACGCCGCTGCACGGCTTCGCTGCCGGCGACCAGGCCATCCTCGAAGCGGCCGGCGGCAAGCCGCTGGGCATCGTTGCCATGAGCCCGAACAACCTGATCTGCGCCCGCCTGCTGTCGCGTGACATCAAGCACGTGCTGGACAAGTCGCTGCTGGTGCATCGCCTCAATGTTGCCCTGAGCCTGCGCGAGCGCCTGTTCGACAAGCCCTGCTACCGCCTGGTCTACGGCGACTCCGACCTGCTGCCGGGGCTGGTGGTCGACCGTTTCTTCGACATCCTGGTGGTGCAGCTGGCCTCGGCTGCCATGGAAGCGCAGAAGGACGAAGTGATCGCTGCCCTGGTTCAGGTGCTCAAGCCCAGCGGCATCCTGTTCAAGAACGACTCCAGTGCGCGCGACGCCGAAGGCCTGCAGCGCTATGTGGAGACCGCCTACGGCGTGGTGCCGGAGTGGGTTGCCCTGGAAGAGAACGGGGTGAAGTTCGAGGCACCGGTGATCGAAGGACAGAAAACCGGCTGGTTCTATGATCACCGCATGAACCGCGCGCGTCTGGCACCCTACGTCAAGGGCAAGCGTGTGCTCGACCTGTTCAGCTATATCGGTGGCTGGGGCGTGCAGGCCGCCGCTTTTGGTGCCAGCGAAGTGTTCTGCGTCGATGCATCAGGCTTCGCTCTCGATGGCGTCGAACGCAACGCTGCACTCAACGGCGTGGCTGAAAACGTCACCTGCGTCGAGGGTGACGCCTTTGCCGCCTTGCGCGAGCTGAAAGCTGCGGAAGAGCGCTTCGATGTGGTCATCGCCGACCCACCCGCCTTCATCAAGCGCAAGAAGGACATCAAGAACGGCGAGGCCGCTTACCGCCGCCTCAACGAAGCGGCCATGCGCATGCTCAACAAGGACGGCATTCTGGTCAGCGCCAGCTGCTCCATGCACCTGGACGAAGACAACCTGCAGAACATCCTGCTGACCAGCGCCCGTCATCTGGACCGCAATATCCAGCTGCTCGAACGCGGCGCCCAGGGGCCTGATCACCCGGTACACCCGGCCATCGCCGAGACCCGCTATATCAAGAGCCTGACCGTTCGCCTGCTGCCCAACAACTGAGCTGCCTGCACCTGCCGAGCGCGTCTCGGTAGGTGCGCCTGTCCGATCCTCCGATGTCGCCCGCCGGCAACCTCCAGCCGGCCATTTGCTTAAGCTCTGCAGCGGGCCTCACAAGCACTGAAACCTTCGAAATACGGCTGGGACTCTTCGCAGACCCTGCGAATCAAGAAGCAGCTGGATGCATACCGATGGAGCAATTGACGCCGCGCGGTGGAATGCATGCGCGGATTGAACGCCGACTCTTGTCACAAGCGACCATCAGCCTTTCCCCGCCAGCCCTGGCGGGCGTAGAATCAGGCGATTCCTCGCCAGGCATCCCCGGCGGGCCCGTGAGCCCCGGCCGCACGAGTGGTGATCCCGTCTCGTCATGCAGCCCTGCCACATGCGGCGATCAGCCGCCCGACGTTGCTCACCGCACACACTACCGAATTAGCCGCAGGAAACCGTCATGCCTGACTATCGCTCGAAGACCTCCACCCACGGCCGCAACATGGCCGGCGCCCGCGCCCTGTGGCGCGCCACCGGGATGAAGGACGAAGACTTCAAGAAACCGATCATCGCCATCGCCAACTCCTTCACCCAGTTCGTCCCGGGCCACGTGCACCTGAAGGACCTGGGCCAGCTGGTCGCCCGCGAGATCGAGAAAGCCGGCGGCGTGGCCAAGGAATTCAACACCATCGCCGTCGACGACGGCATCGCCATGGGCCACGACGGCATGCTCTATTCGCTGCCAAGCCGCGAGATCATCGCCGACTCCGTCGAGTACATGGTCAACGCCCACTGCGCCGACGCCATCGTCTGCATCAGCAACTGCGACAAGATCACCCCCGGCATGCTGATGGCCGCTCTACGCCTGAACATCCCGGTGGTGTTCGTCTCCGGCGGGCCGATGGAAGCCGGCAAGACCAAACTGGCCAGCCACGGTCTGGACCTGGTCGACGCCATGGTCATCGCCGCCGACTCGACCGCGTCCGACGAGAAGGTTGCCGAATACGAACGCAGCGCCTGCCCGACCTGTGGCAGCTGCTCCGGCATGTTCACCGCCAACTCGATGAACTGCCTGACTGAAGCACTGGGCCTGTCCCTGCCGGGCAACGGCTCCACCCTGGCCACCCACAGCGACCGCGAGCAGCTGTTCCTGCGCGCCGGCCGTCTGGCCGTCGAGCTGTGCCAGCGCTACTACGGCGAAGGCGACGACTCGGTGCTGCCGCGCAACATTGCCAACTTCAAGGCGTTCGAGAACGCCATGATGCTCGACATCGCCATGGGCGGTTCGACCAACACCATCCTGCACCTGCTGGCCGCCGCTCAGGAAGGCGAAGTGGCCTTCGATCTGCGTGACATCGACCGCCTGTCGCGCAAGGTGCCGCAACTGTGCAAGGTGGCGCCGAACATTCAGAAGTACCACATGGAAGACGTGCACCGTGCCGGTGGCATCTTCTCCATCCTCGGCGAACTGGCCCGTGGTGGTCTGCTGCACACCGACGTGCACACCGTGCACAGCCCGAACATGGCCGAGGCGATCGCCCAGTGGGACATCACCCAGACCCAGGACGAAGCCGTTCACCACTTCTTCAAGGCCGGCCCGGCCGGCATCCCCACCCAGACCGCGTTCAGCCAGAGCACCCGCTGGCCGAGCCTGGACGATGACCGCGCCGAAGGCTGCATTCGCAGCGTCGAGCACGCCTACTCACAGGAAGGCGGCCTGGCCGTGCTGTACGGCAACATCGCCCTCGATGGCTGCGTGGTGAAAACCGCCGGCGTCGATGAGTCGATCCACGTGTTCGAGGGAACCGCCAAGGTGTTCGAGAGCCAGGACAGCGCGGTCAAAGGCATCCTCAACGACGAAGTGAAGGCCGGCGACATCGTCATCATCCGCTACGAAGGCCCGAAAGGTGGCCCGGGCATGCAGGAAATGCTCTACCCGACCAGCTACCTGAAATCCAAAGGCCTGGGCAAGGCCTGCGCCCTGCTCACCGACGGCCGTTTCTCCGGCGGCACCAGCGGCCTGTCCATCGGCCACGCCTCGCCGGAAGCCGCCTCGGGCGGTGCCATCGGTCTGGTCAACGACGGTGACAAGATCCTCATCGACATCCCCAACCGCAGCATCAACCTGCTGGTATCCGATGAAGAGCTGGCTGCTCGCCGCGCCGAACAGGACAAGAAAGGCTGGAAACCGGCCGCCCAACGCGCACGCAAGGTGACCACCGCGCTGAAGGCCTACGCCCTGCTCGCCACCAGTGCCGACAAGGGCGCGGTGCGTGACAAGGCGATGCTGGACGGCTGATACATCGAGCCTGTAGTGCGAAAGCCCGGCCTTGCAGCCGGGCTTTTTCTTGCCCACGGGCTTTGCATCGGGGCGTGATCGGAAGCAAGCTGACTCCAGACTCAGTACAGGAAAAACCATGCGCATCGGCCTGATCACCGACACCCACAACCTGCTGCGCCCTGAGGCGCTGGCGGCTCTGCAGGGCGTCGATCATCTGATTCACGCCGGCGATATCGGCGGGCCGCATATCCTGACCGAGCTGGAGTGCATTGCGCCGCTGTCGGTGGTGCGTGGCAATAACGATGACCAGGCTTGGGCCGATGCCATCCCCGAGCACAGGACGCTGACGTTTGGCGGCGTCACGCTGCATGTGCTGCACGATCTCAAGCAATTGGACATCGACCCGGCTGAGCAGGGCATCGACGTGGTCATCGCCGGCCACTCGCACAAGCCGCTGCACGAAGAGCGCAACGGCGTGCTCTACCTCAACCCCGGTAGCGCCGGACCGCGGCGTTTCAAGCTGCCCATCGGCGTGGGCATCCTGCATATCGAAGGTGCCACGGTACGCGCCGAACTGGTCACGCTGCAGGTCTGAAGCCATCCGTATGCGCCGTAGGAGCGGCTTCAGCCGCGATGCTGCGCGTCTCCGCGTCAATCGCGGCTAAAGCCGCTCCTACAAACGCTCCCTGCATCGTTGCTTGGTCAGGGCTGGCAAAGGCTTACCCCACATACTTGAAAAACGCCCCCGCCGAGGCCATCTAGGCAGGTACAGTTTTTTCAACGTTTCTATGGAGCACTTCATGACCCTCGACGAGCTCAACGCCATTCCCGGCGTGACCGCCAAGCCCGACGTCGCCACCGCCGACTTCGTCTACAACCACACCATGATCCGCGTGAAGGACCTGCAGAAGTCGCTGGATTTCTACACCCGTGTGCTGGGCTTCACCCTGCTGGAGAAGAAGGAGTTCCCCGAGGCCGAATTCGGCCTGTACTTCCTCGCGCTGATTGCCGACAAGTCGCAGATCCCCGCTGACCCGGCCGCGCGCCACCAATGGCGCAAGTCCATCCCCGGCGTGCTGGAGCTGACCTACAACTATGGCACCGAGCAAGACCCGGAGTTTGCCTACCACAGCGGCAACAGCGACCCGCGCGGCTTCGGCCACCTGTGCGTATCGGTGCCGGACATCAAGGCCGCCTGCCAGCGCTTCGAAGACCTCGGCGTGGACTTCCAGAAACGCCTGACCGACGGCCGCATGCGCGACATCGCCTTCATCAAGGACCCGGACGGCTACTGGGTAGAGATCATCCAGTTCACTGAAGTCGACTAATCCGCAGAGCAAACCTCTGTCGCGGCTAAAGCCCCTCCCACACGTCTAACGTGCCGTGGGAGGGGCTTCAGCCGCGACGCTGCGTCGTTCAACTCAGGTAGAATCGCCGCTTTTTTGCGACCTACTGCCATGCCCCCCCCAGAAAACCACGACGCCCGCAACGAGCTGCTCTTCGGCCTGGACGACAAGCCGCGCCCGCTGGCCGCGCTGCTTGCGGCGCTGCAGCATCTGCTTGCCATCATCGTGCCCATCGTCACCCCTGGCCTGCTGATCTGTCAGGCCATCGGCGTGTCGGCGCGTGACACCAACATCATCGTGTCGATGAGCCTGGTCATCTCCGGCATCGCCACCTTCCTGCAGTGCAAACGCTTCGGCCCACTCGGCGCCGGCCTGCTGATCGTGCAAGGCACCAGCTTCAACTTCGTCGGTCCGCTGATCGCTGGTGGCGTGCTGCTGGTGGATCAGGGCATGGCGGTGGAAGCGGTGATGGCGGCGATCTTCGGCGTGGTCATCGCCGGCTCGTTCATCGAGATGGGCGTGTCGCGCATCCTGCCCTTCGTCAAACGCCTGATCAGCCCGCTGGTCACCGGCATCGTGGTACTGATGATCGGCCTGACCCTGATCAAGGTCGGCCTGATCAGCATGGGCGGCGGTTACTCGGCAATGGGCAATGGCAGCTTCGCCAATGGCGAGAACCTGCTGCTGTCCGGCGTGGTACTGGCCGCGATCATCGTGCTCAACCGCCTGCCGCTGGTGTGGCTGCGCAGCTGCGCGATCATCATCGCCCTGGCCATCGGCTATGCCCTGGCCGCCTACCTGGGTCGCCTGGATTTCACCGGCATGCATGAGGCCGAAGTGTTCCAGGTACCGATGCCGCTGCACTTCGGCCTCGGTTTTTCCTGGAGCCTGTTCATCCCGATGGTGGTGATCTACCTGGTGACCTCGCTGGAAGCCATCGGCGACATCACCGCCACCAGCAATCTGTCGCGCCAGCCGGTGGAAGGCTCACTGTGGATGCAACGGATCAAGGGCGGCGTGCTGGTCAACGGCGCCAACTCGCTGCTGGCCGGCGTGTTCAACACCTTCCCCAGCTCGGTGTTCGCGCAGAACAACGGCATCATCCAGCTGACCGGCATCGCCAGCCGCCATGTCGGCCTGTGGATCGCCGCGCTGCTGGTGCTGCTTGGCCTGTTCCCGGTGGTGGCCGGCGTGCTGCAGGCGGTGCCGGAGCCGGTGCTCGGCGGTGCGGCGCTGGTGATGTTCGGCGCGGTGGCGGCGGCGGGCATCAATATCCTCGCCGGCATCCAGCTGGATCGCCGCGCGCTGCTGATCATCTCGGTGTCACTGGCCCTCGGCCTGGGCTTCTCGCAGGTGCCGGAGTTCCTCGCCCACCTGCCGGCCGGGCTGCGCAGCGTGCTGGAATCCGGCGTCGCCACCGGTGGCATCTGCGCCCTGCTGATGAACTGGTTCCTGCCGGAAACGCAGAAAGAAGGCTAAGGCTCAGGTTCTGTACGAAAAGTCGCCGAGCGAAGGTCAGGCGAGGCAAAAACAGGTGAGGAAGCGGAGTTTACGAGCTGTAAATGAGCATTCCGAACCTGTTTTTAACGAAGCATCACCGAGCGCAGGCACTTTTCGTACAGAACCTAGCTCACGCCCACGTAACGATCGGCGCGGTGATTGATGGCCAGCACCAGGTTGAGCATCACCGCGCCCAGCACCGAGAGCAGCACCTTGTCCGGCGACACCACGAAGATGGCCGCCAGCACGATGCTCGCGTCGATGCCCATCTGCACGGCGCCCGCACGCAGGCCGAAGCGCTCCTGCAGATACAGCGCCAGGATGTTTACACCACCCAGGCTGGCGCGGTGGCGAAACAGCATGAGTAGCCCCAGGCCCATCGCAGCGCCACCGAACAGGGCGGCATAGACGGCGTCCAGATGGGCGAAAGCGACCCAGCTTGGGGTCAACTCGGCCAGCAATGACACCAACAGCACCGCGCAACCGGTGCGCAAGGTGAAGCCCCAGCCCATGCGCCAGATCCCCAGCAGGTAGAACGGCAGGTTGACCAGGCAGAACACCAGGCCGAACGGCCAGCCCGCCTGATAGTTGGCGAGAAAGGCGACGCCGACGGTGCCGCCAGTCAGCAGACCGGCGTGGGCGTAGAAGGTGATGCCCAATGCCACCAGCGCGGTGCCGAACAGCAAGGCCAGCGCATCTTCCCAGAGTGGGTGGCGAACGAAGAGTGCGGCGACGGCGTTTGGACGCTCGGGCTCAGTCATCGAGAAACCTGCATCGGAGTACACGGAAGAGGTTGGGCAGAGGCAAGGCAGGATAGCGGCCGTCGGTTGCACCCGAGAATCGGGCAGTGACGGCCGTAATGATCGTTGTGCTTATGCGCTGCGACGTTCCCACACCTCGAAGGCGTAGAAAGGTGTTTCAGCCGAGGCCGGATGCTCGACACTGGAGGTCATGCGCCAGAGCGCCTCGTCGACCGCGGGGAAAAACGCATCACCGTCGGGGTCCAGGCCGACACGAGTGAGATACAGACGGTCCGCCTGCGCCAGGCCCAGTTCATAGAGCTGCGCCCCGCCGATCAGCATCAGCTCTTCGGCATCCTCTTCGCGCGCCCAGGCATCGGCACGCTCGATAGCGGCCTCCAGCGAGGCGAATACCTCGGCGCCTTCCAGGCTGAGGCCCGGCTGGCGACTGACGACGATATTCAGCCGTCCCGGCAGCGGCCGGCCGAGCGAATCCCAAGTCTTGCGGCCCATGATAATCGGCTTGCCCAGGGTCAGTGCCTTGAAGTGCTTGAGATCTGCCGGCAGGTGCCAGGGCAGTTGGTTGTCGCGGCCGATCACGCGGTTGTGCGCGAGCGCAGCGATCAGAGAAAGCGGTAGGGTCTTGTTCATGGCGGCGAGCATAGCAGAGCAGCGTCGGCACGAGCAGCCTGCAACGGCCGCCGCGGCTTGGTCATCGAAGCGTCATGCTCGATGATGCAGGCTGCACGTTCAGCCAAGCCAAGGAAACGACGAGATGAACACACACATCCTGCGCGCAGGCCTGCTCTGTATCGGCCTGCTGGGGGCCACGTCAGCGGCACAGGCCGGTAGCGTGGAGGCCGCCATCAACTGGGCACGGCAGCAGCCCGGCCTGCAGCCCTACCAGGCGCGCACGCCCGACATGCCGTTGGTGATCGCCCATCGTGGCGCCAGCGGCCATGTTCCCGAGCACACCCTGGCGGCCTACGCCCTGGCCGTGCTGCAGGGCGCCGACTATATCGAGCCGGATTTGGTAATGACCCGTGACGGACATCTGGTCGCGCGCCACGACAACGAGCTGGGCCTGACCACTGATGTGGCACAGCACCCCGAATTCGCCTCGCGCAAGCGTACCCTGACGGTGGATGGCGCCAGCCTCGAGGGCTGGTTCAGCGAGGACTTCACCCTGGCCGAACTCAAGACCCTGCGCGCCATCGAGCGCATTCCGCAGCAGCGCCCGGGCAACACCCGCTTCGATGGCCAGTTCGAGATACCCACCCTGCAGGAAATCATCGACCTGGTGAAAAACCTGCAGGCCAGCGAGCAACGCGTCATCGGCCTCTACCCGGAAACCAAGCACCCCACCCACTTCCAGCAGCTCAACCTGGCGATGGAGCAACCGCTGCTCGAGGTGCTGAAACGCAACGGTTACGACAGCGCCGAAGCGCCGGTGTATATCCAGTCGTTCGAAGTGGAGAACCTCAAGGCGATCAGCCATCAGTCCTCCATTCGCCTGATCCAGCTGCTGTGGATGGAAGGCCAGCCCTTCGACCAGCAAACGCTCGGCAACGCGCTGAGTTATACACAGATGACCACCCCGGAGGGCTTGCAGGACATCGCCCGCTACGCCAACGGCATCGGCCCGGAAAAAGGCATGGTCATCCCGCGCGATCAGGCCGGCAATCTGACCCAGCCGACCCGACTGGTCGCCAACGCCCATGCGGCCGGCCTCAAGGTTCACCCTTACACCTTCCGTGCCGAGAATGCTTTTTTGCCAGCCGCGCTGCGCAGCAGCAGCGACCCGGCCGCTCGCGGTGACATCGAGGCGGAGCTGCGTGCCTACCTCGCCAGCGGTATCGACGGCATGTTCATCGATCAGCCGGACATCGCCGTACGCCTGCGCGAACAGCGCTGATTCGCAAGGGAACGGATCAGGGGTTATCCTCAAGCCCTGATCCGCACGACGAGACGCCGCGTGACTGACGCCTCCTCCCCTTCGCCTTTCGAAAACCTCTGGCTCAGCGAAACGATTCGCCTGCGCGAGGAACACGCCGGCCCGCTCGAAGATGCCGAAGCCAATCGCCTGGCCCGTACCGAGGGCGGCGACCTGACCGCGCGCATCCAGCGCCGCGCCCTGCTGCTGGCCCGCCGCGACGGCCAGTGGCAGGCCCTACAACATTGGCTGCAGGGCGCACGTCTGGCCGGTCTGCTGCTCGCCCTGCTGGCGTTGCTCAGCGGCATCGGTCTGGCCCTGGCCGCATTTGGCGACGGCAGCCAGGCAGTCAACGTGTTCTGGGCCATGGGCAGCCTGCTGGGCCTCAACCTGCTCATGCTGATCGGCTGGGCACTCGGCGTGTTGCTGTCCCGCGATCACCCCGGCACGCTCGGCCGCCTGTGGCTCTGGCTCAGCGAGAAACTGGCACGCGATGCCAGCGCCGCGCAACTGGCACCGGCCCTGCTGCTGATGCTGCAACGCCAGCGCCTGACTCGCTGGGGCCTGGGGCTGATGGTGAACGGCCTGTGGACGCTGGCCATGCTCGCCGCGCTGACCACCGCGTTGCTGCTGCTCGCCACGCGGCGTTATGGCTTCGTCTGGGAAACCACCATCCTGGGTGGTGACACCTTCATCAGCCTGACCCAGGCGATTGGCGCTCTGCCCGCACTGTTCGGCTTCAGCCTGCCGGATGTCGAGCTGATCCGCGCCAGCGGTGACGCCGCCATCGCCAGTGAGGCAGCCCGGCAGAGCTGGGCCGGCTGGCTGGTGGGCGTATTGCTGGTCTACGGCCTGCTGCCCCGCCTGCTGCTGACTTTGCTGTGTCTGTGGCGCTGGCACAGCGGCAAGCGCACATTGCGTCTGCACCTCGCCCTGCCGGGCTACGACCTGCTGCGTCAGCGCCTGCAACCCGGCAGCGAGCGCCTCGGCGTCTGTGATCTGGCCCCGGCTGCCTTGCACCAACCGCAGGGCGGCAGCCACGCGCTGAGCGGCAACGGCGCCCTGCTGCTCGGTCTGGAGCTGGACGACCGCCGCCCCTGGCCCCCCGCGACGCTGCCAAAAGGTGTCGCGGATGCCGGCGTGATCGACAGCCGCGAGCAACGCCGCCAGTTACTCGAGCAACTGACCCGCTTCCCGCCCGAACGCCTGGTCATCGCCTGCGACCCGCTACGCTCGCCTGATCGCGGCACCCTGGCACTGATTGGCGAACTGGCGCGCTCGGCCTCCGCCACGCGCATCTGGCTGCTGGCTCCGGCTCCCGGCACCAGCCTGGACAGCGAACGTCTGCGCGACTGGCATCAGGCGGTTGCCGCTCTGGGGTTGACCCACAGCGATACGGCGCCGCTGAGCTGGCTGGAGAGTGGACATGACTGAATCCACCCTACGGAACAGCCCATGACCCAACCGCTGAAACTTGCCCTGGTCGGCCACACCAATGTCGGCAAGACCTCGCTGCTGCGCACGCTGACCCGCGACGTCGACTTCGGCGAAGTGTCACCACGCGCCAGCACCACGCGTCATGTCGAAGGTGCACGCCTGTCGGTGGATGGCCAGCCTCTGCTGGAGCTGTATGACACCCCCGGGCTGGAAGACGCCATCGCCCTTTTGGATTACCTGGAACGCCTCGACCGCCCCGGCGAGCGCCTCGATGGCCCGGCACGTCTCACACGTTTTCTGGACAGCAGCGAGGCACGTCAGCGTTACGAACAGGAAGCCAAGGTACTACGCCAGTTGCTGGCGTCCGATGCCGGGCTGTACGTGATCGATGTGCGCGAGCCCGTGCTGGCCAAGTACCGCGACGAACTGGCGGTACTCAACATGTGCGGCCGACCGCTGCTGCCGGTGCTCAACTTCGTCGCCAGCAGCAACCACCGTGAAAGTGAATGGCGTGAGGCGCTGGCCAGGCTTGGCCTGCATGCACTGGTGGCCTTCGACAGCGTGGCGCCACCCGAGGACGGTGAGCGCCGCCTGTATGAAAGCCTGGCCCTGCTGCTGGAGCGTTCGCGCCCGCAGTTGCAACGGCTGATCGAAGATCACCAGGCGCAACGCCAGGCACGACGCCAGGCCGGTCAACGCCTGATCGCGGAGCTGCTGATCGACTGCGCCGCCTGCCGCCGCAGCGTCGCCGCCCAGCCAATGCTGGAGCAGGCCGCCGTCAGCGAACTGCGCGACGCCATCCGCCAGCGCGAGCAGCGTTGCGTCGAGGCGCTGCTACGCCTGTATGCCTTTCGCAGCGGTGACGCCAAAGCAGCCGATCTGCCCCTGCTCGACGGACGCTGGGGCGACGACCTGTTCAACCCACAAACCCTCAAGCAACTGGGCATCAAGGTCAGTGGAGGTATGGCCGCAGGTGCCGCAACTGGGGTCGGCGTCGACCTGCTGGTCGGTGGCCTGACCATGGGCGCAGCGGCTGCACTGGGCGCGGTGATCGGCGGCAGCGCGCAAACCCTGCGCACCTATGGCGAGCGGCTGAAAGGCAAGTTGAAGGGCCAGCGTGAGCTGACTGTCGACGACGCCGTGCTGCGCCTGCTTGCCCTGCGTCAGCAGCAACTGCTGGTCGCCCTGGATAAACGCGGCCACGCGGCGATGGACGCCATAACCCTCAGCGCCCCACAAGAAACCCTTTGGCGTCAGGGCAAACTGCCCGCGCCCTTGCACGCGGCACGGGCTTACCCACGGTGGTCGTCACTGAATCCGGGGGCGCGCCTGGAAGAGGCTGAACGCCAGGAGCAGGTGCAAAAACTGACTGCCGAGCTAACCCAGGCCTGACAGACATGGACATGTTCTCCATGGTTCGTAGCTGGCTACAGCGCAAGCGTCTTGAGCGCGTAGCGGTCAGCAAGGCGGATCACGTCAGTCTGGAGATGATCGACACCGAGGTCGGCAACCGGATTCTCGACTGCCTGAAAGCCGAGGGCTGGAATCAGGTTGCGCAGTACAGCCCGCTGGCCTTCGACAAGGGCATCGATTACGACAGCTACCGGCTGCGTCGCGGGCTGGATGAGCTGAATCTTGAGTGGGACAACTGGCTGGAATGGAAGATCAGCGGGCCGCGCGAGATTCTTGAGGAACTCGCGCGGCGGTTTTCCCTGAAAACTGTGTTTCATAAAGCCCCGGAGCAGACGACTCAGGGCTCCTCACCCAGATAACCGCTGACCGTTCGTGCCCACTGCGGGTCGTCCATGATGCCCAGTATCGCCCGGCTGATCGGCTCACGCAGCGCGCTGCCGCTGCGCACCAGAAATCCGTAGCTCTGATTCTCGAACGTTCCCGGCAGTACCTGCAAACGCGCACCGACCAGCTCGCGATTGCGGTATTGCAGAATCGGCTTGTCGTAAACGATGGCATCAGCCTCACCCTGCTGCACCGACTGCAACGCCTGGGTCAGATTCGGGTAATCGCTCTGGCGGATACGCTGCTCCTGTAGCCAGCGCGAACTGGCCGTGCGCTGCACGCTGGCAACATGGGCGCCTTGCAGATCGCCAGGACCCTGGATGGCGCCCTGCAGGTTGCTCACCGTCAGCGCCGTGGTCATCGCGGCGGTGAAAGTCGACACCATGATCAACGCGGCGAACATCCATACCACCGCAACCAGCCGTCCACCCAGGGTTACCGGCGACTTATCGCCGTAGCCGACGGTGGTCATGGTCACCGCCGCCCACCAGAAGCCATCGCCCAGGCCACGTACAGGATCTTCAGGGAACTGCTCGCGGTTACGCTGACGTTCGAATAACCAGATCACAGCGCCCACCAGCATCAACACGGCAGCAAGCCCCAGCACCACGCTGATGAAGCGCCAGGAGAACAAGCGGGTGAAGGTCGTCCACCAGCCGGCCGATGCCGTAGCAGGCACCGCGATAGCCAGACCGGTGAAGTAGAACGGATGGGTGAAGTCGAAGCGCGCCTCGCGCTCTGGCGTCATGGTCAAGGCGCCGACCACGACGTCCACTTTGCTCTGCTCGAGGCTGTCGAGCAGGCTGTTGAAGGGCATCGGTTCATAGTGGAAGGCGTAGCCGTTCTTCTCGGCGATGGCGTTCCACAGGTCGACGCTGATGCCACTCCAGCCACCATCCTCGTTCTTGATCACGAACGGCGGCACTTCGGTGATGCCAACCCGCAGCGGCTGGGTATCGGCATGACTCGTCAAACAGCTAAAGACCAACAGCAGGGCCAGTGCGATTCGGCTCACGGGGGGCTCCTTTTCACGCATGTGGTGAAAGGGTAGCAAATCGCCCCCCATGGTTTTGTCGGCGCGACGCCTCAGACCGCGACTGGCGCCTTGATATGCGGATGCGCCTGGTAGCCCACCAGCTCGAAATCCTCGAACCTGAAGGCCAGCAGATCGGTCACCTCGGGGTTGAGCTTCATGGTCGGCAGCGGCAGCGGCTCACGAGTCAGCTGCAGATCGGTCTGCTCGATGTGATTGGCGTACAGGTGGCAGTCGCCGCCGGTCCAGATGAACTCACCCGGCTGCAGGCCACAGACCTGCGCCACCATCAGCGTCAGCAGCGCATAACTGGCGATGTTGAAGGGTACGCCAAGGAAGATGTCCGCCGAACGCTGATACAGCTGGCAGCTGAGCTTGCCGTCAGCGACGTAGAACTGGAACAGCGCGTGGCATGGTGGCAGGGCCATCTGCTCGACCAGCGCCGGGTTCCAGGCCGAGACGATCAGGCGACGGGAGTCCGGGTTCTTCTTGATCATCTCGACCAGCTTGCTGATCTGATCGATCGACTCGCCATTGGGCGCCGGCCAGCTGCGCCACTGGTAGCCATACACCGGGCCGAGGTTGCCGTTCTCGTCGGCCCACTCGTCCCAGATGCTGACACCGTTGTCCTTGAGGTACTTGATGTTGGTGTCGCCCTGCAGGAACCACAGCAGCTCATGGATGATCGAGCGCAGGTGACACTTCTTGGTGGTGACGATGGGAAAGCCGTCGGCCAGATCGAAGCGCATCTGATAGCCGAACACGCTGTAGGTGCCGGTGCCGGTGCGGTCTTCCTTGAAGGCGCCGTGCTCGCGTACGTGGCGCATCAGGTCGAGGTACTGTTTCATCAGGCAGCTCCTTGCACGGGCTGACGCTTGTAGGCGTAAGCAATCAGACCGAGGCCGGCGAGGACCATCGGTACGCACAGTACCTGGCCCATGGTCAGCCAGCCCCAAGCCAGATAGCCGAGCTGGGCATCCGGCACACGGACGAACTCGACGATGAAGCGGAACACCCCGTAGCAGGCGGCGAACATGCCGGACACGGCCATGGTCGGGCGCGGCTTGCGCGAGTAGAACCAGAGGATGGTGAACAGCGCCACGCCCTCCAGGGCGAACTGGTACAACTGCGAAGGGTGACGCGCCAGCTGTTGCGGGTCGGTGGGGAAAACCATCGCCCATGGCACGTCAGTGGCCTTGCCCCAAAGCTCGGCATTGATGAAGTTGCCGATACGCCCGGCCCCCAGGCCGATCGGCACCAGCGGTGCGATGAAGTCCATCAGCTCGAAGAAGCTCTTGCCGTTGCGCTTGCCGAACCACCAGGTGGCCAGCATCACGCCGATCAGCCCGCCATGGAAGGACATGCCACCCTCCCAGATGCGCAGGATCTTTTCCGGCTCGGCGATATAAGCCGGCAGGTCATAGAACAGCACATAACCTAGGCGCCCACCGAGGATCACACCCATGGCCACCCAGAACACCAGGTCGGACAGCTTGTCCTTGTTCCAGGTGGCGTCGAAGCGCTCCAGTCGACGCGAGGCCAGCCACCAGGCGCCGCCGATGCCGATCAGGTACATCAGCCCGTACCAGTGGATTTTCAACGGGCCGAGGGCGATGGCCACCGGGTCGATCTGCGGATAAGGCAGCATCAAGGACTCCTTAAATGAGAAAACTCAGACCCACGCTTAGCAGCAGCAGGGCAAACAATCGCTTGAGCAGACGCGGCGACAGACGATGAGCCAGGCGCGCGCCGAAACGGGCAAAAAACATGCTGGTGACGGCAATCCCCAGCAGCGCAGGAAGATAGACGAACCCCACACTCCACTGCGGCAAATCCGGGTTGTTCCAACCCGTGTAGACGAAACTCAACGCCCCCGCGAGGGCGATGGGCAGGCCACAGGCCGCCGAAGTCGCCACCGCCTGCTGCATCGGCACGCTGCGCCAGACCAGAAACGGCACGGTCAGCGAGCCGCCGCCGATGCCGAAAATCGCCGAAGCCCAGCCGATCACCCCGCCCGCAACCGTCAGCGTGGGCTTGCCTGGGACACCGCGACTGGCCTTGGGTTTCAGGTCCAGCATCATCTGTACGGCGATGACGATGGCGAAGGTGCCGATGATCTTCTGCAACATCGGCCCCTGGATCAGCGCCGCCGTCAGGGCACCCAATGCCGCCCCGAGCAGGATGCCGCCGGTCAGCCAGCGAAACAGCGACCAGCGCACGGCCCCCATGCGGTGATGCGCCAGCAGCGAGTTGATCGAGGTGAAGACGATGGTCGCCAGGGAAGTGCCCACCGCCAGGTGGGTGAGAATTTCCGGCGCCATGCCCTGCGAGGCGAAGCTGAACACCAGTACCGGTACGATGATCAGGCCGCCGCCCACGCCGAACAGGCCGGCCAGCACACCGGCAGCCGCGCCCAGCACCAGGTAGAGCAGCAGTTCCATCGACACCCCCGAAAACAAAGCGGCATGTTAGCGGAAATGCCCCCTCAGCGGCACGCGGATCGACGCAATAGCGGGGAGAAGGTGACGGGCGCAAGAACCCTCGCCCATACATGGGAGAGGGGATGAATAGCTTCACGCAATTGTCCTGGCCGGAACGGTTGCCGCATTTCCCCCGGCCCGCTAGCCTGCCAGGCTCTGTCACCAGAGGAATCCTCATGTGCCTGATCGTCTTCGCCTGGCAACCGCAAAGCAGCATGCCCTTGCGCCTGGCAGCCAATCGCGACGAGTTCTACGCGCGCCCCAGCGCCGCACTGAGTGAATGGCAAGAGGCCCCGGGCGTATTCGCCGGACGCGATCTGCAGGCCGGCGGTACCTGGCTGGGCATCACCGCAGCCGGTCGTTTCGCCGCCCTGACCAATATCCGCGACCCTGGCCAGAACACAGGCACGCATTCACGCGGCGCGCTGACGGCGGATTACCTGCTCGGTCAGGATGAACCACAAGCCTATCTCACTCGGTTGCTGAAGAACGTCACCGCCTATAGCGGCTTCAACCTGCTGGTCGGCGATCGCCACCAGCTCTGGCACCTGAATTCGCGTGAGGGCCAGCCTCGGCAGTTGCAAGGCGGAGTCTACGGACTGTCCAACGCCAGCCTCGATACACCATGGCCCAAGCTACTGGCCGCCAGAAGCGCCCTGAACGCACACATCGAAGCCGAGGATGAACGCTTGCTGGAGTTGCTGACAGACAGCAGCCAGCCCGCCGACCAGCTGTTACCTGACACCGGCGTAGGACTGGCGACCGAACGTCTGCTATCGAGCGTATTCATTACCAGTGCAACCTATGGCACGCGCGCCAGCACCGTGTTGAACCTTGGCCGGGATGGACACTGGAGCATCACCGAACGCAGTTTCGGCCCGCACGGCGCCATGTTGGGCGAGGTGAGATTAAGCCGGTAGCCGGATGCGATCCGGGGAACCGTTCTGCGGAGTACGGCCTGTGTAGGAGCTGCTTTAGCCGCGAGCTTTTCGCCGCTGAAGTACCTCCCACGATCGACGACTGATGGCATCAGCCCGGATGCGGGAATATCTGGCGCAATACCCCCGGATTGCATCCGGGCTAGACATCACGCGCCCTCACGGACGCGGTTCACGCCTGGATATTGGACGCCGGGTTGATTACCCGACCCAGGCCGAGGTTGCGCAGCGCCAGATGCAGGGTGCTGTAGATCAGGTGCGGATTGTCCATGGTCATCACCTGGCTCAGCAGCTCCCTGGCCTTGCTCTGGGTGATCTGGCGCAGCAGCCACTTCACCTTGGGCAGGTTGGTGGCGTTCATCGACAACGAATCGAAGCCCATCGCCAGCAGCAGCACGGCAGCGGCCGGGTCACCCGCCATCTCGCCGCAGATGCTCACCGGCTTGCCCTCGGCATGTGCGTCGTCGACCACTTTCTGCAGCGCCTGCAACACCGCCGGGTGGAGGAAGTCGTAGAGATCGGCCACACGCGGGTTGTTGCGGTCCACCGCCAGCAGGTACTGGGTAAGGTCATTGGAACCGACCGAGAGGAAGTCCACCTGACGGGCCAGCTCACGGGTCTGATAGACGGCGGCGGGAATCTCGATCATCAGGCCGATGGGCGGCAGCGGCACATCGGTGCCTTCGTCACGCACTTCACCCCAGGCGCGGTGGATCAGGTGCAGCGCCTCTTCCAGCTCCTGGGTGCCGGAAATCATCGGCAGCAGAATGCGCAGGTTGTTCAGCCCCTCGCTGGCCTTGAGCATGGCCCGCGTCTGCACCAGGAAGATTTCCGGGTGGTCTAGGGTGACGCGAATGCCACGCCAGCCGAGGAAGGGGTTCTCTTCCTTGATCGGGAAGTAGGACAGCGCCTTGTCACCGCCGATATCCAGGGTACGCATGGTCACCGGCAGCGGGTGGAAAGCCTGCAGTTGCTCGCGGTAGGTGGCGAGCTGCTCCTTCTCGCTGGGGAAGCGCTCGTTGATCATGAACGGCACTTCGGTGCGATACAGGCCAACGCCTTCGGCGCCGCGCTGCTGGGCACGGGCCACGTCGGCGAGCAGGCCGGTATTGACCCACAACGGCATGCGCTGGCCGTCGAGCGTCTCGCACGGCAACGCGCGCAGGGCGTCGAGCCCTTCGGTGAGCTGACGCTCCTCCTCGACCACATCGGCGTACTGCTTGCTCAGCAGTTCGCTGGGGTTGGTGAAGACTTCGCCGTGGTAGCCGTCGACGATCAGCTTGATGCCGTCGATCTTCGAATACGGCAGGTCGACCACGCCCATCACCGTGGGAATGCCCATGGCGCGGGCGAAGATGGCGACGTGCGAGTTGCCCGAGCCGGTCACCGAGATCAGGCCGACCAGCTTGCCTTCCGGCACTTCGCCGAGCATCGCCGGCGACAGCTCCTCGCTGACCAGAATAGTGTTGTCCGGGTAGACCAGCGAAGTCTTGCGCTCTTCCTGCAGGTAGGCGAGCAGGCGTCGGCCCAGGTCGCGCACGTCGGAGGCACGCTCACGCAGGTAGGCATCGTCCATCAGCTCGAAGCGTTTGACGTGGTCGAGCACCACCTGGCGCAGGGCGCCCTGCGCCCACTGGCCACTCTTGATGCCCTTGCGCACCTCGTTACCCAAGGCGGCGTCATCGAGCATCATCAGGTAAACGTCGAACAGCGCGCGCTCTTCCTTGCGCAACTGGGTCGCGAGCTTCTCGGACAGCTCCTGCATGTCCTCGCGCACCCAGCCCAGGGCCTTATCGAACAGCGCCAGTTCAGCGTCGATGTCATCGACATTACGGTCCGGTACCACGTTCAGATCAGCCGGGGGCAGCACCACGACAGCGGTCCCCACCGCTGCCCCCGGCGCACCCGGCACGCCGACGAACTTGGCCTCCTGCACGCCCTTGCCCTGGCGCCCCAGGCCGCGAATCGAGCCCGTGGCCTCGGCATGCGCGATGACCCCGGCGAGCTGCGCGCTCATGGTCACCAGGAAGGCTTCTTCGCCTTCGTCAAACTGGCGGCGCTCCTTCTGCTGCACCACCAGCACACCCATCACCCGACGGTGGTGGATGATCGGTGCACCGAGGAAAGAGGCATAACGCTCTTCGCCGGTTTCGGCAAAGTAGCGATAACGCGGATGGCTGGCGGCGTCTTCGAGGTTCAGCGGTTCCTCACGGGTACCGACGAGGCCGACCAGACCCTCGCTGGGCGCCATGCTGACCTTACCGATGGAGCGTTTGTTGAGGCCCTCGGTGGCCATCAGCACGAAGCGATTGCTTTCCGGGTCGAGCAGGTAGACCGAGCAGACCTGGCTGCCCATGGCTTCCTTGACACGTTGCACAATGATCGAAAGCGCCGCCTTGAGATCCTTGGCGGCGTTCACTTCCTGGACGATCTTGCGCAGCGTATTGAGCATGCTCGATTAGGGTCCGTATCAGTCGCGCACTATCAGGCGCGGGGCGAGTTCCTTGAGCGCGCGGCGATAGACCTCGCGCTTGAATGTGACGACCTGGCCCAGCGGGTACCAGTAGCTGACCCAGCGCCAGCCATCGAATTCGGGCTTGCCGGTCAGGTCCATGCGTACACGCTCCTCGGCGCCGGTCAGACGCAGCAGGAACCACTTCTGCTTCTGGCCGATACACAGCGGTTGGCTGTGCGTGCGTACCAGACGTTGCGGCAGACGATAACGCAACCAGCCGCGAGTGCAGGCGAGGATTTTCACATCCTGCTCTTCGAGCCCGACCTCTTCATTCAGTTCACGATAAAGCGCTTCTTCCGGCGATTCGCGATCATTGATGCCGCCTTGCGGAAACTGCCAGGCATCCTGATTGATGCGCCTGGCCCAGAGCACCTGGCCGACATCATTGGTCAGGATGATGCCGACATTCGGGCGAAAACCATCAGAGTCGATCACGGCAAGCAACCTCGTACACGCAAGTTCCGGCATTGTTCCACAAAGCCGAGTACAGCAGCAACGCGGGTTTGGCGGCAGTGGGAAAGCCCGGCCAAAGCCGCTATTCTGGCGCGCCCCAAACTCTTGAAGAACAGGTACAGAACCGTGCGCTTGGCCCTTTTCGATCTCGACAACACCCTGCTGGCCGGCGACAGCGACCACAGCTGGGGCGAATTCGTCTGCCAGCGCGGCCTGGTCGATGCGGCCGAATATCTGGCACGCAACGATGCTTTCTATGCCGATTACTGTGCCGGCAAGCTGGACGTGGTGGCCTACCAGAATTTCAGCCAGGCCATTCTCGGCCGCAGCGACATGGCGCAACTGGCGCAATGGCACCGCGAATTCATGGCCGAGGTGATCGAGCCGATCATCCTGGCCAAGGGTGAGGAACTGCTGGCCGAACATCGCGCCGCCGGCGACAAGCTGGTGATCATCACCGCGACCAACCGCTTCGTCACCGCGCCGATTGCCGAGCGCCTTGGCGTGGAAACACTGATCGCCACCGAGTGCGGCATGCAGGATGGCCGCTACACCGGACAGATCACCGGCGTCCCGTGCTACCAGGGCGGCAAGGTAACGAGGCTGAACGAGTGGCTGGCCGAAACGGGCCACAATCTCGAAGGTGCCTATTTCTACAGCGACTCGCGCAACGACCTGCCGCTGCTGGAGGCCGTGGCCAACCCTGTTGCAGTGGACCCGGACGACGTGCTGCGCGCCACCGCCACCGAACGCGGCTGGCCGGTGATCTCGCTGCGCTGAATGCGCGATGCGGATACATGGCACTCGGCCTGATCGCGACTGAAGCCCTCCCACAAAGCCCCGGATTGCATCCGAGCTACAGGTACTGTGGGAGGCGCTTTAACGGCGAGCTTTATATCGCGCCGTGATAGTCGCCAGCAGACCGGCACCTATGCGGGGTATTGCGCCAAGGACCGGAGTTCGGTGAGTCCGTTAGTGGACAAGCACAGTGTTGTCTGCCCTACGCCTCTGCATTGAGCAGGTGATGTCACCAAGTGGCCGTAGGAGCGGCTTTAGCCGCGAAGCCTGCTACTGCGGCAATCGCGAGAATCATCGAACCACAAGCCCTCTCCCGCCCTTCGAGCACCCTCTCCCATAAATAGGAGAGGGTCATCAGAAGCCGCTCTGCGGCTGCTTCATACCGGCTTGGCGCCCATCAGCGCCATGATGGCGATCAGCAACACGAGAATCAGCCCGGCGTAGATCAGGCACAGACGCTTCAGCGAAGTGGGTGCCGGCGCATCCCCCAGCGCTCGCCAGGACGCCAGACGCCCGGCCAGCAACAAGCCGAGCAGCATCATCACCGCGTACAGAATACTGCCCAGCAGCAGCCAGGTCTGTCCCAGCGGCCAGCCAACGGTGCTGACCAACCAATAGCCAGTGAGCGGCAAGCTCAGCGCCAGCACGGCAAAGGCCGGCAGGCTGTACAGCAGGGTCACGCGCAGCTTGCGCGCCAGCACAGCAGCATCACCACCGCGCTGCGCCTTGAACAGCATGAAGGCATGCGCGATCAGGCCGAGCAGCAGCAAGATACCCGGGGCGCTGTGCAGGATACGAACCAGCAGATAGTGTTCCATCATGTCGTCCTTGTTCAGCCGAGAAACAGGCGGAAAGCCGGGTTGTCGCTTTCATCCCAGTACGGATAGCCGATGGCGTCCAGCGCCGCCGGCACCAGTGGGCGCTCCTCGGCCGGCACCTGCAGCGCAGCCAGCACGCGGCCGTCAGCAGCGCCGTGGTTGCGGTAGTGAAACATGGAGATGTTCCAGCGCCCGCCGAGCTTCTGCAGGAAGTTGAACAACGCACCCGGCCGCTCGGGGAATTCGAAGCGCAGCACCACTTCGTCGCCGACATCGGCGGCATGGCCGCCGACCATATGGCGGATATGCAGCTTGGCCAGCTCGTTGTCGGTCAGGTCGATCACCGGGAAGCCCTTCTCGCGCAGGCCTTCGACCAGCGCCGCGCGCGGGTCGGTCTCCGGGTGAGTCTGCACACCGACGAAGATGTGCGCTTCGCGACCGGTGTGGTAGCGGTAGTTGAACTCGGTGATCTGACGCTTGCCCAGCGCCTCGCAGAAGGCCTTGAAGCTGCCCGGCTGCTCGGGGATGGTCACGGCGATGATCGCCTCGCGCTTCTCGCCCAATTCGGCGCGCTCGGCCACATGGCGCAGGCGGTCGAAGTTGACGTTGGCACCGGAGTCGATGCCCACCAGCACTTCGCCCTTGGCCCCCTCACGCTCAACGTACTTCTTGATCCCGGCCACGGCCAGCGCGCCGGCCGGCTCGGTGATCGAGCGGGTGTCGTCGTAGATGTCCTTGATCGCCGCACAGATCTCGTCGGTGCTGACGGTGATCACTTCGTCGACATGGTCCTTGCAGATATCGAAGGTGTGCTGGCCGATCTGCGCCACCGCCACGCCATCGGCGAACAGCCCGACGGTCGGCAGCACCACGCGCTCACCGGCGGCCATGGCCTGCTGCAGGCAGTTGGAGTCGTCCGGCTCGACGCCGATCACCTTGATTTCCGGGCGCAGGTACTTCACATACGCAGCGATACCGGCGATCAGCCCGCCGCCGCCGACCGGGACGAAGATGGCATCGATGTGCCCCTGATGCTGGCGCAGTACCTCCATGGCCACCGTGCCCTGGCCGGCGATCACCAGCGGATCGTCATAGGGATGGATGTAGGTGTAGCCCTTCTCTTCCACCAGCTTCAACGAATGCGCCAGCGCTTCGGGGAAGGCATCGCCGTGCAGCACCACCTTGCCGCCCCGCGAGCGCACGCCCTGCACCTTGAGCTCCGGGGTGGTGCGCGGCATGACGATGGTGGCCTTGACGCCCAGGTGCTTGGCAGCCAGGGCCAGGCCCTGGGCGTGATTGCCAGCCGAGGCTGTGACCACGCCGCGCGCCAGCTCTTCGGCGGACAGCTGCGCCAGCTTGTTATAGGCACCACGAATCTTGAACGAGTACACCGGCTGCAGATCCTCGCGCTTGAGCAGAATCTGGCTGCCCAGTCGCTCGCTGAGCTGACGGGCGGGTTGCAGCGGGGTTTCCACCGCGACGTCGTAGACGCGCGAGGTGAGGGTCTTCTTCACGTACTGTTCGAGCATGGCGATTTCGCAGGCATTCGGGCTTGGGAAGGGACTGCCGAGTCTACCCCAGCGCCAAGCCGGGCGACCATACGAAACATGCGGGTTTGCCCCGTGAACACACCAGTTGCGGCTATAATTTGCGCCTCACGTCTCCCCACTCCCAGGCACAGACCCGCGATGAACCAGGATCAGCTGAAACAGGCCGTGGCCCAAGCCGCCGTCGACCACATTCTCCCCCGCCTCGACAGCAAGAGCATCGTCGGCGTCGGCACCGGCTCCACCGCCAACTTCTTCATCGATGCGCTGGCCCAGCACAAGATGGAATTCGACGGTGCCGTGGCCAGCTCCGAAGCCACCGCCGCGCGCCTGAAAGGCCACGGCATCCCGGTGTACGACCTGAACAGCGTCAGCGATCTGGAGTTCTACGTCGACGGTGCCGACGAAAGCGATGAGCACCTCAACCTGATCAAGGGCGGCGGCGCCGCGCTGACCCGCGAGAAGATCGTCGCCGCCGTGGCCAAGACCTTCATCTGCATCGCCGACGCCAGCAAGCTGGTGCCGGTGCTGGGCGAATTCCCGCTGCCGGTGGAAGTGATTCCAATGGCGCGCAGCCACGTGGCCCGCGAACTGGTGAAACTGGGCGGCGACCCGGTGTACCGCGAGGGCGTGCTGACCGATAACGGCAACATCATCCTCGACGTACACAACATGTCGATCACCAACCCGGTGAAGCTGGAAGCGGACATCAACGCCATCGTCGGCGTGGTCACCAACGGCTTGTTCGCCGCCCGCCCGGCCGATCTGCTGCTGCTCGGTACCGCCGAAGGCGTGAAAGAGCTCAAGCGCTGAATCTGTGGGAGGCGCTTCAGCGGCGATTGTCGCGGCTGAAGCCGCTTCCACAGAACCCTTTGTTCCATTCACTCAGGTTTGCGCAGTCGGTAGCCCGGATGAAATCCGCGGCAAAGGCACGGGGCTTCCCGGATTGCAGCCGGGCTACTACGCTGCCTGATCGAGCAGGCGGCGCAGCTCCTCGCTGAGCGGCATCGGTTTGAAAGCGCTGACCCGTGCCCGCCCAGTATTGCCGAGCGGTACCCAGATCCGCGAGAACAGCAGCGCTGCCAGAATGCGCGGCATTTGCCCCAGCACCTCACGCATATCCCCTTGCTGCCAGCCTGCCTGCAGCATCAGCCAGTGCGAACGCGCATGCAGCCAAGGTCGCCGCTGAGTGAGGATATGCGCCCGCTCCAGCCAGGGCAGCGCCTCGTCGGGATGGCGCGCTGCCAATGCCTGCCCGGCTTCGGCGAACGCCTCTTCGATGGCCAGCCGCAAAGGTTCACGCATGCTCGACACCCTCATTTGCGCAGCAGCCGCAGGCCGTTGAACACCACCATTAGACTCACGCCCATGTCGGCGAACACCGCCATCCACATGGTCGCCTCACCCGCCAGGGTCATGGCCAGGAAGATCGCCTTGATACCCAGCGCCAGGATGATGTTCTGCACGAGAATCGCGTGAGTCTGACGGGACAGGCGCACGAACGCGGGAATCTTGCGCAGGTCATCGTCCATCAGGGCGACATCCGCCGTTTCGATGGCGGTATCGGTGCCGGCGGCGCCCATGGCAAAGCCGATCTCGGCCCTGGACAGTGCCGGGGCGTCGTTGATGCCATCGCCGACCATGCCAACCACCTTGCCCTGCGCCTGGCGCGCCTCGACCCAGGCCAGCTTGTCCGCCGGCAGCAGGTCGCCACGTGCTTCGTCGACACCCACCTGTTCAGCGATGGCCGCTGCGGTATGGGCGTTATCACCGGTAAGCATGCAGGTGCGCACACCCAGTTCGTGCAGCTCACCGACCGCCTCGCGACTGCTCTGGCGCACCGTGTCGGCCACGGCGAAGAGCATCAGCGCACGTTGACCGTCGCACAACACCACCACGCTCTTGCCCTGCCGCTCCAGCGCCTCCAGGCGTTCTTCCAACTGCGCCGAGCAGAGCCCGAGGTCTTCGACCAGGCGGTGGTTGCCCAGATAAAGCAGCCTGCCGTCGATCCACCCCTTGGTACCGCGCCCCGGCAGCGCCTCGAAGTCTTCGACTGCGTACAGCACCTGCCCCTGCTCCTGCGCATGCAGGGCCAGGGCGCGCGATACCGGGTGATCGGAGCGCGCAGCCAGGCTCGCCGCCCAGACGGCATGCTGCGCCTCGTCCGTCATCATCAGATTGAGGCTGTCGGTCTGCACCGGCTTGCCGTGAGTCAAGGTGCCGGTCTTGTCCAACGCCAGCAGGGCCAGATGGCGACCATTTTCCAGGTACACACCGCCCTTGATCAGGATGCCCTTGAGCGCCGCCGCGGCCAGACCGCTGACGATGGTCACCGGGGTGGAGATCACCAGCGCACAGGGGCAGGCCACCACCAGCAGCACCAGGGCGCGGTAAACCCAGTCGAGCCAGACGCCACCGATGACCAGCGGCGGCAGCACGGCAACCGCCAGGGCAAAGATGAACACCGCCGGGGTATAGATGCGCGAGAACTGATCGACGAAGCGCTGGGTCGGCGCGCGCGAGCCCTGCGCCTCTTCCACCGCATGGATGATCCGCGCCAGGGTGGTATCGCGCGCCGCCGCAGTAACCCGAAATTCCAGCGAGCCGGCTTCGTTGATGGTGCCGGCGAACAACGGATCCCCCACGCGCTTCTCCACCGGCAGGCTTTCGCCGGTAATGGGCGCCTGGTTGACCGTCGAGCTACCCCCGACCACCTCGCCATCAAGACTGATGCGTTCGCCGGGGCGTACACGCACCAAGGCATCCAGTGCGATGGCCTGTACGTCCATTTCCTGCCAGCTGCCATCGGCCTGCTGCACCGTGGCGCGTGGCGGGGCCAGATCCATCAGCCCGCGAATGGCGTTGCGAGCCCGATCCAGCGAGCGCGCCTCGATCAGTTCAGCAAGGGTGAACAACACCATCACCATCGCCGCCTCCGGCCACTGGCCGATCAGTGCGGCGCCGGTCACGGCGATGCTCATCAACGCATTGATATTGAGGTTGCGGTTTTTCAGGGCGATCCAGCCCTTCTTGTAAGTATTCAGGCCGCACAGGCCGATGGCGGCGAACGCCAGCAGCGCGACCAGCCACTCAGGGCCAAGCGTGGCGAAATGCACCACTTCCGAAGCAGTGGCCAGCACAGCCGCCACCACCAGTGGCCACCAGGGCTTCGGCGCAGAACCCGCGGCAGGTTGCACAGCAGCGCCGGCATCGTCCAGCTGCGGGGTGAAGCCCAGCGCCTGGATAGCAGGCAACACCTGCGCCAGTGCGCCGTCATCATGACTGACGGTCAGCACCCGCTGCAGCAGGTTGAACTGCAGCCCCGCCACACCGGGCAGGCGCCCCAACGCATCGCGGATCAGACGTTCTTCCGTGGGGCAATCCATCTGTTCGATGCGGATGCGCGTATTCACCGCCCCGGTCAGCGGCTCGTCGGCGAGCGACGACGGCGTGACGTCGTGCTCATGACGTACAGGTGATGGCTCGTGCGAGTGATCGCAACAGCGGCTCATGGCAACTCTCCTTCAAGTGTCTGTTGCCGAGTACACACCCTGTAGTCACTATAGGGTCAACCCCCAAGGAGGTACGCGCATGAAGATTGGCGAATTGGCGAAACTGGCCGGCTGCCAGGTCGAGACCGTCCGTTACTACGAACGTGAAGGGTTGCTGCCGGCACCCGCGCGCAGTGAAGGCAACTACCGCCTCTATACGCAGGAGCATGTCGAACGCCTGGTGTTCATCCGCAACTGCCGCACGCTGGACATGACCCTGGAGGAGATTCAGCGCCTGCTGGCCCTGCGTGATCTTCCTCACGAAAGCTGTGCCGGCATCAACAGTCTGGTGGACGAGCATATCGAACACGTGCAAGCGCGCATCCACAGCCTGCAGGCGCTGCGCGATCAGTTGACGGAACTACGCGACCGCTGCAATGGCATACAGGAGGCCGAAGACTGCGGCATTCTGCGCCAGCTCAACGTCAGCGGTGGCGTGCAGCCCTTGCCAGACGACGGCCATACCCACGTCGGCAAGAGCCATTCGCACTGAGGCGCGGCGTCTCCACGCACCCTCGAACTGGACTAGGCTTGTTTTGCCAAGCGAAACGGCACCGGCATTTCGCCGGTCACCCAGGAGAGATGAGCATGTCTGCAAAGTTCGAGCTGAAAAAGGCCAAAGACGGCCAGTTCCATTTCAATCTGCTGGCGACCAATGGCCAGGTCATCCTCACCAGCGAGATGTACAAGGCCAAAGACTCAGCGCTTAACGGCATCGAGTCGGTCAAGAAGAACTCGCAACGTGAGGGCGCCTTCGAGACCAAGACCTCGAGCAACGACAAGCACTACTTCGTACTCAAGGCCACCAACGGTCAGGTGGTCGGGCAAAGCCAGATGTACAGCAGCGCGTCTGCCTGCAAAGGCGGGATCGAGTCGGTGCAGAAGAACGCACCGAACGCAGCAACGGATGATCAGACGGCCTAGTCAGCAGGCTTCCTGAAGACGTAGAAGAGGTTGGGCTCGCTGATCAGGTAGAGGTTGCCCGCCTGATCCGAAGCAATGCCTTCGGCCTGCGGCACGCCGTGTTGCAGGCCGTGCTGGCCACGCAGCAGGGAAAGGGTGCTGACCGGCTTGCCTTCGGTGTTCAACTCGATCACCAGCCTCGACTCGTCGGACAGCGCCAGCAGATGACCGGTAGCCGAATCGAAATCCAGACTGGACAGGTCGCGCACGAACAGACGGGCATCGCGCTTGGGGTCGGTATTGACCTGCAGCGCCAGCGGCTTGCTGGTATCGACATGAGGGAAACCGAGCACTTCGAAGATACGTACCGGGTCGCGCTCCTTGGCCACCAGCAAGCGCTGGCTCTGTGCGTCGTAGGCCAACCCCTCGAAGCCCTTGTTGCCATTGCGGCCAATGCCCAGTGACAGCTGCTGGAACTCAGCAGCATCGAGCACACGGGAGGTATCGTCGATAAGCACCTTGACCAGGCGCTGCTCGCGCTCATCGGCGATCACGTAGGTGCCAGGCGCCACGTATTCGATGGCCTCCGGGTCACCGAAGCCTTCCAGTTCGATCGTCCGCTTGAGTTCACCCTGCAGACTCAGCTCGATCACCCGGGCCGGCTTATTGGTGACGCTGAACAGGCTGCGCCGGTCCGGGTCGTAGGTCAGCGCCGAAACATCGCTGATATCGGCGATCGGCTTCGCCTCGATCGCGACCTGGTAGTCGCCAAGCCACAGCGACTGATCGCGCCATTGCGCGCCATGCTGCCACTGCTGGACCGAAAACCAGGCGCGCTCGAACAGCCGGTACTGCTGAGCCAGCACGGCGCCGACCAACAACATGAAGAACAGCAGGTACAGCCAGGGGTTGATGGAGAGCAGGCGGCGCATGGCGATTTTCTCTTACGACCACGTAAAAACCCGCCACAGGCATGCTGTGGCGGGCGTGCAGAACATCAGGTTCAGTTAATCAGTTCGACCCGGTCGACATCGATCTCGCGGCTGTTGAAATCCTTGTCGACCTCACCGGTCAGGCGCACCTTGGCGGTTTCCGAAACGCTCTGGCCCGGCCAGTCTTCATCATCGATCTCGACCTGGATGGTACCGGTGGCATCCTTGAATTCGTACAGCTCGTCTTGCAGACGCTTGACGATCTGACCTTCCAGTACCACGTGGGTATCGTCGGCAGCCTCCAGTGCAGCGGAGACGGTGGTGACCTGCGGGGTCGCGCCCGGGCCGGTATAACCGGCGGCGAAAGCGCCAGTGCTGAGCAGCGGCAGAATCATCAGAGCGAGAGCAGTGCGTTTCATGATGTTGACCTCGTTGTTCGTAAGTGACGGGGTCAGATTAGTGCTGCTAGCTGAAGCCAGACTGAATCGTCGCTTAAGCCAAGCTGAACGCTTGCGGCGATCAACCAGCCTTCTCTGCAGGCTTGCTGAACACATAGAAAAGGTTGGGTTCGGCGACGATATAGATATTGCCGTCCTCGTCCATGGCGACGCCCTCGGCCTGCTCGATACCGCTCTCCAGCCCATTGAGCCCGCCGTTCAGACTGAGGAAGCTGACCGGTTTTCCTGTCCGGTCGAGCTCCAGCAGCATGCGCGACTCGTCGGACAGCACCAGCAGGTGACCGGTACGACCGTCGACACTCAGCGAGGAGATATCGCGCAGCCCCAGGTGCTCTGCGGCCAGTGGCTGCAAGGCACCCACGCTGCCGTCCTCGCCGGGAAACGGCAGGCTGAACAGACCCAGCGGACCACGTTCCTTGCCCAGAATCACGCTATGGCTGCGCGCATCCCACCCCAGGCCCTCGAAGCCCTTGTTGCCCGCCTCGGTGAAGCCCAGGTCAAAACCAGGAAGCCCCGTGGCATCGAGGGTCAGATCATCATCCTTCAGGGTGAAAGTGGTGAGCTGGCGGCGTCGCTCGTCGACGATGGCCATCAGGCCGTTGTCCATCACCTCCACCGCTTCCGGGTCGGCAAAACCCTTGAGCTCGATACGCCGCAGGATTTCACCCTGACGGGAAAGCTCGACCAGCAGCGGGTTCTTGCCGGTGACGGTGAACAGCGTCCCGGTCACCGGGTTGTAGGTCAGCCCGGAGGTTTCATCCTTCTCCAGACCACTCAGCGCCTTGGCCTGAATCACCGCGCGATAGCCCGGCAGCCAGACACTGGCCAACTGATCGACCAATGGCGTGGAGCGCTCTTGCAACCAGAGTCGGGCACGATCATCCAGATGCTGGGTCTGCACCAGAGCGCCCAGCGCCACTACGAGCAAGGCAGCCAACCAGTAACGGCGGCGGATACGCGAGTAAAGAGGGAACATCAACTATGACTCGACGGCAGGAATGCGATAGGACATCCGATGTCGACAGAGGTTGCGGCCCCGATGGTGAGAGGCAGCGCTGGCCGTGAAGCCCTTCCACGGCGTGCATGAGAGCCCTGCTACAAATGCAACAGGGCCATCAGGCGCTGGCGGTTATACCACGCGGCTTGTGAACCGACTGTGACCGACCAGCTCCAGCACCAGTTCGTCGCCCTTGTTCAGGGCACCGACGCCGACCGGTGTACCGGTGAGGATCACATCGCCCGGCTGCAGGGAGAAATGCCCGGCCATATGCTGAATCATCGGCACGATGGGGTTGAGCATGTCACGGCTGTTGCCGTCCTGGCGGGTTTCGCCATTGATAGCCAGGCGAATGCCGATGTCCGCCAGATCCTCGATGGCATCGCCCGGCACGAACGACGCGAGCACGCAGGCGCCATCGAAACTCTTGGCGATTTCCCAGGGATAGCCCTTCTCCTTGAGCTTGGCCTGCACGTCACGCAGGGTCAGGTCCAGCGCCGGGGCAAAGCCGCTGATGGCATCGCGCACTTCCTCGGTATCCGGCTTCCTCGACAGCGGCTTGCCGATCAGTACGGCGATCTCGGCCTCGTAGTGCACCGAACCACGATCCTCGGGGATTGCAAAACTGTCATCGAGCGGTACCACGCAGGAGCCCGGCTTGATGAACAGCAGGGGCTCGCTGGGCACCGGGTTGTTCAGTTCCTTGGCGTGCTCGGCGTAGTTGCGGCCGATGCAGACGACCTTGCCGAGCGGGAAGTGGACGGTGGTACCGTCGACATACTGGTGCTGATAGCTCATCACCGACTCCTGTGTTGTTCGTATTGTGGGCATCCCGGCTTGTGGCCGGTCACGTACCTTAACCGACGCGGGGCAAGATACGAAAACGCCCGCGGTCAGGCGGGCGTCTGGGCTCAGGCGAAGATCTTGCCGGGGTTCATGATGCCGTTGGGATCGAACACCGCCTTGATCGCTTTCATGTAGGCAATCTCCGCGGCCGAGCGGCTGTACTGCAGGTAGTCGCGCTTGGTCATGCCGACGCCATGCTCGGCGCTGATCGAACCGTTGTATTTCTCGACGATCTCGAACACCCACTTGTTGACCACCGCACACTTGGCGAAGAAGTCCTCCTTGGCCAGCGCTTCGGGCTTGAGGATGTTCAGGTGCAGGTTGCCGTCACCGATATGGCCGTACCAGAGCACATCGAAGTCCGGGTAGTTGGCCGAAACGATGTCATCGATATCCTTGAGGAAGGACGGCACCTGGCCGACGGTGACGGAAATGTCGTTCTTGTACGGCGTCCAGTGGCTGATGGTCTCGGAGATGTACTCACGCAGCTTCCACAGGTTCTCCAGCTGCTGCTGGCTCTGGCTCATCACGCCATCGAGTACCCAGCCCTGCTCGACGCAATGCTCGAAGGTCGCCAGGGCTTCGTTGGCCACGTCCTCGTTCAGCGCCTCGAACTCCAGCAGGGCGTAGAACGGCGTGCGACTCTCGAACGGCGCCGGCACGTCGCCACGGCCAAGGATCTTTTCCAGGCAGCGGTCGGAGAAGAATTCGAAAGCCGTCAGGTCGAGCTTGCTCTGGAAGGCATGCAGCACCGGCATGATCGAATCGAAGTCCGGCGTACCGAGGACCATCGCGGTGAGGTTCTTCGGCGCGCGCTCCAGGCGCATGGTGGCTTCAACCACGAAGCCGAGCGTACCTTCGGCACCGATGAACAGCTGGCGCAGGTCGTAGCCGGTGGCGTTCTTGATCAGGTCACGGTTGAGTTCCAGCAGTTCGCCAGTGCCTGTCACGACTTTCAGGCCGGCAACCCAGTTGCGGGTCATGCCGTAGCGAATCACCTTGATCCCGCCGGCATTGGTGCCGATGTTGCCGCCAATCTGGCTGGAGCCGGACGAAGCGAAATCCACCGGGTAGTACAGTCCTTTCTCTTCGGCGAACAGTTGCAACTGCTTGGTCACCACGCCCGGCTGGCAGACCACGGTGCGGTCATACTCGTTGAATTCGACGATGCGGTTCATGTAGTCGAACGACACCACCACCTCACCATTGGCTGCCACGGCAGCGGCGGACAGACCGGTACGGCCGCCCGAGGGCACCAGCGCGATCTTGTGCTGATTGGCCCAACGCACGATCACCTGCACCTGCTCGGTGGTCTTGGGGAAGACGATGGCCGAAGGCGCCGGGGCGAACTGCTTGGTCCAGTCCTTGCCGTAGGTTTCCAGGGAATCGGCGTCGGTCAGCACCTTGCCGGGCTCAACCAGGGTCTTCAGCTCTTCGATCTGGGCGGGGGTGGTCATCTACAGAACTCTCAAAGGATTCATGGTCGCCCTGAGAACCATTCAGGTCGCAACCGAGCATTGAAAAAGGCGGACATGCTAGCATACGCACCCCGTGAATCGAGACGTGCAGCGATCCGCGGGCGTTGGCTGAGTTTCTCAGCCCTTCCCTGACATTATTCTGTGGGACAACAGGTACTCCGATGAGCAAGACCTCTCTCGACAAGAGCAAGATCAAGTTCCTTCTTCTCGAAGGCGTTCACCAGAACGCCGTGGACACGCTGAAGGCCGCCGGTTACACCAACATCGAGTACCTCAAGACCGCGCTGTCGGGCGAGGAGCTGAAAGAGAAGATCGCCGACGCCCACTTCATCGGTATTCGCTCACGCACCCAACTGACCGCCGACGTCTTCGACTGTGCGAAGAAACTGGTCGCCGTGGGCTGCTTCTGCATCGGCACCAACCAGGTGGATCTGGATGCGGCTCGCGAGCGCGGCATCGCTGTGTTCAACGCGCCGTACTCCAACACCCGCTCGGTGGCTGAACTGGTACTGGCCGAAGCCATCCTGCTGCTGCGCGGCATCCCCGAGAAGAACGCTTCCTGCCATCGCGGCGGCTGGATCAAATCGGCGGCCAACTCCTTCGAGATTCGCGGCAAGAAGCTGGGCATCGTCGGCTACGGCTCCATCGGCACCCAGCTCTCGGTACTGGCCGAAGCACTGGGCATGCAGGTGTTCTTCTACGACACCGTGACCAAGCTGCCGCTGGGCAACGCCACACAGATCGCTGACCTGCACGAACTGCTGGGTCTGTGCGACATCGTTTCCCTGCATGTGCCGGAGCTGCCGTCCACCCAGTGGATGATCGGCGAGAAGGAAATCCGTGCCATGAAGAAGGGCGGCATCCTGATCAACGCCGCACGCGGCACCGTGGTCGAGCTGGATCACCTGGCCAATGCGATCAAGGACGAGCACCTGATCGGCGCCGCCATCGACGTATTCCCGGTCGAGCCCAAATCCAACGACGACATCTTCGAAAGCCCGCTGCGCGGCCTGGATCGCGTGATCCTGACCCCGCACATCGGCGGTTCCACCGCCGAAGCCCAGGCCAACATCGGCCTGGAAGTGGCCGAAAAGCTGGTCAAGTACAGCGACAACGGCACCTCGGTGTCCTCGGTCAACTTCCCTGAAGTGGCGCTGCCGGCGCACCCGGGCAAGCACCGTCTGCTGCACATCCACGAGAACGTGCCGGGTGTGATGAGCGAGATCAACAAGGTCTTCGCCGACAACAGCATCAACATCTCCGGTCAGTTCCTGCAGACCAACGACAAGGTCGGCTACGTGGTCATCGACGTCGACGCCGAGTACTCCGACCTGGCCCTGGAGAAACTGCAGGACGTTCGCGGCACCATCCGCAGCCGCGTGCTGTTCTAAGTACGCTGCAGGCAGCAAAAAGGGAGGCTTCGGCCTCCCTTTTCATTTCGCCTCCAGGCTACTGGCTGGCCTCGATACGAGCCAGCTCGTTCATCGCCTCAGCCAGTTGCGTTTCGTTGAACACCTTCACCCCGGCTCGTTTCAACGCGGCGGCGGTGACGCCTTCACCCGCCACCCGCACCCCACTGAAACTGCCGTCATAGTTTTCCAGATTGCCGCACGACGGGCTTCGCGCCTTGAGCAAGGCCAGCCTGATATCGTGCTGACGAACCAGCGCCAACGCCTGTTCGGCGCCCTCGAGGAAGGCTGCAGTGACGTCCTCCCCCTCGATCGTCAGGACCGGCAGACGCCCCTCCAGTACAGCAGCGCCCTGGCCATCGCGAATTTCTGCCGGCGCACGCGGAGTCGGCAGGCCGCCCGCCACTTCCGGGCAGAGCGCCACAACGCGGCCCTCATCCAGCCATTGCTGCAACTGATCGAAGGGCCCATGCACGCCACCGTCATAGCGCACCCGATGACCGAGCAAGCAGCGACTGACCAATATTTTCTGCATCGACTCTCTCCGTTGCCGCGCCCAGAGTAACCAGCGGTAACAAGGCTGTCAGCCCACGTCGGACGGCTCGGCACAAGCGCCATCCCCCGGCCTATCCTTCGGCGGGAAGCAGGGCTTACCCATGGCATCGCAGGGCGCGCCAGACCAGACTCCTGCTGCCAACGGTCATGCCCTCCCTCAGCCGGCGCTGTGCGTCACCTTCTCCCGGCAGGAGAAGGAAGGAAGGCGTCGCTGCGCGACTTTAACGCCAACCAGGGAGGTCACATTAATGTCCAGTTCGCTTCGCATCCTGATCCTGCCACTGCTGTGCAGCGCGGCTTTGTCTGCCCCTTTCGCCCAGGCTGACCTGCGCGTACTGGAGGACGAGCGCTTGAGCCAGATCAGCGGCCAGGCCGGCATCAGTATCCGTCTTGATCTGATGGCGCGCATCGACGAAATGCGCTGGCAGGACGATGGCGGTAGCCTGTCGCTGCGCAACGTGAAGATCGACAACGGTTGCCTCGCCCCCGGCGACTGCGACGGCTATGCCCTCGGCCCGGCACAGCTGGGCGCCAGCATTCCGGCCCTGGGCATCGAGGTGCCGACGCTGGAGCTGGATGTGGTCAAGGGCAACGGCGGCCAGAGCCAGCTGCAACTGAAGCTGCCCAACCTGACCGCCATCAATCAGCAACTCGGCCCTCTGGGCAAGCTGGTGATCCGCGCTCGCGTGGCCAGCGACCTGTACATCGGCGACAACAGCATCGGCAACGTCGCCGTGCGTGATCTTCGCGATATCAACGGCACCATCAAGGTGTGGGGTCACTGAGCAGGCGCCCAGATATCAGAGCACGTCGGTACCACGACGTCTGAACCAGCCGGTCAGCGACAAACGCTCGCGGGTGGCTGGCAGCACCTCGTGCGGTATGAACCCGGAGAGAAATAGCGCCAGGGTACCGGCCTGCGGCAGCACGTCGTGCTCACGATCCTCATCCAGATACAGGCGCAATGCGCCGCCCTGCTCAGGCAACCAGCTGTCGTTGAGATAGAACGCCGCCGACACGGTGCGCCGGTCATCATCGCGGAAACGATCGAGATGACGCCGGTAGAACGCACCTGGCTCGTAGCAGGCGAAATGGCACTCGAAGTCCTCCAGACCGAGGAACAGCTCCTGGTTCAGGGCCAGACGCAAGCGGTCCATCAGCTGCAGATACTGGTCACAGGCCGCGCTCTGGCCGGGTTCCAGCCACTGAATACGATCCCCGCGGATGCCCTCCTGCACCTGCTGAGCGGTGCCACGACCAACGCTGGCAGCACTCAGCTCACCTCTGCGCTCACGCTTACGGCACTCAGCGGCCAGTTCGCGGGTCAGATCTTCAGGAGCAAACAGCTCCCGTAACGACCAGCCCTGGCTGGCGAGGTCGTCGATGAGGTTGGCAAAGCTGTCTTGCTGGTCGATGTCGTTCATGGCAGCGATTGTACAGCGCCGGATGCTCCACTAGACATAGCTCGACAAGCCCCGGCCAGCCACCGAAAATAGCCGCCCGCAGGACCATGCGGCTGGCCAGGATAGTTTGCCAAGGAGTTCCCGATGCGCGTTTTGTTTGCCCTGTTGCTGATTGGCCTGACCCTGCCGACCCTGGCCGATGATCATCTGCGCCTGTATCAGGTCGCCGGCTGGCCACAACAGCGTGAACACTTCAATCAGGCGCTCGATGCGGCCCAGCAACGCTACCGCAGCACGCTGCCGCCAGCGGTCTATCAGGCGCTGGTGGACAACAGCAATCGTCGCTTCGCCGCCACGGCCATCGACCAGCGCGCCCAGCAAGCCCTGCGCCAGGAGCTGGCCGACCCGCAACCGGCCCTGGCGTTCTTCCAGACGGAGCTGGGGCACAAGATCGTCGCTGCCGAACAACTGGCTACGCGCAGCGACCAACTGGCCAAGTACGCCAATGGCCTGCCGCGTACCGATGCCGACGCCACCCGCCGCCTGCTGATCCGCCATCTGGCCCAAGCGCTGCCGGCCAAGGAAGCCGGCGCCGAGGTCAGCCTGGCGCTTGCCGGCGTGGCGGCCGACAGCCTCAGCCAGATGATTCCAGGCCTGCTTGGTGGCGCTCAGGCCCAGGGCCTGCTCAACGGCCAGCGCGAGCGGCTGATGGGACAGATCGAGCAGGATCTGGACAACACGCTGCTGCATGTCTACCGCGACCTCAGCGATCCGGAGCTGGAGCAATTCGTCGAATTTGCCCAGTCGCAAGATGGCCAGGCCTACTATCAGGCTGCGCTCAAGGCCCTGCGTGCCGGCCTCGCGGTCGGTATGAGCAGCAACGAGCTGGAGACAGCGCCCCAGAGCATCTAAACCAGACGCTCGCGAAGAAAGTCGAAGTAGCGACGGCGCAACCCTTCATTCTCGTTGGCCAGATGGTGGCGCGCATCGTTGAGGCGCAGGATATTCGGCTGATGGAACTTGTCCTGTAGCACCTCGAGGTTGTAGCGCCAGTCCACCGTCATGTCCTGCTCACCCTGCACGATCAGCGGGCTGTGCTCACTGCGCGCGGCCGCCTCGATGCGCGGCACCCATTGAGCCAGCGCACCAACCCAGGAAGTCGGCAGGCTGCGCGGTTGCAAGGGGTCGAGGTTGTGCACGAAGTCGATGAAGGTCGCATCGCTGGAGTTGTCGCTGAAGCGCCGCGGAATCTCCCGCACGAACGGGCTGAGCAAACGATAGCTGAGCTTCGACCAACCCCAGGCACGCGGCCGCACTAAAGGCGCGAGCAGAATGCTCTGGCCCAGCTCTGGCCGCTTGCCGTCGGCCAACAGGTAGTCCAACGCAATCGCCCCGCCCGTGCTCTGCCCACACAGGTGCCAGGGCTGCGGCAGGTCGAGTTCAGTTGCCTGCTCGAACAAGCCACCGAGCACCTGCTGATACTCGGCGAAATCGCCAATGCTGGCCCGCACTCCGCTGGACAGGCCGTGCCCCGGCAGGTCGCAGGCGAGCACGGCGAAATTCATAGCCAGCGCCCAATCGACTACATGCCGATACAGCCCCATGTGATCGTAGTAACCATGCAACAGCAGCAAGGTGGCACGAGGCTCGGCCGGCGCCCATAGCTGCACGGCAATCTGATAGCCCGCCGCATTGAAGCTGCCGAGCCTGCTGTCCAGCCCGGCGTAGCGGCCGCCCAGGTCCAGACCATAGAAGCTGCGGTACGCCTGTAGCGCCGGCAGGTCCAGGCGCGCTGCGGCCAAGGGTCGCAGCAAGGGGCGCAATTGTTCGGGTTGAAACGGCTCAGACATGAGGCTTTCCGTAAGTTGCAGGTTGCCAGGGGCGATCCCGTCGACATCTCCTAGAATGCTGCGATATTCAGCTGCCAGACGCATCGTGGCAAGCTACACGCCCTTTTTTCATCTCGATCAGCATCATGCCTCGCCTGTCACGCAAGAACCTGCTCGTCGCCCTGTTCGTCCTGACCTGCCTGGTCGGTCTGCTGCTGGCCTATCGCTGGTTCGAGACACGCTACCTGCGCACCTTCGATGAGCGCGCAGCGGTGTTCTCCGGCGCCACACTGCAGCTGCCAGCCGCGCTGGCCGGCCCTGGCGAGATTCGCCTGGTGCATTTCTGGGATCCGGCCTGCCCGTGCAACGTCGGCAACCAGCAGCACCTGGCCGAGCTGATCGAGCACTATGCCCCCAAAGGCGTGCAATTCCATGTGGTGCAGAAGCCCGGCAGTCACGGCCGCCTGCCGGCGGAACTGGCGGCCCTGCAACCCATCGACGAGATGCCCGGCAGCGCCAACCTGCCCGCCAGCCCGGCGGTGGCGATCTGGGACCGTCAGGGCCAGTTGGCCTATTTCGGCCCCTACAGCGAAGGACTGGTGTGCAACTCCAGCAACAGCTTCATCGAACCCATACTCGAAGCCCTGGAGGCGGGACGCAAGGTCGACGCCAGCAACACTCTGGCAGTCGGGTGTTTCTGCGAGTGGGCACTGGCAGACGACTGACGCGCTCAGCTTCGACCGCGTGGCGTGCCGCCCTGCCAGCGGCGGAAGGCCCGGTAGAACGGCGACAGCTCGGCAAAACCGCAGGCACGCGCCACCTCACGCACACTCAGCCCCTGATCGAGCAGGCGCAGTGCACACAGGCGACGCACTTCATCATGCAACAGCCGAAAACTGCTGCCCTGCTCGCTCAGCGCCCGCTGCAACGCACTGCGGTTACTGCCCAGATCCTGCGCGCACGCCTGCAGCGTGCAGGTCGTAGCGCCCAGGTTGAGCTCCAACCAGTAACGCACCCGCGCCAGCAGCTGATTTTCCACCAGCCCGGCCAGCTGTTTCTCGGCCTCGTTACTGAGCACCTCGAACAACCGCGGGCTGGCACTACGCGACGGACGCGCCAGCAACGCACGTGGCAGGATCAGCGCATCATGCGCCTGCGCAAAGCGCGGCTCGACACCGAGCAGGCGCCGATGCTCGCCCAACTTGCGTGGCGCGCGGTGCCGAAAGTCGACACCCAGCAACGGCAGTTCACCACCAGCCGCGGCCAGCATCTTCGCCAACAGCACCGCCAGACACTCCATCTGCTGACGCAATGATCCGACCTCACGGTAGTTGAGGTCGATGACCAACCTTGCCTGCTCACCCTGCTCTTCAAGCCGGGCGGCAAAACCGCCAGAAAGGATGTGCTGGAAACGCACGAAAGCCTGCAAGCCCTGGCGCAGATCACGTGCGGCCAGGAGCAGGTAGCCGACCACGTCCATCGGCCGTGGCTGCATCACCTCTCCGAGGTGCAGGCCGATGTCGGCATCGCCGGTTATCCCCTCCAGCGCCTGCCAGAAGCGCGGCGCATTGTCATGATCCTCGCGAGCCTCCAGCAGCGGCGCAGCCAGTGCCACGCCAGCGTAGGCCTGCCGATAGGTACTCGTGGGGTCGAGCCCCAGCGCGGTCAGCGCCTCGTAGAGTAGCCGTCGCAACGTGGAGGAATGGGTCAGGGCAACGAACTCGCTGTTGGCCATGCGGGCTCCACAAGAGAAATTGACCATAGACTTTCAGCGTTGCGGCATTTGGTCAATGCCACCTCCCTGGCTTCTGCGCAGAATGCAGGCCGACGTAAACCTCATAACAACAAGGACCGCTCGATGAAACGCTCCCTGACCGCCCTCGCCCTGATCGTTGCTGCTGCAGCGGGCGGCCTGACCTGGTACCTGCACGACAAACAACCGCAGCGCGACGGCGAGCTGGTGCTCCGTGAGCTGCAGGCTCCAGTCACCGTCGACTATGACGAACTGGGCGTGCCGCATATCCGCGCCGAGAACGAGGCGGACCTGTATCGCGCTCTGGGTTATGTGCATGCGCAGGATCGCCTGTTCCAGATGGAGCTGCTGCGCCGCCTGGCCCGCGGCGAGCTGGCCGAAGTACTCGGCGAGAAACTGGTGCCCACCGATCGCCTGTTCCGCACCCTCGAACTCGGTCGTCACGCCGATGCCTACGCCACCCGCCTGGACGCCGACAGCCCGTCCGTACAGGCGCTGCAGAACTATCTCGACGGTATCAACCACTATCAGGCCAGCCGCCCGTTGCCGGTCGAGTTCGACCTGCTCGGCATCGAGCCACGCCCCTTCACCGTCGCCGATACCCTGAGTGTCGCCGGCTACATGGCCTACAGCTTCGCCGCTGCTCTGCGCACCGAGCCACTGATGACCCACGTGCGTGACAGCCTGGGGGCAGACTATCTCAAGGTCTTCGATCTCGACTGGCACCCGGACGGCGTGCTCGGTAGCCCCCTGACAGCCGGCGACTGGAAGGACCTCTCCGCCCTCGCCCAGCTCAGCGACACGGCACTGGCCGACAGCGGCCTGCCGCAATTCGAAGGCAGCAACGCCTGGGCCGTGTCCGGTAGACGCACCGCCAGCGGCAAACCGCTGCTGGCCGGTGATCCGCACATTCGCTTCTCCCTGCCGGCCGTCTGGTACGAGGCGCATCTGCAGGCGCCCGGCTACGAGCTGTACGGTTACCACCACGCGCTCATCCCCAGCGCCATGCTCGGCCACAACCGGGATTTCGCCTGGAGCCTGACCATGTTCCAGAACGACGACCTCGACCTGATCGCCGAGCGCGTCAACCCGGACAACGCCAATCAGGTTTGGTATCAGGATCGCTGGGTCGACCTCGAGCAGCGCACGGAAAGCATTCAGGTCAAGGGCGGCGAGCCGGTGCAGGTCACCCTGCGCCGCTCGCCGCACGGGCCGATCATCAACGACGCCCTGGGACAGAACAGCGGCAGCACGCCGATCGCCATGTGGTGGGCCTTCCTGGAAACCGACAACCCGATCCTCGACGCCTTCTACCAGCTGAACCGTGCCAATACCCTGGAAAAGGCCCGCGCCGCCGCCGAGAAGATCGAAGCGCCCGGCCTCAACGTGGTCTGGGCCAATGCCGCCGGCGACATCGGCTGGTGGGCGGCCGCCAAGCTGCCGCTGCGCCCGGCCGGGGTCAACCCGACCTTCATTCTCGACGGTGCCAGCAGCGAGGCGGACAAGCTCGGCTTCCACCCCTTTAGCGCCAACCCGCAGGAAGAGAACCCGGCGCGCGGCTATATCGTCTCGGCCAACTACCAGCCAGTGCCGGCCAGCGGCATCGAGATTCCCGGCTACTACAACCTGCCCGACCGTGGCCAGCGCCTCAATCAGCGCCTGAGCGACACCTCGGTGAAGTGGGACCTGCACAACAGCCAGGCCCTGCAACTCGATACTGGCACTGACTACCCCATGCGCGTGCTGACGCCGATCCTCGACGAACTGCGCGCCGCCGCCCGGGGCGAGCAGGAGCAGGCCATGGTGCAGAGCCTGGCTGACTGGAACGGCGAGCATCCGCTGGATTCGGTGAGCGCCACCCTGTTCAACCAGCTGCTCTATCAACTGGCTCACGAGGCCATGGCCGATGAACTGGGTGACGCCTTCTTCGACAGCCTGCTGCAAAGCCGCGTGCTCGACGTGGCCCTGCCGCGCCTGAGCGCCGATGCGACGTCGCCCTGGTGGCATCGCCGCGGCGGCAGTGGCGAGGAACCCCGAGCACAGATCGTTGCCGACGCCTGGCGCGCGAGCCTGGCGCACCTGCGCGAGCAGTTCGGTGATGATCCCGCCGACTGGCAATGGGGGCGCGCCCATACCCTGACCCACAGCCATCCGCTGGGCCAGCAGCAGCCACTGGCCTGGCTGCTGAATGCCGGCCCGTACGCTGCTCCGGGCAGCCACGAGGTGCCGAACAACCTCTCGCACAAGATCGGTCCGGCCCCTTGGCAGGTGGTCTACGGGCCCTCGACCCGTCGCCTGATCGATCTGGCCGATAGCAGCACGGCGCTCGGCAGCAACCCGGTAGGCCAGAGCGGCGTGCCGTTCGACCCGCACTATGCAGACCAGGCCGCCGGCCACGTGCTGGGCGTGTACCGCCCGCAGCACCTGAACGAAACCGACGTCCAGGCCAGCAGCCAGGGCACGCTGAGACTACTGCCTGATTGAGCGGCGGGCTGCGCACCTTGGCGTCGCAACGACCCAAACGGACTGCGCAGCCCCGTTAACCGCGTGGTGCGCCATCAGTGCATCACGCTGCACGCTGGTGCACAGCATCCGCAAAGACCGCTCTTCTGCGCGCCCGGCTGCGCCGCAATCCCCAGAAAACAAGGGCCTCAAGCCCACTTAAGAAAACTGGCATACGCCCTGCATAGGCTATAGCAATCCAGTTTCTGGGGACCTTGGTACAGGCAGGCCGGGGAATCCCCTTCTTTATTCGATGCGCCAAGCGCATCACAGCGTGCGCCACAGCCCACACAGGCAAGGCGCCCCCCGTTTCGGGGACCTTGGTACAGGCAGGCCGGGGAATCCCCTCTTTATCCGACGCGTCAGCCGCGTCACAGCGTGCCACGGCCCACACGGGCATGGCACCACCCGTTTC